>JAPOXB010000191.1:10533-13183 GCA_026707335.1 Chloroflexota bacterium
TGTTCATCGAGTAGTGCATGGGGTAGGCGGCGCGCAAGCCCATCATGTCGTAGTCGGCGTTGATCGCGTCCTTGAGCCACTGGGCGCCCAGGGGATTCTGGCGCGAGAGGTCGGCGCACAGCCGGGCGACCTCCCCCTCGAGCTCGGCTTCCGGGAAGACGCGCGTGACGAGGCCGATCTTCTGCGCCTCCTTGGCGGTGATCAGCCGCCCGGTCATCAGCAGGTACTTGGCCTGACGCATGCCCAGCATCCACACCCACAGCGGCAGGCTGGTGACGCCGCCGACGCGCTGCGCCTGATGCCCGAAGGTGGCCGTGTCGGCGGCGAAGGCGATGTCGCAGAGCATCTGGAAGTAGCAGCCCGTCGCGAGCGCCGGCCCCTGCACCTGCGCGACGGTGGGCTTGGGGTAGTACCAGATGCGCAGGTAGCGATTGCTGATCTTGCGCAGGGCGGGGCCCGCGTCGTTCAGGCGCCAGCGCTCCTGGCCGGCGGGCGGCACGGTGTAGGGGTTGTCGCGCAGGTCGTAGCCCGCGCTGAACGCGGCGCCGGCCCCCTTGAACAGCACCACGCGCACCTCATCGTCGCTCTCCGCCACGTCGAGGGCGTCGTCGAGCTCCTCCAGGAGTTGCGTGTTGAGGGCGTTGCGCTTCTCGGGCCGGTTGAACGTGATGCTGCAGACGCGATCCGAGACGTTGTAGAGCAGGAAGTCGTAGCCGGGCATGGTGCTCCTCGGCGATCGCGGGGCCGCCGGATCGGCCCCCGATCGGGATCACCATGCTAAAGGCTGGGGCGTCCGGGGGACGGCCGCCGCCGCCCGCCCGGACGCCGCCGCTCAGTCGTTGTCGTCGTCGTGCGATTCGTCGTTGTCGCCGCCCTCATGTTCGCCGCCGGCGTCGTCGTCATCGTCGTCGTCGTGGCCGTCGCCGCCGTCATCGCCGTCGTCGTCGCCGGCGCCGTGATGGCCGGCCGGGTCGCTGTCGCCGTCCCCGTCGGGGCCGTCCACGTGGCCCGGCAGGTCCTTGTCCTCGCCGCCGTGATGGCCGAACGGATCGAGATCGCCATCGGTCGCCACCGCGACCCCCAACGCCACGATCGCCGCCAGCAGCAACGCGACAATCGCCGCCGCGCCCCGCCGTCTCGATACCCGAATCATGACTGCTCCCTTCTTGACCGGCGTTCGCGCCGGTCTCTGGTCCCAGCCTGCGCCCGCCCGATGAGGAGCGCGTGAGAGCGGGATAGGAGTTCTTCGCGGTGCCGTTCGGCCGGCCTCTCATCCCCGTCTCATCGCCGTGGGCCATCATGGGGGCATGCGCATCCTGTTCGCCGAGGACGATGCACCGCTGGGCGCCCTCGTGAGCCGGGTTCTGCGTGAAGAGGGACACGTCGTGGAGTGGGCGCGCGACGGCGATGCAGCCGACGCGCACCTGGAGGGCGGCGGGTTCGACCTCGCGATCCTGGATGTGATGATGCCCGGACGGGACGGCTTCCAGGTCGCGTCGGGGCGGCGCGAGCGCGGCGACGCCACCCCCATCCTGCTCCTCACCGCCCGCGGCACGGTCGACGACCGGGTGCGCGGACTGGACGCCGGCGCGGACGATTACCTCGTCAAGCCCTTCGCGATGCCCGAACTGCTGGCCCGCGTGCGGGCGCTGGGCCGGCGGCCGAGCGTGACGCCGTCGGAGACGCTGCGGGCGGGCCCGCTCGCCCTCGACACGCGGGCCCGCCGGGCGTCGGTCGCGGGGCGGCCGGTGGAACTGACCGCGCGGGAGTACGCCCTGCTGGAGCTCTTCCTGCGCAACCCGGGCGTCGTGCTGTCGCGGACGCAGATCCTGGATCGAGTGTGGTCGTACGACTACGACGGGGCGTCGAACATCGTGGAGACGTACGTCCGCTACCTGCGCCGCAAGCTGGGCCCCGCCAGCGCCATGATTCGCACCGTGCGGGGCATGGGCTACCGGCTCGACGAGTCCCCGTGATCGGCCGCCCCCGGCTTCGGCGCCGCTCCGGGAGCGAATTCACCCGCGCGCGGCTGCGGCTCACCGCCTGGTACGCCGGTCTGTTGCTGCTCGTCCTGGCGACGGTGGCGGCGCTGGTCGTCGTGCTGATGACGCAGCGCCTGGACGACCAGGTCGACTCGGCGCTGCGCGACGACGTCCTGGCGGCGGCGCCGCGGCTGGGGCGCATCGTCGCTTCGGGCGCCGACGCGCCGCTGCCGGCCGTGCAGCCCGCGGCGGCCGCCGCGGCGGAGGGGGAGCGCGACGGCCACGACGACGATGACGACGACGAGTCGCACGAAGGGGCGGAGCACGAGTCGGCGGAGGGCGCGCTGCGCGAGTTGGCGGAGCACGCCCCGGCGCCGACGCATCAGTTGCTGCTGGACCTCGACGGACGTCTGCTGGAGAGCACGCTCAGCGCGACGACCCGGCCGCTGAGCCGGGCGGTGCGCATCGCCGAGCGGGACGGCCTCGATCTGCGCACGGTCGATCTGGGCCGGGAGAGGATCCGCGTGCGCACCGAACGGGTCTCGCTGGCCGGCGACGCCATCGGCTACGTGCAGGCGTTCCGATCGCTCGAGCGCCGCGACGAGAGCGCCGCCGATCTGATCCGCATCTTCCTCATCGCCGGCGGCGTGGCCGGGTTGGCGGCGCTG
>JAPOXB010000163.1 GCA_026707335.1 Chloroflexota bacterium
TGCGGGCGATGCGCGCCGAGACGGACCGGATCGTGGCGGAGGCGGCCTCGCTGACCGAGAGCGACTCGCGCTACGACCTGGAGGACTCGCACACGCCGGAGGCGCCGCGCGTGCGGCGGATCAAGGACCCGGTGAACGCCTCTCCGGTGTTCAAGGATCTGATGGCCAGCGAGACGATCTGCGCGATCCTGCGGCCGCTGCTGGGCGACGACATCCGCTTCCACCACGGCAAGATGAACATGAAGCACGCGGAGTACGGCGCGCCCGTCGAGTGGCACACCGACTGGGCGTTCTATCCCCACACGAACGACGACGTCCTGGAGGTGGGGATGCTGCTGGACGATTGCGACGAGGCCAACGGTCCGCTGCTGGTGATCCCGGGCAGCCACACCGGCCCCGCCTACGACCACCACGCCGGCGGCTACTTCTGCGGCGCGATGGACCCCCGCGCGCGGGAGGTGGACTTCGAGAAGGCGGTGGCGCTCACCGGCCCGGCGGGGACGATCACGCTGCACCACGTGCGCACCGTGCACGGGTCGTCGCTGAACCGGTCCGACCATCCGCGGCGGCTGCTGCTCTACGGCTACACGGCCGCCGACGCCTGGCCGCTGACCGGCGGTGTCGGCCCCGCCTTCGATCTGGCCGCGTTCAACGCGCAGATGGTGACGGGCGAGCCGACGCTCCGGCCCCGCTTGGCGGCGGTGCCGGTGCAGTTGCCACTGCCGCCGGCGCCCAAGGGGGGCTCGATCTACGAGAACCAGAAGGGGACCGCGGCGCGCTACTTCGACACGTACGAGGCGGTCACGCCCGCGGCGGCCGAGGCGGCGGCGGGCAGATGAGGCACACCCAGCCCGCAGGTGCTTAAGGCCGGTACGGCGCGGGCGGCGGCCCCAGTTGGTCGCGCAGGATGGCCTGAGCGTCGCGGACGAACTCGGCGGCCAGGGGGCGCGTCCGGCGCGGGTCGATGATCTCCTGCCCGGAATTCTCGGCCGTGCGGAACGGTGAGGCGAGCGACTTGAGCATCGCCTCGATGCGGCGCTCCTCGGCGGCCGGGTCGTCGGCCTCGTCGATGCGGCGCCGGTAGGCGGCGCGCGTGCCTCCCTCGATGTGCATCGATCCCCACGAGGCCGACGGCCAGACGAAGCGCTCGAACATGCCGGTGGCGCGGTGCTGACACTGCCCGGCGACGCCGAACAACTGCCCCACGACGATGGTCAGCCAGGGCGCGCGGCTCTCGCAGACGGCGGCGACCAGGCGCGCGCCGGCACGCTCGATGCCCATCAACTCCGACTGCAACCCCACCAGGAAGCCGGGCTCGTCGGCGAAGGAGATGATTGGCAGGTGGAACGTGTCGCAGAGGGCGAGCAGGCGGATCACCTTGTCGCCTTCCTGCGGGCCGGTCGCGCCGCCCTGCTGCAGCGGGTTGTTGCCCATCACCGCGACCGGGTAGCCATCGATGCGGGCCAGGCCGGTGACCCGCGCCTTGCCGTAGAACGGCGCGATCTCGAAGAAGGAGCCCTCGTCGACGACGCTGTTGATGATCTTGCGGACGTTGTAGGGGCGGCGGCGGTTGCGCGGCACCGCCTCCAGCAGCCACTCGTCCTGGCGGGCGGGGTCGTCGCCGATCTCCTGGCGCGGGGCCATCTCCCAGACGCTGGGCGGCAGGTAGCCCAGGAAGTCGCGGATCATGGCGAAGGCGTGGTCCTCCGACTCGGCGAGGTTGTCGACCGATCCCGAGCCGCCGTGGATGTGGACGTCCTCGCCGCCCAGCTCCTCCTTCGTGATGTCGTAGCCGAGCGAGGCCTTGACGACGGGCGGGCCGCCGGGGAAGAGCTGGCTGATGCCGGAGACCATGAGGTTGAAGTGCGCGAGGCAGGCGTCGACCGCGGGCAGGCCGGCCACCGACCCCATCACGGCGGAGACGACGGGCACCTCGCTAAGCAGCGCGACCGAGTGCCGCGACCACTCGTTGCCGTCGGGCAGGTAGGTGCGGCCGATCTCCTCGAAGTGGGCGACGCTGCCGCCGGCGGCGTCGAGCAGGCGGACGTAGGGCAGGCGCCAGCGGCGGGCGCGGTCGCTGGCGCGGATCTCCTGGCCGATGCCCTCGCCGCTGCCGCCCGAGCCGCCGCGCACCGTGAAGTCGCCGGCCGACACGACGACCTTGCGCCCGTTGAGCCGCATCGTGCCCTCGACGCTTCCGCTCGGCATGAACGAGGTGAGCTGCCCGTCCTCGTCGTAGGTCCCGGTGCCCATGAAGCTGCGGAACTCCTGGAACGAGCCGGGGTCGGCGAGGCCGTCCATGCGCTCGCGGACGGTGAGCTTCCCGCGGCGCCGCTGCCGGGCGATGCCCTCCGGTCCCCCCATGCCGGCCGCGAGTTCGTGGCGTCGCCGGATCTCTTCGACTTCGGGTTCCCAGGACATCGCATTCTCCTGCACTGTGGCTTCAGTAACGGGGGCGCCGCCGCCGGCGCCCGCCGCGACGGCGCGAGATATTCGAACTGCCGCCTGAGGCTACCGCCTGCCGCCGCAGCGGACGATAGGCTGCGCGGCAGGAGTGACGTATGGCCGGCCCCGGCGCGGGCGACGACTGGCAGCGCTACCTGAACTTTCGCTGCACCGGCTGCGGCAATTGCTGCCGCCGCACGCACGTGCTCATCACCGAGGACGACGTGCGGCGCATCGAGCGGGAGGCGGGGCGGCCCGTGTCGGAGTTCGTGCGCTTCGTGCCCGAGGAGGACGTGGCGCTCGAGAAGCGCAGCCCCTGGTGGATCCGCTTCAGCGGCGGCCGGGCGGCCATGACGCTGCGGCACCGCAAGGGCGGCGCCTGCGTCTTCCTCGACGATGCCGACCGCTGCACGATCTACGAGCACCGGCCCGTGACCTGTCGCGAGCACCCGTTCGAACTCGAGGTGTCGGCCGGGGGCGCGCTGGAGTTCATCGCGCTGAGCGACATCGTCGAGTGCCCGCACGACTGGGACGGCTGCATCAGCCGGCGCGAGTTGGTGGCGGTCGCGCGCTGGAACCAGCGCCAGTCCGACGCGTACCTGGACGACGTGCAGCGCTGGAACCGGCGTCGCAAGGGCCGCAAGACCCGCCCCGGCTTCCTGCGCTACCTGGGCTTCGACGTCTGAACCGCCGCGGCGGGGCGTCGCGCGAGATGCGTGCACCGCTTGTCCCCCGCCTCTGCACCGGGGCATGGCGGCTCGTCCACCGGAAATGGTCCCTCGCTCATCGACAGAAGATGACCGATCGCGTCCGCATCGATGCTGTAGCGACCACCGCTATCGAACTATGCACGCCGCCATCATTCAGCTTCCAAGCTCGCGTTATCTCCCGAGAACCCTCTGGATCACCACGATCGGGGATTTTCGAGGGTGCTACTTTGTTGCTGGCTTCAGGAACGGCGCAAGCCCGGACTGGAGTCCCGAGGGGCAAGCGGCCCAGGACGCGGATGTGGCATGCATCCGCCCGGGACGCGGAGCAAGGCCCGGGGGTGTCGGCTGCAGCCGAGATAGCGCCTCCAGCCAGCGACCGCGAACCGGCCGTCCCGGCACTTGGGGTCCGTGAGGACCGAATCTGCCGGGAGCCGCCTGGGGTCTTGAGAGACGGACTGGAGATCCGTCGCTGTGCCGCCTATCCGGCGCCCCGGCCATCGGCCCTCCGTTTCGATGGGGATGGATGTCGATCCCCGGCGAAACGCAGGGACGTCGGGCACTCCACGCTCAGCCCGGTGGGCGCTCAGGGGCTTCGGCCGAAGGCCCAAGAGCGACCCCCGGGCTGTTGTCGTTTAAGGGGCCGTCCCGCCGACTCGCCGCGCCGCTGCAGCTCGTTGGCTTCCCGCCGCGCTTGATTGCCGCCCCCGGTCGGGGGTGTTACCGTTTCGCCGTTCACGCGACCGCGCGCCGCCGGTGGGCGGCGTTGTTTCTGGAGAGTGCCCGAGTGCTGCAGGTCACGCGCAAGGATGGTGAGGACGGCGAGGCCCTCCTGCGCCGCTTCAACAAGCTGGTCCAGCGCGACGGGGTTCTGCAGGAGGCGCGCCGGCGCCGGCACTTCATCTCGAACCGCGAGAAGCAGCGCCAGGCGGAGCGCCGCGCCGCGCGCCGCCGCCGTCGCTCCGCGATCAAGGCCCGCCCCCGCTAGTTCCGCATCGTCGCCCCGGCGCCGCCGGTTCAGCCGAGCCGCGACTCCGGCGTGGGGCCGAACAGCACGCGCAACTCCGCGTCCGCGACCAGGCAGGCGACGTCGAAGTGAGCAAAGCTGGCGGGGTCCAGGCCGCGCAGGGCGATCGAGGCCGTCTCCTCCTGAATGGCGCGGAAGACGCCGACGTACGTGATCAGCCGCACGCTCGCCGGGAACCGCTCCAGTTCCGTGATCGCCGCGCGCGTCCCGGCGCGGAGCGCCTTGCGCACCGGACCGCCCTGCTCGGGTTCGGCCGCGGGCGCGGCGGCGATGACCCGCGGACCGGCCAGTCCGGGAAGCCGCTGCAGGCTCCAGGTGTCCTCGGCGGGGGCGGTGGTCGTGTTCCCGGCCGTGCGGATGCCGTTCGCGACCAGCACCAGGAAGTCGACCAGTTGCGTGACCTTGTCCGGGTCCTGCGGGAGGCGATGCAGGGCCGTGCTGTCGAGCTGGAACTGCCCGAACACCTGGTTGGTGAAGCGCGCCCAGTGCGGCGACAGCCCGCCCTGGACGCTGAGGTAGGAGCCCTCGTCGCCGACCTTGCGAATGCCCAGCGTGACGGGGAAGCCCACCTCGGCACGGTCGCCCGGAGCGAGCCCGGCGGCGGCCTCGCGGATGCGCTGGAGCGCGGCGTCGTCGTCCGGAGCGGGGATCGGCGCGCCGGGCGGCGTCCAGAGGACCAGCCCGTCGAGGTCGGCGCCGGCGGCGTCCGAGAGGGCGTGCGCGAGGGCCGCGCAGCGGGCGTCGGTCTCCGCGTCGGGAGTGAAGAGGGGCACGACCGCGAGGGCGGCGCCGCGATCGTCCGGCAGGGCGAGCCGGGCCAAGCCGACGCCCTCGGCGGACGACAACTCCCGCAGCTCGGCCGCGACGCCGCGCTGGCGCCGCAGCCAGTCGAGCGTCTGGGCGACGCCGACCTCCGCGAAGCTGTGGATCGATTCCGGCACCGCGCCCCCGTGGTGGAATGCACTCGTCGCGCGCGCCGACGCGCGTGACGCCCGGAGCCTACCCACGCTTCCGCCCCCCGGCTACTCGGCGGGGCGATCGAGGGGCCGGCGCACGCCAGGGCGTAGGATGGTCGCGCTTCGCATAGCGAGCGATCGGTCGGACGGGGAGGGAGACGGCGTGCGCACGGGCAAGCTCGACCCCGGACTGCTGGAGGCGTTGCTGGCGTCGGCGGCATCCCCGCCCACCGCTGCGGATGCCGCCGCGGGCGCCCTGGCGCTGGGACCGGGCGCCGGCCGGGACGCCGCCGCCATCCGCCTGCCCGATCGCTACCTCGTGCTCGCCGATCACCTTCGCCGGCCCGGCAGTCGCGTCCGATGCGGCCCGGGTCGGGCAGGCGGCGATGCACGTCAATGCCAACGACGTCGTCTGCCTGGGGGCCGAGCCCCGCTGGTTCCTCGCCACGGTGCTGCTCCCGCCGGATGGCGACGCCGCCGTCCTGGAGCCCCTGTTCGACGGGCTGCGGCGGGCCTGCGCGGCGGTGGGCGCGACGCTCGCCGGGGGGCACACGGAGGTGAGCGAGGCGGTGTCGCGGCTGGTGGTGGCGGGCACGATGGTGGGCGAGGTGCCGCTCGATCGGCTCTACGCGCCAACGCGGATCGCGGCAGGGGACGCGCTGGTCCAGATCGGCCCGGCCGCGATCGAGGGGACGGCGCTGCTGGCGGCCGAGACCCCGGGGGCGCTTCGGCGGGCGGGCCTGGCCCCGGCGACGATCGCCGCCGCGGCGGCGCTGGCCGACGACCCGGGAATCAGCGTCGTGGGGATGGCGCGGGCCGCCTGGGATGCGCCGGGGTTGCACAGCCTGCACGATCCGACGGAGGGCGGGGTCGCGACGGCCTGCGGGGAGATGGCGCTCGCGGCCGGGCTGGGGGTCGAGGTCGATGAGGCGGAGACGCTCGTGCACCCGCTGACGGCCGCGGTCGCGGAGGCGCTGGGGATCGACTGGCGGGGGCTGCTGGCGTCGGGCTGCCTGCTGGCGGCGGTGGCGGAGCGGGAGGCGGATGCGTTCGTGGCGCGGCTGCGGGCCGCGGGGGAGTCCGCGTGCCGCATCGGCCGGTTCACCGCCTCGCAGGGCGGCCCGGGCCGACCCGCTATACTCCGGGCGTCAACGGGGCCCCGCGCACTCCCCCGCTTCACGCGTGATGAAGCGCTGCGGGTCCTCAGCCCGGAAGGCTGATCGCCGGCTCCGGGCCGCGAGCCAGGCGCGGATGCCGCCGCGCGCCGAAGGGACCCGGCAGTGGCCACTCCCGCCGACACTCCGACCGACGCCGCGCCCCGTCCGACGACGCTGGGGGCGCTGCGCGCCGGCGGCTACCGCCCGCGTCCGCTGCGCGCAGAGATGCGGGAGAACCTCGTGGCGCGGCTGCGCGAGGGCGCGCCGCTCTTCCCCGGCATCCAGGGCTACGACGAGACCGTGCTGCCGGCGCTGCAGAACGCGATCCTGGCCGGGCAGGACATGATCCTGCTGGGCGAGCGCGGGCAGGCCAAGAGCCGCATCATCCGCGCCCTGGTCTCGCTGCTCGACGAGTGGGCGCCGGTGCTGGACGGCCCGGAGATCCCAGAGGACCCGTTCGCGCCAATCTCCGAGCAGGGGCAACGCCTGATCGAGGAGCAGGGCGACGACGCCCCGATCCGCTGGCTGGCGGCCGAGGATCGCTACGGCGAGAAGCTGGCCACGCCGGACATCACCATCGCCGACCTGATCGGCGAGGTGGACCCGATCAAGGTGGCGGAGGGGCGCTATCTCTCCGACGCGCTCACGATCCACTTCGGGCTGGTGCCGCGCACCAACCGCGGCATCTTCTGCATCAACGAGCTGCCGGACCTCGCGGAGCGCATCCAGGTAGGGCTGCTGAACATCATGGAGGAGCGCGACGTGCAGATCCGCGGCTTCCGGGTGCGGCTGCCGCTGGACATCCTGATCGTCGCCAGCGCCAATCCGGAGGACTACACCAACCGCGGCCGCATCATCACGCCGCTCAAGGACCGCTACGGCGCGCAGATCCGCACCCACTACCCGGAGTTGGTGGAGACCGAGATCGCGATCATGCGCCAGGAGACCTCGCCGATCGCGGTCGAGGGACTGCGCGTCGACGTTCCCGCCTACATGGAGGAGGTCGTCGCCGAGGTGACGCGGCTGGCGCGGCGCAGCCCCGACATCAGCCAGCGCTCGGGCGTGTCGGTGCGGGCGTCCATCGCGGCGATGGAGACGCTGGTCGCCAACGCCGTGCGTCGCGCGATCTCGCTGGAGGAATCGCACGTCGTGCCGCGGGTCAGCGACCTGCCGCACGTGCTGCCCGCGATCCAGGGCAAGATGGAGATGGAGACGGTCGACGACGACAAGGACGCGCAGGTCCTGGAGAAGATGTTGCAGGGCGGCGTCGCCGCCGTGTTCAACCGGCGCTTCAACGTCGTGGACCTGGAGGAGGTCGTGGCGGTGTTCAAGACGGGCACGTCGGTGGAGGTGGGCGAAGGCGTCCCCGCGGCCGACTACCCGGCCCTGCTGACGTCGGTGGAGGGACTGCGCGAAGCGTTGCAGCCCCTGCAGGTCGGCGAAGACCCAGCCGACCTGGCGGCCGCCGTGGAGTTCGTGCTGGAGGGGCTGCACCTCAACAAGCGCCTCAACAAGGACCAGGTGGGCGCGCGGATCCAGTACCGGGGCTGAGCGGCTCGCCGCCGCCGCGCGCATGGGAGGCGTCATGGCGCTCCGCTATCGCTACAGCCGCTGGGACGGCAGCCAGGACGTCGCCGAGCTGGACGCCGACGAGGTGCTCTCGGGCCTGACCGACGACCTGATGAACTTCGGCGACCTGCAGCACGCGCTGCGCAACCTGATGCAGCGCGGCATGCGCTCGCCGGCGGGGATGCGCCGGCAGGGTCTGCGCGACCTGCTGCAGCGGCTGCGCCAGCAGCGTCGGCAGGCGCTCGATCGCTTCGACCTGGGCTCGGTGTTCGACGACATCCAGCGGCAGATCGACGAGATCGTCGATCTGGAGCGCGACACGCTGGACGAGCGGCTTGAGGAGGCCGGGCCGCCGCCCGCGCCCTCCCCCGCGCCCGCCGATGGGGAATCAGGGTCCGACGAGGCCGGCGGCGACGCGTCGTCGGAGCGGGCGGGGGAGTCCGAGGGCGGGGAAGCGGGGAGCGGGTCGCCCCAGGCCGGCGCGCCCGATGCGCCCTCCGAGTTCGGCGACATGCTGCGGGCGATCGTCGAGCGGAAGCAGGCCCAGCTGGACGATCTGCCCGACGACGCGCCGGGCCGCATGCGGGCGCTGCAGGACTACGAGTTCATGAACCCCGAGGCGGCGCAGAAGTACCAGGAGTTGGTGGACTCGCTGCGCCAGCAGATGCTCAACGCCTTCTTCAAGGACATGTCCCAGTCGATCCAGGACATGTCGCCGCAGGACATGGAGCGGATGCAGGAGATGATCCGCGACCTGAACGCGATGATGCAGCAGCGTCTGTCCGGCGAGGAGCCGGACTTCGAGGCGTTCATGGACAAGTACGGCGATCTGTTCGGGGACGACCCCCCGCAGTCGCTGGACGAGTTGCTGCAGCAGATGCAGCAGCAGGCGGCGGCGATGCAGAACCTGATGGACTCGCTGCCGGGCGGCATGCGCCAGCAGTTGCAGGACCTCGTCGCCGACCGGCTGGGCGATCCGGGGATGCAGCAGCAATTGTCGGAACTCGCGTCGAACCTGGAGGCGCTGATGCCGATGCGCGACCTGCGCAATCAGTATCCGTTCCGCGGCGGTGAGGAGCTGGACCTGCAGGCGGCCATGCGCCTGATGGGCGAGATGCAGGACATGGACCAGGTCGAGCGCCAGCTGGAGCGCACGCAGTACGGCGGCGACCTAGACGAGATCGACGCGGACAAGCTGGAGGAACTGCTGGGCGAGGAGGCGCGAGAGACGCTGGAGCAACTGCGGCAGCTGCTGCAGATCCTGGAGGACGCCGGCTATATCCGCCGGAAGGGCGCCACCTGGGAGCTGACGCCGCGCGGCAACCGCAAGATCGGCGAGGGGGCGCTGGCGGAGATCTACGCCAACCTCAAGCGGCAGGACTTCGGCAAGCACAACGTGGCGGAGTTCGGGCGCTACGGGGAGCGCGCCGACGACAGCAAGCGCTACGAGTTCGGCGACCCGTTCCACCTCGACCTGAGGCAGACGCTGATGAACTCGATGTACCGCGAGGGGCCGCAGGTGCCCGTGTCGCTGGCGCCGGACGACTTCGAGGTCTATCGCTCCGAGACGCTCACGCAGACGGCGACGGTGCTGATGCTCGACCTCTCCTGGTCGATGGCGCTGCGCGGGTCGTTCCAGGCGGCGAAGAAGGTCGCGCTGGCGCTCAACAACCTCATCCGCATGAAGTACGCCCGCGACAGCCTCTACCTGGTGGGCTTCAGCGCCTACGCGCGGGAGCTCAAGACCGAGGACCTCCCCTACGCGCGCTGGGACGAGACGGTGCTGGGCACGAACATGCACCACGCGCTGCTCATCGCCCAGCGCCTGCTCGCCAAGCACAAGGTGGGCACGCGCCAGATCATCATGATCTCCGACGGGGAGCCCACGGCGCACCTGCAGGACGGGGTGAGCCACTTCTCGTACCCGCCCAGCCAGATGACGATCCGGGAGACGCTCAAGGAGGTCCAGAACTGCACGAAGAAGGACATCGTGATCAACATCTTCATGCTGGACCGCAACTACTACCTCAAGGAGTTCGTCTCCCGCGTCGCCCGGATCAACCGGGGCCGGGTGTTCTACACGACGCCGGATGAACTGGGCGAGTACATCCTGGTCGACTTCGTCAGCAACAAGCGCAAGAGCCTCTCCAGCGCCTGAGCGACCCGGCGCCGGCGCCGCGCCGGCCGGGCTCGCGATGACCGTGGCCGCCGCGAGCCGCTATCCTCCCCGCCTACCCCTCCTTCGCATCCGAAAGGACATCCCATGCCCGGACGACTCGATGGCCGTGTCGCGATCGTGACCGGCGGCAACAGCGGTATCGGCGAGGCGACCGCCCACACGTTCGCCCGCGAGGGCGCCCGCGTCGCGCTGATGGCGCGGCGCGAGGAGCAGGGCGTCGCGGTGCAGGACGCGATCCGGGCCGCCGGCGGCGAGGCCACCTTCGTGCGCTGCGACGTCTCCGACAGCGCCTCGGTGAACGCCGCCGTGGCGCAGGCCGTCGATACGTACGGCGGCATCGACGTGCTCTTCAACAACGCCGGCTATGGCTCCGGCGCGGCGTTCCCCGACGAGTCGGAGGAGAACTGGGCGGAGATCATCGGCGTCAACCTCACGGGCACCTTCCTCATGTCGCGGGCGGTCTGGCCGCACCTCATCGCCCGCGGCGGCGGCGCCGTGGTCAACATGTCGTCGCTGGCCGCGACGCGCGGCTTCAGCCAGGCGCAGCAGGAGTTGGGGCCGGGGACGGCCGCGGCGTCGTACTACGCGGCCAAGGCCGGCGTCGATGCGTTCACCCGCTGGACGGCCGGCGCGGGCGGCCGCCACAAGATCCGCGTCAACTGCGTGCGCCCCGGACAGGTCCTCACCCCCGGCGCGACCAACCCGGACACCGGCGAGCACTGGTTCAAGCGCGGCTTCGACATGCATCAGATCCTGGAGCAGCCCGGCTTGCCCGAGGACGTCGCCAACGTCGTGCTCTTCCTCGCCTCCGACGAGGCCAAGTTCCTGACCGGCGAGATCATCAACGTCGATGGGGGCTGCGCCGTCAAGCTGTAGGCCGGGCGGGCGCGGGGCGCGTCAGGAGTCGAGCTCCGGGGGCTCCTCCTCGTCGGTCGCGCCCTGGGCGCGCAGGGCCAGGAAGTCCTGCCAGGCGGCGGAGAACTGCCGCAGCCCGCGCCGGTAGGCGTAGTCCTGGATCGCGACGTTGCCCAGGTACGAGGCGATGTAGTACGAACCCACGATGAGGAAGATGATCGCGAAGATCTTGGTCCAGTCGGGCAGGATCACGATCAGCCCGGTCGACACCGCGGTGCCCAGCAGGATGCCCGCCCAGGCGGCCCCGTGGACGTAGCGGCCCTCGCGCTTGCGCTTCGCGGTGTATGCCTGCGCGACCGTGCGGGAGATCTTGTCGCGCGCGGGGACGTCATCGGCGGACGTGTCGCAGGTGGGGCAGACCCGGCGGCCCGCCTCGAGCGGGGTGTAGCAGTAGCCGCAGAAGCGACCCAGGTTGGGCGCGTTGCCGGCGCGCACCTCGGCGATCATCGCGTCCAGCGCTTCGCTGAAGGGCACGTCGCGGGTCGGCACGAACTTCCCGTCGACCATCGTCGGCTCCGGGGGCGTCGTGGACGGGGACTGGGCCTGCGCCATGGTCGTCTCCGCGCGCCGGGCCGGGCGCGCCGTGGCGTCGTCGCTCCCGCCAGTGTGCTACTCCGCGGGCCCGAAGTCCGTCAGCGGGTTGTCCGGGCCGTGGCCCGGCAGCCATTCGAAGAGCTGGTAGAGGATGCCGCCGGTGTCGCGCGGGTGGATGAAGGTCTGACGCCACTGGCCGTCCGACCAGATGCCGCGGTAGGGCTCGATGCCCAACTCGTCGCGCAGATACTCGACCGCGGCGTCGATGTCTTCCACCTCGATGGTGATGTGGTGCAGGCCCGGCCCGCGCTTGTCCAGGAAGTCCTGCACGAAGGAGTCGTCGCCGAAGGGGGCCAGGATCTCCACCTGGCCCTGCCCGTCCGGCATGTTGAGCAGCGCGCCGCGGAAGCCCTCGCTGGGCGACCGGAAGACGTGGTCGCGCTCCAGCCCGAACAGCTTCTCGTGGAACGCGATCGCCTGCTCCGCGTCCGGCGCCGCGATCGAGTAGTGGTCGAACCGTACCCAGCCCAGCGACTTCGCCATGCGCGCGTCCCCTTCCTGGTCCCCCGCCGCCTCCGTGCCGGAGGGGGCCTGCGTCCTGCGCCGACTTCCGGATATCGTGGGGGCTCGCGATGATGGGCGCGCGCCCCGTTGCGCGCGCATGATGCCGTCCGGCCGGGGGCCGGTCAACGATGCCGCGCGCGGCAAGACCCGTGGAGGAAGGTGTCATGCCCGGACGGCGCGTCCTGTTCATCGCGAACCCGGGCGCGCGCGGGCTCGCCGCCGGCAAGCGGCTCGACAGCGCCGTCGAGACGCTGGCGGCCGAAGCCGGGATCGACGCCGAACTGGTTTGGACGCAGCGCCCAGGGCACGCCGGATCGCTGGCCCGCGAGGCCCACGGCACGGGTGTCGATCTGATCTTCGCCTGCGGCGGCGACGGAACCCTCAACGAGGTCTTGAACGGGCTCGACGGCGTGGCGGCCGAAGCGGCCCCGGCGGTGGGGGTGGTCCCAGGCGGAACGGCGAACGTCTGGGCGCGCGAGGCCGGGATCCCGCGCCGCAGTCCCGCCGCGGCGATCCGCTCGCAACTCGACGCCGCGCTGCAGCCGGTGGACCTGGGTCGGATCGCGTTCGGAGACGGAGAGGCGGCCGGCGACAGTCGCCGCTTCCTGCTGATGGCGAGCCTCGGCTTCGACGCCGAGTCGGTGGCGACGGTCAACCCCGCGCTCAAGCGGCGCGTCGGCCAGCTGGCGTACATCTGGGCCGGGCTGCGGACGGCGTGGGGCTATCCCGGCTTCTACATCGACCTGGCGCTCGACGGGGCGACGGCGGAGCGGGTGCACGGATCCATGCTGGTCGTGGGGAACACGCGCAACTACGGGGCGCTGGCCTACATCACGGCCGAGGCGTCGGTGGTGGACGGGGAGTTGGACTACGTCGCGTTCCTGGGCCACGGGTGGCTCAAGCGGACGCTCCACCTGCCGCGGCTGTTCGCGCGGCGGCATC
>JAPOXB010000154.1 GCA_026707335.1 Chloroflexota bacterium
GGCGCCGCCGGGACGCCCACCGCTTGCAGCCGGTGGAAGAGGTCGTAGTCGTCCTGATCGCGGGTCCAGGCGGCGATCTCCGCGTCGATCTCGTCCTGCCGGGCGAGGCGGGCGGCGTTTTCGTCGAGCGAGGCGTCGGCCCAGGGCGGCGAGTCCATCTCGGCGCGAAGCGCGCGCCATTCGGCGTCGCTGGTGACGGTGATGGCGATCCAGCGGTCGCCGCCGTCCGCGGCGTCGCCGGGCGAGCGGCAGGGATAGACGTTGTGCGGCGCGAAGCCGTAGATCGAGCGGTTGCCGACGGGCTCGGGCGGCGAGCCGTGGAACGCCTGGTGCATGTAGGCCTGCGCGACCATCGGCGCCGCCGCTTCGGCCTGCGCCAGCTCGATCAGCTGGCCCTCGCCGGTGCGGCGCCGGTGCCGCAGCGCCGCCATGATGGCGAACGCCCCCTGCGACCCCGCCATGTGGTCGCCGGCGAAGATGGCGCTGGTGTCGGAGGGGTCGCGGTCGGGGTAGCGGCGCAGCAGGGTGTGGCCGGTCACGCTCTCCAGGTGCGCGCCCAGCGTGCGCGCCTCGCGATAGGGCCCGGTCAGGCCGTAGCCCGGCGCGCGCAGCATGATGATGTCGGGCCGGATCGCGCGGAGCGACTCGTAGTCCAGCCCCAGCTTCTCGGCGGTCCCCACGGCGTTGTTCTCGACGAAGACGTCGGCCCCCTCGATCAGCGGGCGCAGCAGTTCCTTGCCCCGCGCGCTGGTCAGGTCGATCGTGACGCTCTTCTTGTTGCGGTACAGCTGCACGAAGGTGGGGCAGTAGTTCCAGGGGCGGGGGCCGGGCTCGTTGTTGGGGTAGCCCGTGCCCCAGGAGAGGTGGCCCGTCATCATCTCCTTCGGCGGCCGCGCCCGCCCGCCACGGGTCATGGGCGGGAAGACGTGCACGTTCTCGAGCTTGATCACCTCGGCGCCCAGGTCGGCGAGGATGCAGGTCGCGTAGGTCCCCGCCCAGACGACGCAGAGGTCCAAGACGCGGATGCCCTCCAGCGGACGCGGCGCGCTCACGACGCCGCGCCGGAGGCGATCAGCGCCTCGACTTCGCCGCCGCCGAGGCCGGCCTCGGTGAGCACCTCGCGGGTGTGCTCGCCCAGCCGCGGCGCGGGACGGCTGATCCGCCAGGGCGTCGCGCCCATCAGCACGGCCCGGCCCGGCACCTCGACCCGCCCCACGTCGGGGTGGTCGAGGGCGGTGAACAGGCCGCGGCCGCGGAAGTGCTCGTCGGCGTACAACTCCTCGACGGTGAACAGCGGCCCGCACAGCACGCGATGCTCACGGGCCAGCGCCCAGATCTCGCGCTTCGTCCGGTCCAGGCACCAGGGCATGAAGTAGGCGTCGAATTCGCCGATCACGTCGGGGTCGAACTGGAGCGCGGGGTCGTCCCACTTCGGGTCGTCCAGCCAGGCCGGGTGACCGAGCATCGCGCGCACGCGGTCGAGGTGCTGGTTGGCGCTGACGAACAGCACGTAGCCGTCGGCGCAGTGGTAGACGCCGCTGAGGATCAGGAAGGCGCCGCCCGACGCGCGCAGCGTCATGCGCCCGGAGAACTGGTTGCCGATCTCGGTCGCCTGCCGGCGGTCGGTGCCGTTGAACTGGAGGTCGGCCAGGGCGAGGTCGACGTGCTGGCCCAGGCCCTGCGTCTCGCTGACCGTCAGGGCGCCCATGGCCGCGGCGGCGGCGGCGGCCCCGCACTGCACCAGGGCGGCCGTGCCGTACATCTTCATCGGCTCCGCCTCGGCGACGCCCATCGAGTACATCTCGCCGCACATGCCGAACAGCGTCAGGTCGGTCAGCTTGTAGTCGCGGTAGGGGCTGTCCTGCCCGAACGGCGCCAGCGAGACCAGCGCGACCTCGGGCTTGCGGGCGTGGATGCGCTCCCAGCCGACGCCGAGCCGCTCGAGCACGCCGGGGCGGAAGCTCTCCAGCACGATGTCGGCGCCGTCGACGAGGCGCAGGAAGGCGTCCCGCGCCTCCGCTCGCTTGAGGTCGAGCACGACCGAGCGCTTGCCGGTGTTGAAGTAGAAGAACGTGCCGCTCTTCTCGCGGTGCGGCGTCCCGCCCGGGAACGGACCGACGCCGCGGCTGGGGTCGCCGCCGGGCCGCTCGACCTTGATCACGTCGGCGCCCGCGTCGGCGAAGAGCTTGCTCGCGTAGGGCCCGGCGATCCACTCGCTGAGGTCGAGGACGGTGACGCCGTCGAGGGCTGCGGACATCGCGCGCTCCCCGTCGCGGTCGCGGCGGCCGGTCCGTCCGGCCGTCCCCGCGACGCGCTGGCGGGATGCTACCCCATGCCGCCGCTCGCGACGGGGCAGCGGGTATCCGCGCTTGCGAGTATTACTAGGGGAGCATGACCGCTCGACCGCGCGGCGGGGCGTCCGAGAGGCCCGCCCGCGCCGGAAAGGACGACGCGACCCGTGGATACCGCGCCCGCCGGCCACTCCCCGGTCTGGCACCCCTTCACGCAGATGGCGATCTTCGACGCCGACCCGGCGCTCGTGGTCGAGCGGGCCGAGGGCAACCGGCTGATCGCGACCGACGGCCGCTCGTACATCGACGGCGTGGCCTCGCTGTGGTGCAACGTGCACGGGCACGGCCGCCCCGAGATCGTGCGCGCGATCCAGGAGCAGGCGGCGACGCTGCAGCACAGCACGCTGCTGGGCGTCAGCCACCCGCGCGCGATCGAGCTGGCGGAGCGGCTGCCGTCGCTGCTGCCGCCCGGCCTGACGCGCAGCTTCTTCAGCGAGAACGGGGCCAGCGCGGTCGAGGTGGCGCTGAAGATGGCGGTGCAGTTCTGGGCCAACGCCGGGAAGCCGGAGCGCCGCCGCATCATCGCGCTGGAGCACGCCTACCACGGCGACACGATCGGCGGGGTGAGCCTGGGCGGGCCCGGCCGCTTCCGCGACCCCTACGCGCCGCTGCTGTTCGAGCCGCTGCGCTTCGACAGCCCCTACGCCTTCGGCATGGCGCCGGGCACGACGCGCGCCGAGGCCACGCAGCGATCGCTGGACTCGCTGCGGTCGCTGCTCGAGCGCCACGCGCACGAGAGCGCGGCGGTCATCATCGAGCCGCGCGTGCAGGGCGCGGGCGGGATGATCGTCTCCGGCGAGGGCCACCTGGCCGGCGTGCGCCGCCTCTGCGACGAGTTCGACGTGCTGCTGATCGCCGACGAGGTCGCGACCGGCTTCGGGCGCACCGGCGAGATGTTCGCCTGCGACCTGGAGGGCGTCACGCCCGACATCATGGCGCTGGGCAAGGGCATCACCGGCGGCTACCTGCCGCTCTCGGCGACCGTCGCGACGGAGCGCGTCTACGCCAACTTCTACGACCCCGGCAACCAGCGCACCTTCTACCACGGGCACACCTACGCCGGGAATCCCATCTGCGCGGCGGCCGCCCTGGCCAACTTCGACGTGTTCGCGAGCGAGGACGTGCTGGGCCGGGCGCGCGAGCGGGCGGGCCAGCTGGAGTCGCTGCTGGCGGAGCGCGTCGCCGATCACCCGCGGGTCGGCGAGGTGCGGCAGCAGGGGCTGATGGTGGGGATCGAACTGGTGGCCGACCGGGCGTCGCGCGCGCCCTTCCCGGCGGCGGCGCGGATGGGCGCGCAGGTGTGCATGGCCGCGCGCGAGCGCGACGTGCTGCTGCGCCCGCTGGGCGACGTCGTGATCCTGATGCCGCCCCTCTCGATCGAAGCCGGCGAACTCGCCCAGATCTGCGAGGCGGTGGCCCATGGGCTCGATGCGATCCCCGACGCGCTCCGCCTGGGCTGAGCCCCTGCGGGCGGAATTGGCGGCGCTGGAGGCGCGATCGCTGCGGCGCTCCGTGCTCACGCCCGACTCGGGGCAGGACGCGCAGGTCGAGATCGCCGGCCGCCGTTATGTGCACTTCACGTCGAACAACTACCTGGGGCTGGCCACCGACCCGCGCGTGAAGGCGGCCGCGCAGGAGTCGATCGAGCGCTACGGCGCGAGCGTGACGGCGTCGCGCCTGCTGGCCGGCTCGACGCCGCAGCACGACGACCTCGAACGCCGCCTGGCCGCGCTCAACGGCCACGACGCCTGCCTGCTCTTCAGCGCCGGCTACCTCGCCAACCTGGGCGTGATGAGCGCCCTCGTCGGTCCCGGCTGCGAGGTCTTCAGCGACGCCCTCAACCACGCCTCGATCATCGACGGCTGCCGGCTGGCGCGGGCGCAGGTGCGCGTCTACCCGCACGGCGACACCGCCGCGCTCGCGTCGCTGCTGGCGGCCAGCGACGCGGCCCGCAAGATCGTCGTCTCGGAGACGGTCTTCAGCATGGACGGCGACATCGCGCCGCTGCCGGAGCTGGTCGAGATCGCGGGCCGCTACGAGGCGGCGCTCGTCCTCGACGAGGCGCACGCCGTGGGCGTCTTCGGCCCCGGCGGCGAGGGGATGCTGGCGCACTTCGGCCTCGACGCGCCGCAGACCATCGTGGTGGGGACGCTGTCGAAGGCGATCGGGTCGGTGGGGGGATTCGTGGCGGCGGAGCGCGACGTGGTGGAGTACCTGCTCAACCGGGCGCGGCCGTTCATCTTCAACACGGCGCTGCCGCCGGCCGCGATCGGCGCCGCGCACGCCGCGCTCGACATCGTGGCGGCGGAGCCCGAGCGGCGCGCCCGCCTGCGGGCGCTGGCCGACGACCTGCGGGCGCGCCTGCGCGCGCTGGGCTTCGATCCGGGCCCGTCGGCCTCGCCGATCGTGCCGGCGATCGTCGGTCCGGCCGAGGAGGCCCTGGCCGTCGAGGCGCGGCTGCGCGCCGGCGGCGTGCTGGCCAAGGCTGTCCGGCCCCCGACCGTCCCCGAGGGGACGTCGCGCATCCGCTTCAACGTGATGGCGACGCACCGCGACGCCGACGTCGCCGCCGTCAGCGCAGCCCTGGGGGCCTCGTGAGCGGCGACCTGTACTTCGTCACCGGCACCGACACCGACGCCGGCAAGACCGTCGCGACGGCCTGGCTGGGCTGGGCGCTGCAACGAGCCGGGCGGCGCGTGGCGCTCGTCAAGCCGTTCCAGACCGGCGCCACCGACCCCGCCCGCGAGGGCGACGAGGCCGTCTACCGCGCGGCCCTGGGCGACGCGGCCACGCTGCGCACGCTGTCCACCCTGCCCGAGCCGCTCGCCCCGTCGATCGCGGCGCGGCGGGCGGGCGTCACGCTCTCGGTCGCGGAGGCGCTGCGCGACTGCCGCGCGATCGGCGAGGCGCACGACGTGACGTTCGTCGAGGGCGCCGGCGGGCTGCTCGTCACGATCACCGACGAGACCGACATGGCCGATCTGGCGGCATCAATGCCGGCTCCGCTGGTGCTGGTCGTGCGGCCGGCGCTGGGCACGCTGAACCACACGCTGCTGAGCGTCGAGGCGGCGGAGCGGCGCGGCCTCGGCGTGGCGCTGATCGTCGTCAGCGGCTACGCCTCCTCTCCGGCGCTCGCCCCCCCGGTCGTCGAGGCCGAGAACCTGCGCTTCCTCCAGGAGCGGCTGCCGGCCATCCCGATGCTCGTCCTGGGCCGGCAGGAGCCCACGGCGGCCGACTTCCCCCGCGCGATGCCGGCCTGGCGTCTGGGCGCGCCGTCGCCGTTGCTGGCCCCGCTCGGCCTGGCGCCGCTGCACCTGGAGGATGAGATCGCCCGCGCCCGCTGGCCCTGATCGATCGGGACGGGAGAAGGGAGCGCCGCCGTGCGCCGCATCTGCATCGCGTTGGCCTGGGACCCCACGCGGATCGACGAGTTCCTCGGCCTGGCCCGCGCCGCCGACGAGGCCGGCGTCGAGGCGCTGTGGGTGAGCGAGGGCTTCGGCCACGACGCCTTCTCGGGGCTGGCGCTGCTGGCCCGCGAGACGCAACGCGTGAAGCTGGGGACCAGCGTCGTGAACGTGTACTCGCGCACGCCGGGCGCCCTGGCGCAGCACTTCGCGACGATCGACGAGCTGTCGGGCGGACGGGTCATCGTGGGGCTCGGCGCGAGCGGCCCGGGGATGATCGAGCGCTTCTACGGGCTGCCCTTCGAGGCGCCGAAGGCGCGCATCCGCGAGACGATCGCGCTGCTGCGCGCCTACTGGTCGAAGGAGCGCTTCGACCATCCGGGGCCCCGCTTCCCGGTCCGGCGCGCGCTCGTGATGGGGGCGCGGCCGGTGCAGCCGTCGCCGCCGATCTACCTGGCCACGCTGCACCCCGGCATGGTGCGCCTGACGGCCGAGGAGGCGGACGGCTGGCTGCCGAGCTGGATCCCCCGCGACCGGCTGGCGGCCGAGATCGCCGCCGCGCGCGGCTGGGCGGCGGCGGCCGGACGCGACCCGGCGGCGTTCACGGTGCGCGCGCCCGGCATGGTGACGGTCGTCGAGGATGCGGAGCGGCTGGCGCGGTCGCGCGCGCAGTCGGCCGCGGGGCTGGCCTTCTCGGCGGCGCGCAACGGGCCGCTCTACGCGCGGCAGTTCGTCCGGCAGGGCTTCGGCAAGGAGGCGGCGGCGATCCAGCAGGCCTGGAGGGACGAGGGGCCCGCCGCCGCCGCCCAACTGGCGGCGCCGATCGCGCCCGAGTTCCTCTACAGCGGCTCGCTCGACGACTGCCTGGCGCGGATCGAGGCGCAGGCGGCGGCCGGCGCCGACCTGCACGAGGTGCGGGTGGAGGGCGCGACGCCCGAGCGTCGATCGGAGATCCTGCGCGCCCTGGTCGGATAGCGCCCGCGCGGTGGGCCGGCGCGCGTCACTCGTCGCCGTTGAAGGGCGGGTAGTGGTCGGTCAGCAGCAGCAGATACGCGTTGACGCGCGTGCACCAGCGCAGGACGTAGACGAGGATCCCCGCCAGTCCCGCCGGCCGCCGGCCCGTGATGACGATCACGACCCAGAGCACGATCACCAAGAGCTCCACGAGGATGCCGACCACGTTCAGCACGATGAGGTGCGGGATCGCCAGGAGGAGCCGGAACAGGGTTGTGAGCCGGTTGCCGCGCTCGCTGAGATCGATCTGAAGTCGGACGGGGTAC
Source organism: Chloroflexota bacterium (assembly GCA_026707335.1). GTDB lineage: Bacteria > Chloroflexota > Dehalococcoidia > Bin125 > Bin125 > TK10-74A. The sequence continues at coordinate 7,036 of JAPOXB010000154.1, forward strand.
TGTTCGGTCGCTGCGTCCATCGGTCGGCCCTCCCCTTGCGTCGTGCCCTCGCGTCATGCGCGCGGCGGGCGTCGTCAGGATAGGGCGCGGGCGAACGCGACGTCCGCCCCGGTCAGGGGATCAGGCCGCGGTCCTTCAGGCCGATGATCCCGTCCCAGTCGTAGCCGAGTTCGAGCAGGATCTCCTCGGTGTGCTGGCCGAACTCCGGGGCCGGACCGCGCAGCGCCCAGGGCGTCTCGCCGAAATCGACGGGGGAGGCGACGACCCGCGCATCACCCTCGGGCCGGGGCTGCGACGCCCAGGCGCCCGCCTCGGCCATGCCCGGATCGGCGATCACCTCGTCCATTGTCTGGACCGGGGCCCACCAGACGCCCTCGCGGTCGAAGATCGCGGCCCACTCGTCGCGGGTCTTCTGCGCCATCACCGCGGTCATCGCCTCGTCCAGCGGCACGGCGTTCTCGGCCCGGTCGGCGAGCGTCGCGAAGCGCGGGTCGTGCTCCCACTCGGGGCGCGCGACGGCGCGGCAGAACTGCGGCCAGAAGCGGTCGCCCTGCATCATCAGCAACTGCATGTAGCCGCCGTCGCGCGTGCGGAACGGGGCGATCAGCAGGTTGGGGTGCTGCTCGCGATGGAGGGGGAGGACCCCCGCGCCGGTCAGCGCCGAACTGATGTCCCAGCCGATGGTGTAGGCGCCGGCGCGCAGCAGCGAGACGCGGACCTGCTGCCCCTCGCCCGTGCGCTCGCGGTGGTAGAGCGCCGCCGTGATGCCGGCCAGCGCCTGCATGGCGGCGGTGTGGTCCCCCAAGCCGGGGCGAATCCCGCCCGGCTCCCCGCCGGGCCGCCCGACCAGGTGGGCGATGCCCGCGCGCGACCAGAACGCGCCGATGTCGAAGGCGGGGCGGTCGGCCTCGCTGGAGTGCAGGCCGTAGCCGGTGACCGACGCGTAGATCAGGCGGGGGTTGCGGCCGCGCAGCGTCTCGTAATCGAGGCCGGCCAGGGCGAGGCCGCCGGGGCGCAGGTTGGTGACGAAGACGTCCGCCTGGTCGGCCAGCCGGCCCACGATCGCCGCGCCCTCGTCGCTGCGCCAGTCGATGGCCAGCGCGCGCTTGCCGCGGTTGTCGAGATCGAAGGCGGCGGAGAAGTCGGCGACCTCGGCGAGGGCCCCGCGGAAGGGGTCGGCGTCGAGCCCCTCCACCTTGATCACGTCCGCGCCCCAATCGGCCAGGACGCCGCCGACCGCGGGGCCCGCCACCCAGACCCCCAACTCGACGACCGTGACGCCGTCCAGGATGCCCATCGCTCGTCTCCCCCCGCGGCGCCGGCGGCTCAGCCCTCGAAGAAGCGGCGCGGGTTCTCGACGGTGAGCTGCTCGCAGACCGCCGCGCCGACGCCGCGCTCGCGCAGGCCGGGCAGGAAGCGCCGCTGGATGAACCGGATGCCGTCGGGGTTCAGCGGGCCCCACTCCTCGTCCCGGAACGCCGTGGGCGCCAGCTGGATGTCGAGCGGATAGTCGTGCGAGAGGACCAGTTGGTCCGCGTAGCCCCGCTCGATCAGGGCGGCGCAGGTGCCGGCTCGCACGGCGAAGGGCGGGTCGTGCATGGGCAGGCGGTCCAGGCCCACCCAGTAGCCCCGGTCCATGAGGCCGGTGAGGTAGTGCATCGAGTCGGTGTCGTCGCTGTGGCCGATGATCACGCGGCCGGGGTCGACGCCCTCCTCCTCGAACACGTCCGCCTGGCGGAAGCCGATCTCCAGCTTCGCGCCTGCGTGCGTCGTGATCGGGACGCCGGTCGCCAGATGCGCCCGCGCGACGGCCCGCGCCGCCTTCTCGCCGAAGCGGGAAAGCTGCGGCGTGTCGTCGTTGGCGAGCTTGAGGATGCCCGCCTTGATCGTTGTGCCCTCGATGCCCTGCTCGATCTCCTTGACGAACAGCGCCGTCAGCTCCTCGACCGTGCGGGCGGCCATCGAGCGCGACGGGTCGAGCCAGTGACCGGTGCAGGCGACGATGTTCATGCCCGAGCGCTCGGCGACGTCGCGGATCAGGCGGATGTCGCGGCCGAGGTCGATCGTCGTCACGTCGACGAAGGTCTCGACGCCGCCCGCCTTCGCCTCGGCGAGGATGCCGCCGATCCGCTCGATGCACGCCTCGCGCCCGCCGAACAGCTCGGGCCAGGCCTGCCAGAAGCCGGCCGAGGCGACGGCCACGTGCTCGTGCATCAGCGTGAAACCGAGATCGGCGCTGTCGATGGGACCGAGGACCCCGTTGACCGTAGACATGGCATCCATCCCTCCGCGTGGGCGCCGCCGCCCGGGGCGGTCGCGGCGCCGTGTGCCCGGGGCGCAGTCTAGCCCTAGCATTGCCCAATGGCCGCAGCGACCGATCCCGGGGGGAGGTAGCGATGTCGGGCTGGCAGCAGCGATTGCGCGCGCTCCTCGGCCGGCCCGAGGCCGAAGCGGGTCCAGACTCCACGGATTACCTGTGGGATCCCGGCGACGCCCGCTCCTTCGAGGCGCTGCGCCGCTCCGGGGAGGGCGGGCCGGCGCCGCGTCCGCGCCGCTCCCGGCCGGCCCAGCGCGCCGCCGTGCAGCCCGAGGTCGGCGGGGCGGCGGCCTCGCTGGAGGAGTTGCCGGAGGCCCCGCCCGAGCCGTCGTCCCTGCTGCGACGGCGAGCCGTGGTGCTGGGCGGCTCCTTCGTGCTGGGCGTGGTGCTGGCGCTGCTGCTCGGCACGACCTTCGGCGCCTTCGACCCGGAGGCGACCGAGGCGGAGGTCGATGCGGCCTTCGCGGAGGGCTTCAGCGACGGCCAAGCCGCCGCCGAGGACGCAGCGGAGGGCGGCTAGCCCCCTATCGCCCGTGTGCCGGCTACTCCGTGAAGTAGCCCCCGTCGGGGTGCAGGATCTCGCCGGTGAAGTAGGACGACTCGTCGCAGGCGAGGAAGAGCGCCGCGTCGGCGATGTCCCGCGGCCGGCCCAGGCGGCCCATGGGCACGTCGGCGAGCATGGCGCGCATGACCTCCTCGTTCTCCTGGGCGACGCGCGTCATGTGCGTCTCGATGTAGCCGGGGCCGATCGCGTTGACGCGGATCCGATCCTTCACGAGTTCCAGCGCCGCGACCTTGGTCAGCATCCACACGCCGGCCTTGGAGACGGCGTACGCCGAGCTGCTTGCGGGGGCGCGCTTCGCGTAGATCGAGGCGATGTTGATGATCGACCCGCCGCGGCCCTGCTCGATCATCCGCCGCGCGACGGCGCGATCGGTCAGCATGACGCCGGTCAGGTTGACGTCGAGCACGGTCTGCCAGGAATCCAGCGTCTGCCGCGTGACGTGCCAGTCGGCGGGCGAGCCTTCTCTGCGCCACTGCTTACCGCTCACGTAGCCGCCAAAGCCGATGCCCGCCGCGGCCACGCAAACGTCCACGCCGCCGAACGCGTCGGCGGCGGCCTGCACCATCGCCAGACAGTCCGCCTCGCTGGTCGTGTCGGTGCGGATGAAGCGGGCGGGGCGGCCGGCCGCGCGGACGAGCCGCACGGTCTCCTCGCCCTGTTCCGCGTCGAGGTCGGCGACGACGACATCGGCGCCCTCCTCCGCGAAGCGGACGCAGCAGGCGCGGCCGATCCCGTTCGCGCCGCCGGTGACGATGGCGACTTTGTCCTGGAGGCGACCTGCCATGATCGTTCCTCTCCTCGCAAGCCGGGCGATGCGCCGCGGCGATGCGGTGCTATGCGGTGCTATGCGGTGATGCGCGCCACCTCGTCGTGCACGCCCTCGAAGATCGAGGCGGCGGCCTGCCGGCCCTCCATCGTCAGCGTGCCCGCCTTGATCGCGGCGCGAGCCAGGTCGCTCAACTCCTTGGCCCGTGCCGGGTCGCCGCCCACGACGTAGCGCGCCAGTTCCCGGATCGTCGCGTAGGTTCCGACGATGCGGTAGTCCACGTCGTCGGCGGGCCGGCGCTGGAACTCGAAGCCATCGGGGCCGACGCGGACGGTGAAGCCGAGCGTGCCGCCGGGCGCCAGATGCGCTGGCGCGTCGGTGTACGCCTCCGAGATCGAATGGGGCGTGGCGAGCTGCTCGGGCGTGGCCGCCTCCACGCGCCGTCGCATGGCGCGCTCCAGGGCGTCGATCCAGGCCGGACTGGCGAACTCGACCAACTGCGGCGCGGACGTGTCGCTCATCGCTGCTCCTTGCCCTGGATCGGTCGCGGCGCGGTGAAGCCGGACCACGTGCAGTCTAGGGGACGCGGCCGCGCCCGGCGGCCCGGACTTCCCAGCGCGGGCCGCCGCTCGTAGCATGGGCGCGCCCGGCGGTCGCGCCGGCGGCCCGAAGGCCGGCCGGGGCGCGGCGCCGCGGGGAAGGAGTCACGATGCCCACCCCCATTCGCGCGCATGTGATCGTGGGCGGCTTCCCGCCGGGGCAGCACGCCGGCCACGACATGGACTACGCCCGCCTGCGCATCCTGCAGGCCCTGCAGGCCAACGAGAACGTCCACGCGACGGTGAGCTCGGACTACACCGACTGCCACCGCTGGATCCGCGACTGCCAGCTGCTGGTGACGTACGTCGCGGGCCCCTTCGCCGACGACCACGAGGCCGGCGTCATCCGCGACTGGATCGCGGACGGCGGGCGCTGGCTGGCGCTGCACGGCAGCACCGGCGGCAAGGCGGCGCGGCTCGACGCCGAAGGCACGCGCCAGCGCATGGTGAAGGCCTCGTACCACTACGCCCTGGGCAGCTTCTTCCTGACCCACCCCCCCATCCGCGAGTTCCAGGTCGACGTGCGCGACCGCGACCACGTCCTCACGCACAACCTGCCGGAGTCGTTCCGGATCAAGGACGAGCCCTACATGATCGAAGTGCTGCACCCGGAGACGCGGGTGCTGCTCTCGACGGCCGAGGTGCCGCCGCCGCCGGCGGAGACGCAGGAGCTGTACGGCGGCGACACGTCGCTGCTGCCCGACGGCAAGTCGCGGGCGCTGGGCTTCGTGCGCGAGATCGGCGCTGGCTCGATCGCCTACGTCGCGCCCGGCCACTGCCACTCGCCGCTGACGAACATGCAGCCCTCGGTGGACGTCAGCATCTCGCCCGACGGCGCGCCGCCGCTGCGCTTCCGCGGCCCCTGGGAGACCGAGCCCTACGAGACGCTGGTCGGCAACGCCATCGCCTGGGGCACCGGCGTCGAGGGGTAGGCCCTCGCTCTGATAGACGAGGTGGGGTAGGCCACCGCCCAGCCGCTCAGCGCGACCCGCGGTAGACGACGGGCAGCCGGGTGATGTCGGTCACGCCGGCGTCCGTGTGGTGCACGATCTGGATGCCGCCGCTGCCGCAATCCCCGAAGGCGTCGCACGAGAGGGCGCCCGTGAGCCCGCCGAAGCCCGCCGTCTCGCTCAAGGCTTGGCGCAGCGCGGCGCGGTCGATCACAAGCCTGTCGCCCACCTCGACGGCCACCTGCTCGATCGCCGTCAGCAGGAGGGTGGCGGCGTCGTAGGCGTGGGCCCAGTAGCTCGTCGCGGGCGGCTCCCCGTACTCCTGCTCGTAGACGGCGATCAGCTGATCGGCGCTCTCGTTGGTGGCGGCGTTGGTGTTGCCGCTGAAATCGAGGCTGGGCGACGCGATGTAGATGCCCTCCGACTCGGGCAGTTGGAGGAACTCCACCTCGAGCACGCCGTCGGCCGAGATCAACGTCACGCCGGCCAGGCTGGCGGTCGCCGCGATCTCCTGCGCGACGGCCGCGCCCGCCTCCAGGAAGAGGGGGAAGAAGATCCCGTCCGGATCGCCCGCGGCGACCTCGGCCACGGCGGCGGCCGCATCGGCGGCGTCCTTGCTGACGACGCTCACGGCCACGACCTCGCCGCCGAGGCCGTGGAACGCCTCCTCGAAGGCCGTCGCCA
>JAPOXB010000244.1 GCA_026707335.1 Chloroflexota bacterium
CGCGCGCGCGGCCTGGGCCTCGCCCCCCGTTCCGCCCTGGAGCGCGCCGTGGAGGAGACGCACGCCCTGCTGCGTCGCCGCGCGGAGGCGGAGCGCCGGGCGGAGGGGTCGCTGCTGCCCGTCCTGCGCGAGTTGCAGCGTGTCGCGGCGCTGACCCGCCGCCGGGTGCGCCGCGGCGAGGACTGCCACGCGCTGTTCCGTCCAGGCGGAGCCCTGGCGCAGGCCGTCGGCGGGGCGCTGCGGGTGGGCCCGCCGGGGATGGCGGCGGACTGCGCGGCGGATCGGGGGGCGGCGATCAGCGGGGTCTGCTGGGCGCTGTTCAGCGGCGGCTGGCCCGACGACCCGCGCCTGCGGGCCGGTGCACTGGCGGCGCTCGTCGCGGCGGAAGAACGCGGGCTCCGCGGCCAGTCCGCCCCCGGCTGCTAGCCTGTCGGTCATGCGGATCGGTCTGATCTCCGACACCCACATCCCCGAAGCCGGTCCCGAGCTGTGGCCGCAGGCCTACGAGCGCCTGCGCGGCGTCGACCTGATCCTGCACGCGGGTGACATCCACGTGCTGGAAGTGATCGACAAGCTGGAGGCGATCGCGCCGATCTACGTCGCGCGCGGCAACGGCGATGACGGCGGCGCGGGACGCCCGGTCGTGCCGGAGGACCCGCGCCTGCGGGAGGCCTGGGCGCTCAACCTCGAGGGCTTCCGGGTGGGCCTGACGCATGACATCGCGCTGCCGGAATGGCCCCCGCACCGGACGCTGGACACGATCATGGACCACTACTTCGGCGGGCCGCAGGACATCATCGTGCACGGGGACACGCACGTGGCCAGCGTGGAGACGCTGCGCGGCGTGCTGCTCGTCAACCCCGGCAGCCCGATGTACCCGCGCAACCTGAACACCCGCCTGGGCACGATCGCGTTCCTGGAGCTGAAGGACGGCCACGCGAACGCTTGGCTGGAGCAGCTCGACGAGACGGGCAGCCACCGCGTCGAGGAACAGCCGCGCTACGTCTAGCCGCCCCGCGGCGTCGCCGATCGCACTACCCGCCGGCCGTTTCGCGTGACGCTCTTCGGAGCGCGGTCTATGCTTCCCGGTGCGCTCCCGACGAAGACACGCCCGCTGGCAGGCGTGGGGAGGTGGCACACATGTCCGGCTTGACTCTGGTTGTCCCGTACGACCGGTCCCCCGCGGGGCAGCGCGGGCTGGAGACGGCGTTCCGCATCGCCCGCAGCGAGAAGAACTCCACCGTGCACCCGGTCTACGTCGTCGTGGTCGACCGGCGCATGCCGCTCGACGTGGACCTGCCCGAGCAGGCGGAGCAGGGCGAACACTGCCTGGCCGAGGCCGAGCGCTTGGCGCGGCAGTACAAGCTGTCGGCGCAGGGCGAGATCCTGCAGGCCCGCGACGCCGGCCACGCGATCGTCGACGAGGCGCTGGAACTGAGCGCCGACGCGATCGTGATCGGCATCCGGCGCAGCGGCCGCGAGGGCATGGCGCTCAACCTGGGCAAGACGTCGGAGTACATCCTGCGCCACGCGCCCTGCGAGGTCGTGGTCGTGCGCGACGGCGGCGCCGGCGACGGGCGGTAGGGGCGATGAAGGTCATCATCATGGGATGCGGCCGGGTCGGCGCCCGGGTGGCCGCGGAGTTCGACGCGGAAGGCCACGACGTGTCGGTCGTCGACCTGCAGCCGGACGCGTTCCGGCTGCTGCCGCGGGACTTCCACGGGCGCATGGTCGTGGGCAACGGCGTCTACCAGGAGGTCCAGCGGGAGGCGGGCGGCGAGGGCGCGGACATCTTCATGGCCCTCGCCAACGGCGACAACCGCAACGCGATGGCGGCGCAGGTCGCGAAGCACTTGCTGGGCGTGCCCCGCGTCGTCGCCCGCATCTTCGACCCGGAGCGGGCGGAGGTGTACCGGGAGCTGGGAGTGGAGGCCGTGAATCCCACCGTGGTGGTATCCAACCTCGTGCGCCAGGCGGCGCTGGATCCGGCCCGGCGGTCCTGATGTACATCGTGATCGTCGGCGGGGGCCAAGTGGGCGCGCAGACCGCGCGCGAGCTCGTCGCGTTCGGGCACGAGGTCACGGTCGTCGAGCGCGACGCCGAGACGGTGCGGGCGCTCAACGCGGAGTTGGGCGAGATCGCCATCATCGGCGACGGCACGGAGGTCTCGATCCAGGAGGAGGCCGGCGTCAACCGCGCCGACCTGATCGTCGCGACGACCGGCCGCGACGAGGCCAACCTCGCCGTCGCGCAGGTGGCCAAGCAGCGCTTCGGAACGCCGCGCGTCATCGCCCGGATCAATTTCCCGAAAAACGAGGAGATCTTCCGTGTGGTGGGCGTCGACATCGCGGTATCGGCGACGACGGCGATCATGTCGCAGATCGAGCAGGCGCTTCCCTCCACGCCCCTGATCCACCTGCTGGAGTTGCACGGCAGCCCGTTTGAATTGGTGGAGGTGGTGATCGGCGAGGACGCGGCCACCGTGGGGCAGGCGGTGCGGGATCTGCACTTGCCCGCGGAGTCGCTGCTGACGCTGGTCGTGCACGCCGACGGCCGTCCCGAGGTCCCCACGGGCGAGACCCAGTTGACCGCCGGCGCGGCCGTGCTCGCCGTGACGCTGCCCGAACACGAGGCGGAACTGCGCCGCGGGTTGACCGGCGGCGCCTGATGCCCGCGCGTCTGGCCTTCCTGGGGCCGCGGGGCACGAACACCGAGGCCGCCGCCCTGCGCTACGCCCCCGCCGCGACCCTCGTCGCCGGCGAGTCGATCACGGGCGTCACGGAGCTGGTCCTGCGCGGCGAGGCCGACGAGGCGATCGTGCCGATCGAGAACAGCCTGCAGGGCTCGGTGACGGAGACGGTCGACCTGCTGGTGCATTCCCTGCCGCTGCGCATCAAGCGCGAGGTCGTCGTGCCGATCGAGGCGGCGCTGATCGCGGGGCCCGGCACGGCGCCGGCCGACGTGACGACGGTCTATTCGCACCCGCAGGCATTGGCGCAGAGCCGGCAGTACCTCCGGGCGACGCTGCCCGGCGCGCAGCAGGTGGCGACCCTGTCGACGGCGCAGGCGGTCGAACGCGTCGTGGCCGAGCCCGGCGCGGCCGCCATCGCGCCGCCGCGCGCCGCCGCCATCTACGGCGGCGTGATCCTGGCGCAGGGCGTGCAGGACGACCCCCGCAACAGCACGCGCTTCGTCGTGCTGGCGCCGGAGGACGCGCCGCCCAGCGGCGACGACAAGACGTCGATCGTCTTCAACGTCGACGACGAGCCGGGGGCGCTGGTGCGGATCATGCTGGTCTTCGCCGACGCCGGCATCAACCTGACCAAAATCGAATCACGGCCCGCCCGCGAGGCGCTGGGGGTCTACGTCTTCCTGCTCGACTGCCAGGGCCACCGCCTGGACCCGGTGCTGCAGGATGCGCTGGCGACCGTCGACCGGCAGTGCCGCTGGCTGAAGATCCTGGGCTCCTATCCGCTCGACGCCGGACCCGAACCGGACGGCTAGGGCGTCGTGCCCGAGATCCCGGACCTGGAGAACGTCTGCGCGGTCTTCAACGCACGCCTGCCGGGCCTGCGGGTGGAGCGGGTGGAGTTGCTGCGGCCGATCGTCGCACGGGTGGCGCGCGACGAGTTCGAAGGGCGGCTGCGCGGCATCCGCCTGGGGCAGGTGCGGCGCCGAGGGAAGTTCCTGCTGTTCGGGTTGGACTCGGGCGACGCGCTGGTCGTGAACCCGATGCTGGTGGGGCGCTTCCAGCACGTCGAGCCGGCCCGCAAGCGCCCCGCGCGCACCTGCTTCGCGTTGACCCTGTCCGACGGGCGGGAGCTGCGCTACGTCGATGATCGGTTCATGGGCAAGGTCTACGTGGCGCCCGAGGACGCGCTGGATGAGATCCCGCAATTCGCCGAGATGGGCCCCGACGCGCTGGACCCGGCGCTCACCGAGGACGCGTTCATCGAGCGCCTGCGGCGCCACCGAGGTCAGGTCAAGAACGTGCTGGTCAACGCGCGCTTCATGGCGGGCATCGGCAACGCCTACGCCGACGAGATCCTGTTCGTCGCCGGCGTGCACCCGTTCACCAAGGTCGCCGCGTTGAGCGAGGAGCGCCGGCGCGGCCTCTACCGCGCCCTGCACGCCGTGCTGGATTGGGCGATCCCCATCGTCGCGGAGCAAATGGGCGAGGAGACCGACGTGAAGCCGCGCGATTTCCTCCGTGTGCACCGCAAGGGCGGCGCGCCCTGTCCGGCCTGCGGCCACGCGATCTCCGAGGTCAGCCCCGGCCGGCGGGTGACGTCATTCTGCCGCCGCTGCCAGCCGCTGTAGGCCCGCGCCGGAACCCGCCGGGGCCGCGGCGACGTCCGCCCGCCGTGCGTGCTCGTGCTCCGCGCCGGGGAAGAAGGGGCGCCAGCCGGGGTGCCGCTCGATGTGCCGCCAGAAGACCGTGGCCAGCGTGGCGCGCGGGCGACGCGGCGCGCGGATGAGCCGCATGCGGGCCTCCTCGGGCGTGCGGCCGGCCTTGCGGTGGTTGCAGGGCTTGCAGGCCGAGACGAGGTTCTCCCAGGTGTGCGGCCCGTTGCGGCGGCGGGGCACGACGTGGTCCAGGGTCAGATCGCGGCTGTGGCGGCCGCAGTACTGGCAGGTGAAGCCGTCGCGGGCGAAGACCTCGCGGCGCGACAGCCTGGCTGCCGGCCGCGGCCGCTTGATGTAGTACACCATGCGGATCACGCTGGGGATGTGGAAGGCGCGGGCCACCGAGCGCAGCGCGCGCTCGCCGTCCTTGACTACCTCCGCCTTGCCGCGTTCGAGCAGCACGAAGGCCCGCCGCGCGTTGCACACGTTGAGCGGTTCGTAGTTCTGGTTCAGCACCAGCACCGGCGCGTTGACGAGGCTCACGGGTCGCCGACCTCCCGGCCGGGCCGAACCCGGCGTCCGGGAGCGGCCATCGACCGCGGTCATGCTACCAAATGGAAGCCGGGGATCAGGCGGCGGCGAACTGCTGCAGGGCGCTGTCGAACTCCGCGGGCAGCAGGCTGCGCACCACGGGGGCGCTGTCGAGCAGGAATGCGCCGATCTGCGAGTCGGCGATGACGGCGTCCATGCCCAGGGCGGGCTGCAGGATGAAGATCACGGTGATCGCCTGCACGATCACGACGCCCTTGAGGAAGCCGAAGAGCGCGCCCGCCGCCCGGTCGGCCCAGCCCAGCATGAGCAGACTCGCGGTTCGCCGCAGGAGGATCGAGAGCGCCCAGCCGGCGATCGCGACGATGGCGAAGATCGTCAGGAAGGCGACGACGAGGGTCGCCGTCTCGTCGTCGATGAAGATCTGGAAGTTCGCCGCCAGGTTGTCGTGGAACAGGCCGGCGGCGAGTACGCCGAGCAGCACGGCGGCGAGCGCCACCGTCTCACGGATGAAGCCGCTCAGGTAGGCGGCCACCGTGAACCACCCCACGATGGCGATGATGAGGAAGTCGAGCCAGTTCACCGCGAAATGCCGGCGCCCCTCCGGGGTCCCCCGCCGCGAGTACCGTACCATTGCCCCTCGGTATGTTGGAGCGCCGAGGCGGCGCAGGGAGGCCGGTCATGGAGCGCGCGTCGCTGATCGCGCTGCTGGACGCCGTGCGGGCAGGTGAGATCGGCGTCGACGAGGCGGCCGCGCGGCTCGCCGGGCTGCCGGCCGAAGATCTCGGCTTCGCCCGGCTGGACCACCAGCGGCCGCTGCGCGACGGCCTGCCCGAGGCGATCCTGGCCCAGGGCAAGACCCCCGAAGAGTGCGCCTCGCTGGCCGAGCGCATCGCGGCGCAGGGCGACCGTCTGCTCGTCACGCGGGCCGACGCGGCGCAGGCGGAGGCGGTGCGCGCCGTCGTGCCGGAGGTGCGCTACCACGAGCGGGCCCGCTGCCTGACCTGGCGGCCCGCCGCGGCGGCGCACCGGCCGGTCGTCCGAGGGGTCCTGATCTGCAGCGCCGGCACGGCCGACGCGCCGGTCGCCGAGGAGGCGGCGCTGACCGCAGCCATGATGGATTGCCCCGCCGACCGCCTGACCGACGTGGGGGTGGCCGGACTGCACCGGCTGCTGGGCGAGATGACGGCGCTGCAGCGCGCGACGGCGATCGTCGTGGTGGCGGGGATGGACGGGGCGCTGGCCAGCGTCGTGGCGGGGCTGACGGCAGCGCCGGTGATCGCCGTGCCGACCTCGCAAGGCTACGGCGCGGCCTTCGAGGGGCTCGCGCCGCTGCTGGCGATGCTCAACGCCTGCGCGCCGGGGGTCAGCGTGGTCAACATCGACAACGGGTTCGGCGCGGGCTACTTGGCTGCCACGATCGCGCGAGCGGCGGTCGGGGGCTCGGCGCCGTCGCAAGAGCGATGAGCGCCACCGCCGGCCGGGATCGCGCCTGCCTCTACCTGGACTGCCCCAGCGGCGTCAGCGGCGACATGCTGCTCGGCGCGCTGTTCGACCTGGGGGTCGAGCCGGAGACGATCGCGGAGCCGCTGCGTTCGCTGCCGCTCGGGGAGTGGTCGCTGACCGCCCGCGAGGTGGAGCGGGCGGGGCTGCGCGCCACGCAGGCGGTCGTGCGGGTGGAGCGGGAGGGGGAGTCGGCGCGGACCCTGGCCGACATCGAGGCGCTGCTGGAGGCGGGGACGCTGCCCGAGCCGATCCGGGCGCGGGCGGCGGCGGTCTTCCGCCGCCTGGCCGCGGCCGAGGCGCGCGCGCACGGCGAATCGATCGATCGGGTGCACGTGCACGAGGTCGGACGCACCGACGCGGTGGTCGACATCGTGGGCACGCTGCTCGCGCTCGACCAACTGGCGATCGGCGAGGTGCATTGCTCCGCGCTCCCCCTGGCGAGCGAGGGCGTCGCGCGGGGCGGCCATGGGCCCGTGCCGCTGCCGGCCCCGGCGACGCTGGAGATCCTGAGCCAAGTCTCGGCGCCGATCCGGGCCGGTGACCCGGCGGCGCGCGCGGAGCAGGTCACGCCGACGGGGGCGGCGCTGGTCGCGGAGTTGGCGACGTTCGGCCGGCCCGCGCTGCGGCTCGATCGGGTGGGGGTGGGGGCGGGCGCGCGGGACGACCCCGGCCGCCCGAACATCCTGCGCGCCTGGGTGGGGGTGGCCGAGCCGGCGGCGCTGCCGCTGCGACCGGTGGTCGTGCTGGAGACGAACGTCGATGACGTGACCGGCGAGCAAGCCGGCTTCGCGGTTGAGCGCATCCGCGCGGCGGGAGCGCTCGACGTGTGGGTGGCGGCGGCGGCGATGAAGAAGGGGCGTAGCGGCCTGCGGGTGACCGTCGTCGCGCGGCCGGAGGCGGAGGGCGCCCTCGCGACCGCGATGCTGCGCGAACTGCCGACGCTGGGCGTGCGCGTGCGCGACGAGCGGCGCTACGAGGCGGAGCGCGAGGTGCGGCAGGTCGCGACCCCGCTGGGCCCGGCAACGGTCAAGCTGCGGCGCTTGCCGGGGGAGCCGCCGGCCGTCGCGCCCGAGTACGAGGACTGCGCGGCACTGGCCCGCGCCAGCGGCCGTCCGATCGGAGAGGTCTTCGCGATCGTCGAGGCGGCCGCTCGCGCCGCGATCGTGGACGCGTCTTCGGAGACCCCTGCGGAGTAGCGGGGCTCAGTCCATGAGCTCCGTGCCCACGAGCGACGCCCAGCGCCCGCCCTCGCCGATGACCACGTGGTCCAGCACGCGGATGTCGAGCAGTTTGCCCGCCTCGACCAGAGCCTTGGTGAGCTTCACGTCGGCGCGCGACGGCATGGGGTCACCCGACGGGTGGTTGTGCACGACGATGATCCCATGCGCGTTGCGCACGACCGCGGGGCGCAGCATCTCGGCGGCGCGCGCCATCGTCTGATTCACGGACCCGACGTAGAGGCGCTCCATGGCCAGCACGTCGTTCTTCGTGTTGAGCAGAAGGATGCGCAGTTCCTCCTGCTCGAGGGCGGCCATCTCGGCGCCCACCAACGCGGCGACATCCTCGGGGCCGCTGATGCGGGGGCGTTGCTCGGGCCGCAGCGTGGCCAGCCGGACGCCCAGCTCCAGGGCCGCCTTGATCTGCGCGGCCTTGGCCGGGCCCAGCCCGCGCTCGGCGGCCAGCCGGTCGGCGTCGATGCGCTGCAGGCCGTCGAGGCCGTGGTCGGCCAGCAGCCGCGCGGCGATGTCGAGGGCGCTCTCCCCCTCGATGCCCGTGCGCAGCAGGATCGCGATCAGTTCCGAGGTGGCCAGCGCGCCGGGGCCGGCGCGCAGCAAGCGCTCCCGTGGGCGCTCGTCGCTGGGCAGGTCGAGGATGCGGACGTTATAGGGCGCTTCCTCGTCGGCGGCGCGCCGGGGCCGGGATCGGCCGTGGTCGCCGGCGGCGCGGGACGATCTCACGCGTCGGCTCTGCCCGGTGGATCACCGGGCTGGCGGTCGGCCGATCTGTCGGGCGGGTCCCCCGGACGGCGGCCCGCCGACCCGCCGAAGCGTGGCGGCTCCACGCGCTGAGCGGGCCGCTCGCGCTCCCCGGCACGGGGCGGCGGGGAGGACTCCCCGAATACGGGCGGCCGCACCGCCGGTCCGGTGGGGACGCCGGGGTCGGCGGGAGCGTCGGCGGTCGGTGGGGATGCGACGGTCCGCCAGTCGCGGGCGGCGGGGACGGGCTCGGCCTCTTCGTCGTCCGTGGAGGCCACGGTTTGCCAGTCGATCAGGGTGTTGGTGTGCGGGAAGTGCAGGAGGAGGACGCGGGCGGGGGGCTCCGGCATCTCCAGCCAGATGTCCTTGCGCACGCGGAAGACCCGCTTGCCGACCATCACGTAATGCCCCTTGACGATGAACAAGTCCGCCTTGCGCCACTTGCGCCGCAGGGGCGCCTCGGTCTCCATGGGGTCGGCGCGCAGATCCCGCATCGCGGCGATGAGCAGCGGCAGCGTCAGCAGCCCGATCAGCCCCGTGATCGAGAAGCCGATCCAGGCGCCGGACTCGATGGTCAGCGCGCGCACCAGGAAGAAGACGGCGACGGCCGCGAAGAAGACGAACACGGGCAGCCAGCCCAGCGCGGAGCGGAGCAGCAGTCGCCGCGCGCCCGCGAGCGTTTCGGGGCTGGGTTGGATCGTCGTCGTGGGTCGTGGATCGATGTGGACGGCTATTCCTCCGGGATGAAGATGACTTGGCCGACGACGATGTTCGCGCCATCGCCGAGGCCCGGGTTGAAGCGCAGCAGTTGTTCGATCGAGACGCCGTAGACGACGCTCACGTCGTAGAGGGTATCGCCCGGTTGCGCGATGAAACGGATGAACTCGGCCGGCTGATGCGGATCGGCGGGCTCCGGCGGCCGGGGCAGCGCGTGCGGGTGGAGGCGGGGCAGGGCCGGGGGCGGCGCGGGCGCGGCGGAGAACACGACCGGGCCCTGACTGGGCGGCGTGGCGTTCGGCAGTGAGATGCGCGCCTCGGCGGGGGCCGGGGCGTCGGCGGGCACGACGCTGATCGCCGGCGCGGGCTCGACGGCCGGGGGGGCCGGGTCGCCGCGCAGGCTCCAGACGACGACCACCGCGACCGTGAGCAGGGTCACGGCCAGCAGGCGGGCGAGGCTCTGCGGCGGAGGCAGCGCCGGCGCGGGGATCGGCCGGCGGCGACCGCTCCCCGGCAGGGGTCCGGCGGCGTGCGAACGCGAGGCCATGACGCGCTGGCTCTCCCCTCATCCCCCGGGCGGTCACGCCGCCGGGGCTCAGGGCCGAGGGTACCGTATCGGGCGCGGTCGCCGTCCGGCGCGACCGCGGCGCTATTGGATGGCCACCGTCGCGCCGGCCTCCTCCAGGTCGGCCTTGACCTTCTCGGCCTCGTCCTTCGGGATGCCCTCGCGGACGTTGGCCGGGGCGCCTTCCACGAACTCCTTGGCCTCCTTGAGGCCCAGCGTCGTGAGGGCGCGGACGGCCTTGATGACGTTGATCTTGTTCGCCCCGAAGTCCTGGAGAACGACCGTGAACTCGGTCTGCTCCTCCTCGGGCTCGGCTTCGGCGCTGGGCGCCGCCATCATCGCCATCGGCGCGGCGGCGCTGACACCGAACTCCTCCTCGATCTTCTTGACGAGGTCGCGCGCTTCGAGCACGGTCATCCCGCTGATCAGATCGAACGCCTCTTGAACCTTGGTCATCGCTGTCTCCTTCCGCGTACGCGGTTTCACGCTTGGGGGGCTGGGTTGCTGGTGCTGTCGAGTTGCTCGGCGCGGGCCTCGATGATCGCCGCGAGTTCGCGCAGCAGGCCGCTGATGCCGGCGGCGATGCCGGCGACGGGGCCGTTCACGCCGCCGGCGACGCGCGCCATCAATTCCGGCCGGCTGGGCACCGAGGCCAAGTCGTCGACCTGCGCGGCCGACAGGACGTCGCCATCCAGGTAGCCGCCGTGGACGGGGATCTCCAGGCGGCTCTCGCGCAGGTACTTCTTGAGCGCCTTGGGCGGCCCGATCTCGTCCTCGTAGCCGAGCACCAGGGCGGTCGCCTGGTCGGCCAACTCGCCGACCCCGGGCCGGCCGGCGTTCGTCGCGGCGCGCTTGAGCAACGTGTTCTTGACGACGCGCAACTCCATCGACGGCTCCTGCTCGCGCAGGGTGAGGCGCAGGTCGCGCATCTGGGCCACGCTGAGATGGCGGTAGTCGAGCCCGATCGCCATCACGGCGCGCCCCAGCCGGTCCTGCAGGTCGGCGACCTGCTGGAGCTTGCGTTCAGTGGGCATCGGCGGCTCCTTCCGGAGGATCCTTCGCAGTGGGGCGGGGGGAGCGGGGCAGGAAGAATCCCGCTCACCTCGCCGGTCTCGCGGCACGTACCGGGCTGAAGACGGGGAGGGGCGGGACTCGCGGTCGCATGGCCGGGGCGTCGCGTCCGCACCTGCGCTGGGGATTAAGGCGAGCGGCTCGCCGCCAGCGGTCTTCGGCGCCGGGAGCGGAGGTCTACTCCGCGGATGTGCTGATCGTGCTCTGCAACTCCAGTTTCACGCTGGGTCCCATGGTAGACGTGAGATGCAGCCCGCGGATATAGCTGCCCTTCGCGCCGCTGGGCTTGGCCTTCACGACGTCGCTGACGAGCGCGGAGATGTTGTCGACCAACTGCTGATCCTCGAAGCTCGCCTTGCCCACGGGCACGTGCATGATCGCCAGGCGGTCAAGCCGAAACTCGACCCGGCCCGCCTGCGCTTCCTGGACCGCCCGGCCGATGTCGCTCCCGCCCACCACGGTGCCCGCGCGGGGGTTGGGCATGAGGCCGCGCGGCCCCAGGATGCGCCCCAGGCGGCCCACCTTGCCCATCAGCTCGCGCTGCGCCAGCGCGACGTCGAAGTCCGTGAAGCCGTCCTGCACCTTGCTGATCAGGTCGTCGGCGCCCACGATGGCCGCGCCGGCCTCCTCGGCGTCGCGGGCGGCCTCGCCCTCCGCGAAGACCGCCACGCGGATCGTCTTGCCCAGGCCGTGCGGGAGGTTCGTCGTGCCGCGCACCTGCTGGTCGGCGTGGCGCGGGTCGAGGCCGGTGCGGATGTGCAGCTCGACCGTCTCGTCGAACTTGGCGGTGGCGTTCTGCTTGACCCGCGTGACGGCCTCGGCCAGCGCGACGGGTGCGCCCCGGTCGAATTCCGCCACAGCGGTGGTGTAGCGCTTTCCGTGCTTGGGCATGCCTTACTCCGAAACCGTGACGCCCATGCTGCGGGCGGTGCCGGCCACGATCTTCATCGCGCCGTCGATGTCGTTGGCGTTGAGGTCCGGCATCTTCTTCTCGGCGATCTGCCGCACCTGCTCCTGCGAGATCTCCCCCACCATTTCTCGCCGCGGCTCGCCGGATCCCTTGGCCAGCCCGGCCGCCTTGCGGATCAGGTCCGAGGCCGGCGGCGTGCGCAGCTCGAAGGTGAAGGAGCGGTCCTCGTAGATCGTGATCTGGGCGGGGGCGATGTCGCCCGCCATGCCGGCCGATCGCTCGTTGTAGGACTTGACGAAGTCCATGATGTTGACGCCGTGCTGGCCCAGGGCGGGGCCCACCGGCGGGGCTGGGCTGGCCTTGCCGGCCTCCATCTGGAGGGTCAGGACCGCGCGGATTCGCTTCGCCATCGCTACACCTTCTCGACCTGCATGAAGTCCAACTCCACGGGCGTGTCGCGGCCGAACATGGAGATCATCACGCGGACCTTGCCCTTCTCGACGTTGATCTCATCGACCGCGCCGGAGAAGTCCTGGAAGGGCCCCTCCATCACGCGCACCATGTCGGCGATCTCGAAGCCCACGCGCACACGCGGCTCGGCGACGCGGGTCTGCTTGAGGATGCCGGCGACCTCTTCGCGCGGCAGCGGGTGCGGCTTCTCGGCGCCGACGAAGCCGGTCACGCCGGGCGTGTTGCGCACCACGTACCAGGTGTCGTCGTCGAGGATCATGTTGACCAGCACGTAGCCCGGCAGCAGCTTGCGCTGCACTTGGCGGCGCTGGCCGCCCCGGATCTCGAGTTCCTCCTCGGTGGGCACGATGACGTCAAAGATGCGGTCGGCCACGTCCATCGACTCCACGCGGCGCTTGAGGTTCTCGTCGACCTTGTTCTCGTGGCCGGAGTAGGTGTTGAGCACGTACCAGGCGCGGCCGTCGCCGGCGTCGGGGCCCAGGATCTCGTCCGCCTCGGCGGCGGCGAGTTCGGCGGCGGCGTCCGGTTCGGCCGGCGCCGGCGGGGGAGCGTCCTCGAGGCCGAGTTCCTCGGCCAGGCGCTCGGCCGTCGCCGCCTCCTCATCGACGGGCGCGGTGGGCGCCTGCTCGTCGAAGCCGAGCGCCTTAGCGGCCCGCATGGCTTCCTGGTACTCGCGCTCGGCGGCGCTGAGGCCGGCGCCGGCGTCGGCGGCCGCCGGCGCGGCTGCGGTGTCCACGCCGAACAGGGCGGCCGCGGCGG
>JAPOXB010000055.1 GCA_026707335.1 Chloroflexota bacterium
AGCTTCTGGCTGGGCCTGATGATGATCTTCTTCTTCTCCGTGCAACTCGGCTGGTTCCCCACCAGCGGCGCGGAGGGGTTCCGGTCCTTGATCCTGCCGGCGGTGGCGCTGGGGCTGTTGGAGATGGTCGCGATCATGCGGCTGACCCGGTCGGGGATGATCGACGTCCTGGAGACGGACTTCGTTCGCACGGCGCGGGCCAAGGGGCTGAGCGAGCGGGTGGTGATCCGGCGGCACGCCCTGCGGCACGCGCTGCTGCCGGTCGTGACGATGCTGGGTCTGTCGCTGGGCCGGCTGATCGGCGGCTCGGTGATCATCGAGATCGTCTTCGCCTGGCCGGGGATCGGCCGGCTGATCGTCGACTCGATCGTCCAGAGTGACTTCCCGATGGTGCAGGCGTCGATCATCGTGCTGGCGGCGTCGATCGCGGTGACGAACCTGCTGGTGGACGTGTCGTACCGGCTGATCGACCCGCGCATCCGGGCGGGGGCCGCCTGATGGCCCGGCCGACGGCGGAGACCGCGGCGCAGGCTCCGGTTGTTGCCGTCGAGCGGCGATGGGGCGGCAGGCGCTGGCGGCGCCGGCTGGGGCTGTCCGTCCCCGCCCTGATCGCGCTGGCGCTGCTCGTGGCGGGTGTGGGGGCGGACTGGCTGGCGACGCACGACCCGGAGTTCCTCAACCTGGGCGGGCGCCTGCAGCCGCCCGTCTTCGACGGGGGCAGTTGGGACCATGTCCTGGGCACGGACCAAGTGGGGCGGGACATCTACAGCCGGCTGCTGTACGGCGCGCGCATCGCGCTGATCGTGGTGGGCATCGTCGTGCCGGGCGCGGCGCTGGTGGGGACGCTGATCGGGCTGGTCGCGGGCTGGGTGGGCGGCCTCACCGGCCAGCTGCTGATGCGGCTGGTGGACGTGCAGCTGGCGCTGCCGGCGATGCTCTTCGCGGTGCTGCTGGCGAGCCTGGTGGGGCCGAGCCTGCGCAACGTGATCATCATCCTGCTGATCTGGACCTGGCCCGCGTACGCCCGGCTGGTGCGGGCCGACGTGCTCTCGCTGCGGGAGCGCGACTTCGTCACGGCGTCGCAGGCGGTGGGCGCGGGGCCCGCCTGGATCATGCGCAAGCACCTGTTCCCGAATGTGCTGAACAGCATCGTGATCATCATGACGCTGGAGGTCGCACTGGTGATCCTGGCCGAGGCCGCGCTGAGCTTCCTGGGCGTCGGCGCGCCGGCGGGCACGCCGTCGTGGGGGCGGATGATCTCGGAGGGCCGCGAATTCATGCACGTCGCCTGGTGGCCGATCTGGCTGCCGGGGCTGGCGCTGCTGACGATCGCGCTGACCGGCAACCTGATGGGCGACTGGGTCCGCGACGCGTTGGACCCACGGCTGCGGAACGTGCGTTAGGGACCTGACCCCCTGTCCCCCTCTCCATCTGGAGGATGGTGAGGGGGAACGCGGACGCGGGCGCCGGGGTCCCCCTCACCCTAACCCTCTCCCCAGGGAGAGGGGATCCGATCGCCGCGCGCGACTGCGCGGGCCGCGCGATTCGGCTACCTTCGGCCCTGACGATCTCGCCCCCGCCGGAATCGGGCCGGGCGAGCGATTGAAGGAGTGCGACGTGGCGGAGTTGAGTGGCGCCCAGATCCTGGCCAAGAGCCTGAAGACCCAGGGAGTCGGCGAGTTGTTCGGGCTGGTCGGGCTGCCGATCGGGCCGATCACGGTGGCCGTGCAGCGCGAAGGGATGCGCTACATCGGCGTGCGGCACGAGCAGGCCGCGGCCTACGCCGCGCAGGCGGCGGGCTACATGAACGGGCGCATCGGCGCCGCCGCCGTGGTCTCGGGGCCGGGCATGACGAACGCGATCACCGCCCTCGGCAACGCCGAGGCGAACTGCTGGCCGATGCTGCTCATCGCCGGCTCGTCGAGCACCGAGCTGATGGAGCGCGGCGACTTCCAGGAGGCGCCGCAGGTGCAGGCCGCCAAGCCGTTCGTGAAGTGGGCCGGGCAGGCGCAGGACCCGCGGCTGATCCCGCACCTGGTCGCGACGGCCGTGCGCCACGCCATCGGCGGCCGGCCCGGGGCGGTCTACCTCGACATGCCGGGCAACATCATCGACGGCAAGGTCGAGGAGGACGAGGTGCGCTGGATGGAGCGCGTGCCCGACCCGCCGCGCCCCGAGGCGGCCGACGGCGACGTCGCCCAGGCGCTGGAGACGCTGAAGAGCGCCTCGAACCCGCTCGTCGTGGTGGGCAAGGGGGCGGCCTGGGCGCAGGCGGAGAACGAGGTGCGCGAGTTCATCGACAAGACGGGGCTGCCCTTCCTGCCGATGCCGATGGGCAAGGGCGTCGTGCCCGACGACCACCCGATGAACGTCTCGGCCGCCCGCACCAACGCGCTCAAGAACACCGACGTCGTCTTCCTCATCGGCGCGCGGATGAACTGGATGCTGCACTTCGGGCTGCCGCCGCGCTGGCGCGACGACCTGCGCGTCATCCAGCTCGACATCGACGCGGCCGAGATCGGCAGCAGCGTGCCGACGGAGGCGCCGCTGGTCGGCGACGCGCAGGCGGTCATGGGGCAGCTCAACGCCGCCCTCGACGCCGATCCCTGGCAGTTCGAGGACGGCAGCGAGTGGCGCGCCTCCTTGCTGGCGGAGGCGGAGCGCAAGCGCGAGCAGAACGCCGGCTTCTACCAGTCGGACGAGATGCCGATGGGCTACTACCGGCCACTCAAGATCCTCGACGACGCCATGCCGCGCGACGCGATCTTCGTCTGCGAGGGCGAGAACACGATGGGCATCGCCCGCACGGTGATCAACAGCTACGAGGCGCGGGCGCGGCTCGACGCCGGCACCTGGGGCACGATGGGGGTGGGGCCGGGCTTCGCGCTGGCGGCGCAGGTCGTGAACCCCGACAAGCGCGTCGTGGCGCTGGAGGGCGACGCGGCCTTCGGCTTCGGCCCGGCCGAGGTCGAGACGGCCGTGCGCCACGAGCTGCCCATCACCTGGGTGATCTTCAACAACAACGGCATCGGCGAGGGCGTCGAGGAGATCGATCGCAGCAAGCCGATCCCGCCGGGCGTCATGACGCCGAACGCGCGCTACGAGAAGATCATCGAGGCGTTCGGCGGCAAGGGCTACCACTGCACCACGCCGGACGAGGTCGAGGCGGCGATCGAGGACGCCTTCAAGCAGAAGGGCTCGACGTTGATCAACGTCGCCATCGCGCCGAAGGCGATGCGCCGCAAGCAGCAGTTCGGCTGGCTGACGCGTCACTAGCGGCGCGGGTCGGACCGCCGCGCTCACACGCATCTGACGCCCGGCCGGCCGTCGCTGGCGGCGAATTAACGCCGCGCCCCTGGAACCTGTTACGTCGAATGCGCTAGTCTGGGCAGGCCGAACTCCGTCGCCCGGCGGCGGAGACGGGGGACCCACCTTTCGCGGGGTGAATCCGGACGACGAGGCCGGTAGGCGACCCGAGCGCCGAACCCGTCAGCTAACCCCGTAGGCGACTCAGGGGCCGTCCGCACCGACGATGGCTGCCTGTTCCAGTCGATTCGGCCGCCGGGGCAGCCCCGCGCGCCGGAAGGAGGAGCCATGACCACCGAACCCGCGAACCCCCCGCTGAGCCTCGACTTGCCCGACGGCCCGGCCCCGGCCAGCTTCGACGATGTCGCGCGCTACGAGTCGATCAACGTGCACAACTTCGAGGACGTGCCGCAGATCCGGGCGCTCCCGCCCGACGAGCGCCACGACGTCCGCGTCGTCGCGCAGGTGCTGCCGTTCAAGTCGAACCGCTACGTCGTCGACGAGTTGATCGACTGGGACGCCGTGCCCGACGACCCGATCTACCGCCTCACCTTCCCGCACCGCGACATGCTGGAGCCGGCGGCCTTCCGCCGCATCGAGGCGTTGCTCGACGCCGGCGCGTCGGGGAAGGAGATTAAGGTCGTCGCGGACGAGATCCGCATGTCGCTGAACCCGCACCCGGCGGGCCAGCTCGACCACAACGTGCCCAGCGTGAACGGCCAGTTGCTGCAGGGCATGCAGCACAAGTACCGCGAGACGGTGCTGTTCTTCGCCAGCCAGGGCCAGACCTGCCACGCCTACTGCACGTTCTGCTTCCGCTGGCCGCAGTTCGTGGGGCTGGCGGGGCAGAAGTTCGCGATGCGCGAGGGCGAACTGCTGCGCGACTACCTGCAGCAGCACGACGAGGTCAGCGACGTCCTCTTCACCGGCGGCGACCCGCTGATCATGCGCACGAAGATGCTGCGCAACTACATCGAGCCGCTGCTCGACCCCGACGTCGCGCCGCACCTGCGCACGGTCCGCATCGGCTCGAAGGCGCCGGCCTACTGGCCGCAGCGCTTCGTCACCGACGAGGACGCCGAGGATCTGCTGCGCCTCTTCCGCCGCGTGGTGGCGTCGGGCCGGCAGCTGGCGCTGATGGCCCACTACAACCACCCGGTGGAGTTGGAGACGCCCCTCGCGAAGGAGGCGGTCGCGCGCATCCGGCGCACGGGCGCGCAGATCCGGGCGCAGTCGCCGCTGGTGCGCCACATCAACGACGACCCCGACGCGCTGGCGCGCATGTGGAAGCTCCAGGCGCAGTTGGGCATCGTGCCCTACTACCTGTTTGTCGAGCGCGACACGGGCGCGCGCCGCTACTTCGAACTGCCGCTGGTGGAGGCCTGGAAGGTCTTCCGCGAGGCCTACAGCAAGGTGAGCGGCGTGTCGCGCACGGTGCGCGGCCCCAGCATGTCGGCGACGCCGGGCAAGGTGCAGGTCCTGGGCGTCAGCGAGGCGGCCGGCGAGAAGGTGATCGTGCTGCGCTTCCTGCAGGGGCGCAACCCCGACTGGGTGGGGCGCCCGTTCTTCGCCGCCTACGACGACAAGGCCACCTGGCTCGACGACCTGCGGCCCGCCTTCGGCGAGAAGGAGTTCTTCTACGAGGCGGAGCTGCGGGAGTTGCTGGCGAAGCCGGGCAGCCCCTGGTCGCGCGACGAGTTGTCGGTGCCGGTGGTGAGCGTCAGCTAGCGGATCAGCCGCCGGCGCAGCGACCAGATCGCCAGCCAGCACAGCGGCGGCGTCACGACCGCCAGCCACAGCACGTCCCCGGCCACGGCCCAGGTCAGATCGCCGGCCGACAGCGCGCGGAAGATGTCGACCACGTGCGTGAGCGGGTTGAACCAGCCCAGCGTCTGCGCCCAGCCAGGCAGCTGGTCGAGCGGGAAGAAGGCGCCGCTGAACCAGAAGATGGGGTTGATCACGATCGTGAAGTAGTACATCAGGTGGTGGATGGTGCGGGCGTAGCCGATGTATGCGATCACGAGGGCGGCGAACAGCAGCCCCATCAAGAACGCGACGGGGATGATGAGGATGACGAGCGGCGACGCGATCAGCCCCCAGGCCGGCGTGAGCACGGCCAGCACCATCAGCACCGCGGCGACGCTGATCGTACCGCGCAGCGCGCCCCAGACGATCTCGCCGGCGGCGATGTCCTCGGCGCGGGCGGGGGTGGCGAGCATCGCGCCGAAAAGGTCCTGCTGGGCCAGGCGCAGGTAGCCGCCCCAGAGCGACTCGCCCACCGTCGAGAACATGGCGAACATCGCCACGACGCCGGGCGCGACGAAGACGATGTATTCGGCGTCGAGGCCGAGGTCGACGAACTGGCCCAGGGCCAGCCCCATGACGAGCAGCGCCAGCGTCGGCTCGGCCACGGCGAGCATGAGGTTGATGAAGAGCAGCTCGCGGTAGACGTCGACGTGGCGGCGGACGACGGCGATCGTGCGGCGGTCGGGCAGGGCGACGCCGAGCCAGGTGCGGACGCCCCAGCCGGCGCCGGCGACGCGCGATCGGCGGGCGGTCATCGAGACCACGGCTACTCCTGCAGTCCGCGACCGGTCAGCCGCAGGAAGACGTCCTCCAGGTTGGCGTGCCGGGTGCTGGTGCGATAGGGATCGCCGATGACGTCCACGGCGCGGCGGCCGGCGGCCTCGTCGAGCCCGTAGATATAGAGGAGATCGCCGACCGTCTCGATGCGGGCCCCGTCGGCGAGGGGGCCGGCGAGGGCCTCGCGCAGGCGGCCCCCCTCGCCGTCGAGCGTGCGGATCTGGAGCACCGGCCCGCCGGCGTGGCGCTCGATGAGGTCGCGCGGCCGCCCCTCGGCGATGATTGCGCCGCGGTCCATGATCACGATGCGGTCGCAGAGGCGCTCGGCCTCCTCCATGTAGTGAGTCGTGAGCAGCATCGTCACGCCGCGCTCGCGCAACTGCTGCAGCTTGGTCCAGACGAGGTGGCGGGCCTGCGGGTCGAGCCCGGTCGTGGGCTCGTCGAGGACGAGGATGCGGGGCTCGTTCATCAGCGCCCGCGCCAGGACGAGGCGGCGCGTCATGCCGCCCGACAACTCGTCGATGGCGGCCCCCGCGCGGTCGGACAGTTGCACGAGCTCCAGCAGTTCGTCGGCGCGGCGGCGCGCCTCGCGGCCGGGGATGCCGTAGAAGCGCGCGTAGGCGATCAGATTGGCGAGCACGCCGAGGTCGGGGTCGAGGTTGTTGTTCTGCGGCACGACGCCGAGCAGCGCCTTGATGGCGCGGTCGTCGCGCTGCACGTCGAGCCCGGCGACATGCAACTCGCCGCCGCTGACCGGCAGCACGCAGGTGATCATCGCGATGGTGGAGGTCTTGCCGGCGCCGTTGGGGCCCAGCATGCCGAAGAACTCGCCCCGCGCCACGTGCAGGTCGATGCCGGCGACGGCCTCGAAGTCGCCGTAGCGCTTGCGCAAGCCGCGGCCGACGATCATGGGCGGATCGGCGCCGCCGTCCGGCCGGCCGGCGGGGGCTTGGGCGATGGTCTGCTCGACGGTCACGTCCGCTCTCCCCGGTCGAGCATACGGACCCCGACCCCTGCTCGCTTGGCGCCCGCCCAAGGCTTCCCTGGTGTGTGCGCTGCGGTACACTGCTGGTGCGCCTTGACCGGCGGAGCGAGCACTACACTCCAGGTGGAGCGTGCCATGCGCATCTGGTTCGTCGGGGTGAACCTCGCCTGGTCGGAGTATCGCCGGAGCGGCGTCGCGATCCTGGAGGGCGGGCCGGACCGGCCGCTCGCCTACGTCCGTTCGGACACGTATCGGCTGGTGCCGGAGATCGCCGCGCCCATCCTGGAACTCGACGGGCCGGTCTGGGTAGCGATCGACGGGCCGGTCGTGGTGCGGAACCAGGCCGGCGGACGGCCGGTGGATGTCGCGCTGGCGCAGCGCTACGCCCGCTTCGACGTGGGGGCGCACGCCGCCAACCTCAACCAACTCAAGGACAACCCGCGGGGCGAGAACCTCGTGGAGTTGCTGGCGGCGCGGGGCGTCCGGCAGATGCACCGGGTGGTGCTGCCGCCCAAGGCGGACGGGTCGTGGGCGTTCGAGACCTTCAGCCACCCGGCGATGATGGAGTTGTTCGGGCTCGATCGGATCATCAAGTACAAGAAGGCCGGAGTGCAGCTGAAGCGCGAAGGGGTGCGCACCGTCGCGGGCCTCCTGACCGAGCACCTACCGCGCCTTGATCCGCCGCTGGCGCTGTCGGACGACCTGGCGGCGCTGCTGGGCCGCGACCCGCTCGCGATGCGGGGCCGGGGCCTGCAGGCGCACGAGGATCAACTCGACGCGCTGCTCGGCGCGTACGTCGCGGCGCACGTCTGGCACTGGAGCGCGGAGCGCAACTGGCACCTGGGCTCGGCCGAGACGGGCAGCACCGTGCTGCCGATGATCCGGCCGGACGTCGACCACTCGCCCGCTCCCTGAGCGGCGACGGCGGCCGCGGGCAGGTCAGCGCGGAGCCATGTCGCGGATCGCCTGTAGCACGCGCTCCCTCCGCACGGCGGGGTCGGGGTGCACGCTGACGGGGTAGTAAACGGCGACGTCGACGCCGGCGTCGTAGTAGCGCTGGATGTGTTCGTTGCGCTCCTCGGGCGATCCCTGGATGAAGATCTCGTCGACCAGGGGGCGGGGGACGGCGGCGGCGGACCCCCGGCGGTCGCCCGACGCCCAGGCGTCCCACATGGGCCCCAGTTCCTCGGCGTGGCCCAGCCAGCGTTGGAAGTTGGCGTAGGCGGGGACGTTGAGGTAGGCGGCGGACGTGCGCTGGATGGTGGTGTCGACTTCGTCGCCCGGCTCGTCGACGAGGATGGGCAGGCGGGCGACGACCTCGTAGGTGGCGGGGTCCTTGCCGGCGGCGCGCACGCCCCCGTGCAGGGCCTCCATCACGGCGGGCATGTCGTCGGGCCCCAGCCAGTTGGTGATCATGCCGTCGCCCTGCGCGCCGGCGAAGTGCAGCATCTTGGGGCCCAGCGCGGCGACGTAGATGGGCATCCGCTCCTGGGGCGGGTACTCCAGCCGCAGGCCCTTGATGCTGACGGTCTCGCCGTCGAAGTCGACGCGTTCGCCGGCGAAGGCCCCGCGCAGGATCGTCAGGTACTCCTCCATGCGCGTCTTGAGTTGCCGGTAGGGGACGCCGTTCCAGCGCTCGACGGTGGCGGGGGAGCCCATGCCGATGCCGAGGCTGAAGCGGCCGGGCGCGAGTTCGTTGAGGGCGCAGGCGTGCATGGCCAGGGTGGCGGGGCCGCGGCTGAAGACGTTGGCGATGGCGATCCCCAGGCGCATCTCCGGGACGACCATCGCCGCCTGTGCGAGCGGCGTGAAGCCGTCGCGGCCGGCGACCTCGTACGACCAGAGGTCGCGGTAGCCGAGGTCGCGGGCCTCGCGCAGGATGTCGGTGTGCTCGGACAGCGGGATGCCGTCCAGGGCCAGGGTGAGGGCGGGTCGCTTCTCGGGCATGGGGCTCTCCTCGGGGCTGTTCTCGGGCGGTGGCGGTCGGGCCGCCGGGCCGAGGCTAGCGCAGGACGCGGGCGAGCGACGGTCACTCCGTATACTTGTGCGCATACTTGTGCGCAGGGACGGAGGCCCAATGGCCGATCGCGAGCGGCAGGACGAGTCGGCGGAGCTGGCGCGGCTGCGGGCCGAGCGGTCCGACTGGGAGGCGCGCGTCGAGGCCGCCGGTCAGGAGCGGCCCGGTCCCTTCATGACGGTCTCCTCGCGGCCGATCCGGCGGCTGTACGGCCCCACCGACCTGGCCGACGACGGCTTCGACTATCGCGCCGACCTGGGCAACCCGGGCGAGTACCCCTTCACGCGCGGCGTCCACGCCGGCGGCTATCGCGGCCGCCCCTGGACGATCCGCATGTTCTCCGGCTTCGGCAGCGCCGAGGAGACCAACCAGCGCTTCAAGCAGCTGCTCGCCGACGGCCAGACGGGGCTCAGCATCGCCTTCGACATGCCCACGCTGATGGGCTACGACCACGACGACCCCTGGTCGCTGGGGGAGTTCGGGCGCTGCGGCGTGGCGGTGGACTCGCTGGCCGACATGGAACTCCTGCTGCGCGACCTGCCGCTGGACCGCATCACCACGTCGATGACGATCAACTCGCCGGCGGCGGTGCTGTGGGCGCTCTACATCGCCGTGGCCGAGCGGCGCGGCATCGACCGGGCGGCGCTGGGCGGCACGCTGCAGAACGACATCCTCAAGGAGTTCATCGCCCAGAACGAGTTCGTCTTCCCGCCGCGCCCCTCGATGCGGCTGGTGACCGACACGGTCGAGTTCGCCAGCGCCGAGATGCCGAAGTGGAACAGCATCAGCATCAGCGGCTACCACATCCGCGAGGCGGGTTCGACAGCGGCCCAGGAGCTGGCCTTCACCCTCGCCGACGGGCTGGAGTACGTGCGCTGGGCGCTAGAGCGCGGCCTCGCCATCGACGACTTCGCGCCGCGGCTGTCGTTCTTCTTCAACAGCCACAACGACTTCTTCGAGGAGGTGGCGAAGTTCCGCGCCGCGCGCCGTATCTGGGCGCGGGAGATGCGCGAGACCTTCGGGGCCAAGAACCCGCGCTCGTGGTGGCTGCGCTTCCACACGCAGACGGCCGGCGTCTCGCTGACCGACGTGCAGCCCGAGGTGAACCTGATGCGCGTCACGATCCAGGCGATGGCCGGCGCGCTGGGCGGCACGCAGTCGATGCACACCGACGCGATGGACGAGGCGCTGGCCCTGCCGTCCGACAAGGCGGCCCGGCTGGCGGTGCGCACGCAGCAGGTGCTGATGCACGAGTCGGGCGTGGTCAACACGCCCGACCCGCTGGCGGGTTCGTACTTCGTGGAGACGCTGACGAACGAGTTGGAGGCCGACGCGCGCCGCTACTTCGCCCAGATCGAGGCGCTGGGGGGCGTCATCCCGGCCATCGAGACGGGCTTCTTCCAGCGCGAGATCGCCGACGCGGCCTACCGCTTCGCCCAGGAGGTGGCCGACGGGGAGCGCACGATCGTGGGCGTGAACGACTTTCAGATCGAGGAGCCGATCGCCATCCCCATCCTGGAGATGGACCCCGAGGGCGAGCGGCGCCACCTGGCCCGCCTGGCGCGCACGCGGGCCGAGCGCGACGCGGGCGCGTACGCCGAGACGATGGCCCGGCTGGAGCAGACCTGCCGCGATCCGCGCGCCAACGTCATGCCCGCGATCCTCGACGCCGTCAACGCCTACGCCACCGTGGGCGAGATCATGAACTGCATGCGCGCCGTCTTCGGCGAGCACCGCGAGAACGTCGTCGTGTAGCGGCGCGGCGATCCCTGGGTTGCACAATTTGGAAGTACTACTTCCAAATTGTGCAGTCGCCGCGGCGCCCCCGGCGCGGGGCCGGCCGGCGCTAGTAGATCTTGAAGACGATCCGCACGGAGGCCGTGACCTGCTCCTCGCCGCCGAAGACCGGGGGCGCGTCGGCGAGGGCGAACGCCGCGTCCTGCGACTCCGCCTCCGCACGCTCGATGCCGACCGGGGTCGCGAAGCCGATCTCCTCGATGACGGTCACGCCGGCGAGGGTCACGCCGGCCCGCTCGGCCATGGCCGTGGCCTTGCGGCGCGCCTCGTCGATGGCGGCGAGCCGCGCGGCGTCCTCGAGCGCGACCCGGTTGCTGACCAGGAACTGGATGCGGTTGATCGACACCGCGTCGCCGCCGGCGCGGACGGCCACGTCGATCACGTCGCCGATCGTGTCCGTCCCGTCGAGCGTGACCCGGATCGTGTTGCTGAACCGGAAACCGATGCTGACCCGGCCCTCGTCGGTGTAGTCGTGCTCTTCGTCGAGGCGAATGCGGACGGTCTGCAGGTCCTCGTCGGCGACGCCCTCTTCGGCGAGCGCCGCGCGGACCAGCTCCAGCGCCGTCGCCCCGGAGGCCAGCGCCTCGGTCGCGGAGGGCTCCAGCGAGGAGATCTGGATCTCGATGCTGGCGCCGTCGGGCGGCGCCCCGACGGTGGCCGATCCGGTGACCGTCAGCGTGCCCAGCATGTGCGCCGGGACCTGCGCCTCCGCGCGGTCGCCGCCGCCCAGCGCGAACACGCCGACGGCCAGCGCCGCCATCAGCGCGATGCCGATGCCCACCATTCGCAGTCGTGTCATTGCGTTCCCCTTCCCTGCGGAGCCCCGTGTTGGGCGCCCCTGGTTGGTCAACGCCGGGCGGCGTCGCCGCGTTCCACGGCCGCGGCGCCCGGGGTGTCGCGCGGCGTACACGGAACAGGGCCATGGTAGGGGCAGGCCCCGCCGAACGACGCGCGGGGACGGCGGGGAAGGCCGGCGGTCGCGGCCCGGTCAGCGGGCGGACTGCTGCAGGCCGGCCGAGACGACGGTCGGTCGCAGGGCGGCGTGGAGCCCGGCGGCGATCTCCTCCACGAGGGCGATGCCGCTCTCCAGCGTGGGGTTGTGGCGGCTGAGGATCACCAGCACGTAGTCGGGCCGGCCGCCGGCGTCGAGCACGTAGCCGGCGCTGTGCACGATCCAGCCGGCCTTCTGGGGGTACCAGCCGTTCTTGAGCGCCACGCTGGCGCCGTCGTCGGGCAGGCCGGCCGAGACGCCCCAGCGCTGCCAGTGCACGACGCCGTCGAGCAGGCCCATGGCGTCGTCGCGGACGTCCGGCGAGAACCAGTCGCCCGCGACGATCTCCTGGAAGACCCGCGCGACGCCCTCCGCGGTGCCGGTCCACAGGCCCCAGCCGCGCGGCAGGAGGATGTCGGGCCAGAGCTCGCTTTCGAACAGCAGCGAGGGCACCTGGCCCGAAACCTCGTCCCAGAGCGTGCTCGCCGCCTCGTTGTTGCTCGACTGGATCATGACCTCCAGCAGGCGCCGCTCGCGGTGCGTGAGCGCCCGCTCCTCGCGCTCGCGCTCGCGCAGCACGGTGAGCATCAGCGGCACCTTGGAGACGCTCGCGAGGTCGAAGTAGACGTCGCCCCGGTGGGTGAAGGCGAGGTTGCGGCGCAGGTCGATCATGGCGACGGAGATCTCGCCGGGCGGTTCGAGCAGGAGATCCACGACGTCCGGCGCGAGGTTGCCGAGCGGCTGCCCGACGGACCGGGCCGGCGGCGCCCCGGATGGCGGCTCGATCGCCGTGGCCTCGGCGGCGGGCGCGGGGGGCGGCGCGGCCGCGGGGGGAGCGGCCGGCAGCGCCTCGGCGGCGAGGGAAGCCGGCGACGGATCGTCGTTTGGGGGAGGGCTCTCCGACGCGGAAGGCGACGGCTCGACCAGTCTGGGCGGCGACACGGTCGTCCGCGCCGGGGCCAGCCGCGGCGCCGGCAGCACGGCCACCACCGGCGAAGCAACCTCGGGCGAGCGGGCGCGCGCCGCCGCCGCCACGGCCGCCCGCGCCGCGGC
>JAPOXB010000184.1 GCA_026707335.1 Chloroflexota bacterium
CCTCCACCTCTCCCCAGTGAGAGGGGATCTGAGTCCCCCACACCCAGGCACTCTCCCCAGGGAGAGGGGATGGGACCCTCTCCCTACGCCGCTCCGCCGAGGGGAGAGGGGACCTCGGGCTCGTGCAGCTCGAGGCGGGTGCGGTGGACGCGGGTGGGCGGCCCCTCGACGCCGAGCGCGCGGGCGACCTGCTCGGGGCGGCCGGAGCCGCTGGAGTCGTTGCGGAGGTCGAGCGCGAGGCGGGCGCAGGGGCGCTCGTCGCCGGGCGGGGCCGCCTGCAGCAGCGCGATGTCGCGGACGAGCGGCCGCAGGTCGTAGCGGCGGACCTCGTCGCCGCGCATGTGCTCCCAGGGGATCGATTCCCGCGCCAGGAACTCCGCGATCGCGGCCGACCAGGCGGCGGCGGCGCGGGCGTCGGGCAGGTCGACCTCGTAGGTCGCGGCCCGCACCATCGACTGCAGCGAGGGCAGGCCCGTGGCGACCTCGGCCACGTCGAGCAGGCGGAAGCCGGCCGGCAGCTCGCCGGGCACGCCGTCCCGGACGCGGTCCAGCGGCACGCGCTCCGCGGTGATCACTTCGATCAACTCGCACTCGGAGGTCGTGCCGACGGCGAGCGGGGCGGCCACCGCGATGCGCGGCCGGGGCGTGAAGCCCTCGGAGTACGCGAGCGGCAGGGCGGCCCGCTTGAGCGCGCGCTCCCACATGCGCATCACGTCGAGGTGGGTGATGTAGCGGACCGGGGCGTCGCGGGCGAAGGTGAGCCGCAGGCGCTGGCGGGCGGCGGTCATCGCGCGCGCCGATCAGGCGGGCCGCCGCGGGGCGATCCAGGCGGCGGCGGCGCTGTGCGGGTCGAGGCGGCGGGCGGCGACCTCGTCGAGGAGTTGCGGCAGGCGCGACTCGGCGCCCTCGTCGCGCAGCAGCCCGGCCATCAGCTGCGCCCGCGCGAGGGCGACGACCTGCCGCCGCAGCCGGTCGCGCTCCCGCGCGGCCAGCGCGCCGCTGCCGGCCAGATGGTCGTGATGGGCGGCGATGGCGTCGACGAGCTCGCCCGCGCCGTCGTCCTGGGTGGCGATGGTGCGCACGATGGGCGGTTGCCAGTCGCGCTCCCCGCCGAGGCTCAGCAGCGCGCGCAACTGGCCGACGAGCGCGTCGACGCCCGGGTGGTCGGCCTTGTTGACGCAGAGCACGTCGGCGATCTCCATGATGCCGGCCTTCATCGCCTGGATGTCGTCGCCCGCGCCGGGGGTGTTGATCAGCACCGTGGTCTGGGCGGCGCCGGCGATCTCGACCTCGTCCTGGCCGGCGCCGACGGTCTCGATCAGGATCACGTCGCGGCCGGAGGCGTCGAGCACCGCGACGACGTCGAGCGTGGCGTGCGAGAGCCCGCCCAGCGCCCCGCGCGAGGCGAGGCTGCGGATGAAGACGCCGGGGTCGCCGCTGAGGTCCTGCATGCGCACGCGGTCGCCCAGGATCGCGCCCTGCGTGAACGGGCTGGAGGGGTCGACGGCGACGATGGCGACGGTCTTGTCCTGCGCGC
Source organism: Chloroflexota bacterium (assembly GCA_026707335.1). Classification (GTDB taxonomy): domain Bacteria; phylum Chloroflexota; class Dehalococcoidia; order Bin125; family Bin125; genus TK10-74A. The sequence continues at coordinate 1,538 of JAPOXB010000184.1, forward strand.
GGTAGGCCTTGGCGAGCATGTTGGTGACGGTGCTCTTGCCGGAGCCCGGCGCGCCGGTGATGCCGATGGTGTGCGCGCGGCCGGTGGCGGAGAAGAGTTGGCGCAGCGCCTCGCGTCCGGCCGGGCTGCCGTTCTCGACCTCGGTGAGCACGCGCGCCAGCGCGCGGCGGTTGCCCTCCCGCAGTCCGGCCACGAGGGTCGCGGCGTGGTCGGAGGCGGTGCGGGGCATGGGAACCTCGGTGTCGCGGGGGCGGGTCGCGGGCGGGGCGCGGGTCAGGCGGGCGCGGGCACGCGCTCCCGCACGAAGTCGACGATGTCGTTGGTGTTCGCGCCCGGCCCGAAGACGCCCTGGAAGCCGATCGCCTGCAGCCTCGCCACGTCCTCCTCGGGGATGATGCCGCCGCAGAAGAAGAGCGTATTGGCGGGCAGGATGTCGCGCTCGGCGCAGGCGTCGAGGACGTGCGGGAAGAGTTCCAGGTGCGCGCCGGAGAGGATGCTGAGCCCCACGACGTCGGCGTCCTCCTGCAGGGCGGCCTCGGCGATCATCGCCGGCGTCTGGCGGATGCCGGTGTAGATGACCTCCATGCCGGCGTCGCGCAGGGCCCGCGCGACGATCTTGGCGCCTCGGTCGTGGCCGTCGAGCCCCGGCTTGGCGATGATGACGCGGATCTTGCGTTCCGATTCGGACATCGTGCCGACCTCCCCGCGCCGCCGCGGGGCCCCGCCCATCGCCACGCCATGCGTCGCCGGTGCGGGGCCCGCCGAAGCGCGGAATCCATTATGCACTGCGATCGTCGTTATGGTGCAGCACGACCCGGTGTGCGGCGCGGACCCCGCTTCGATAACGGCGCGCCGGCCCGGTAAGGGCGATCACCCGATCGCTCCGCGAGCCAGACCGAAGCGTTAAGAGCCGACCAACTGCAGGCGGACGCCGTGCGCCGGCCTGGGGCTCAGGAAGCTGCGCGGCTGCCCGTCGATCACGGCGGGATCGGTGCACTTGACGCCCGCCGCGCGCAGATGCGCGACCGCCGCGGCGACGTCGCCCACGCCCAGCGCGACCATGAACAGTCCCTCGCCCCGGTCGAGGCGGCGCGTCAGCGGGTCGGACGCGGCGGAGTCGATGGGGGCGGCGAATTCGAGCACGGATCCGCCGAGATCGAGCAGGCGGCTCTCGACGTTCAGCGCGGGCTGCCGCAACGCGCCCGTCTCCCGGAAACCGAATCGCTGCTGGAACCGGGCGGCGACGGCGGCCGGGTCGTGCACGGCGGCGACCAGGTGGTCGAGCCCGGCCGGCCCGACGGGCCCGGCGGGACGCCCGGGCGGGTGCGGCGCGCCGGCGGGCGGCTGCGCGAACTCGATCAGGATGCCGTGGTTCGACTTGGGATGCAGGAAGCCGATGCGGCCCGCCAGGCCGTCGCGCGGCGTCTCATCGATCATGCGCAGGCCCGCGTCGCGCGCGGCGCGGAGATCGGCCGCGACGTCGGTGGACTGGAGGCAGACGTGGTGCAGCCCCTCGCCCTGGGCGTCGAGGAACTTGGCGACGCCCGTGTCGTCGCGCACGGGCTGGATGATCTCGATCTCGCAGGCCGATGCGCCATCCCCGCCCGGCATCGGCAGGAGGACGCCGCGCACCCCCTGGTCCTCGATCACCCGGTCGACGGCGACGGGCAGGCCCAGCAGGTCGCGGTAGAAGCGCAGCGCCCGGTCGGCATCGGCGACGACGAGCGCCACGTGATGGATGCGCGTGAGGCTCATCGCGGCCCGGCGGCGCCCGCGGCGGGTTCGCGCCAGGCGCGGATCTGCGCGGCGTGCTCGCGGTCGTGCGTCAGGGCGACGCCCAGCAGCGTGCGGGCGTCGTTGCCGGGCGCATTCAGGTCGTCCCTGGGCAAGCGATCGACGAGGTCCAGCAGGGCGGCGCGGGTGCGGGCGAGGTCGCGCAGGATCGCGGCGGCCGTCATGCCGCGCATGGTGCGGACGGCGGCGGCGTTGGCCGCGTCGAGGCGCTTGCTGGGGAAGTCGAGCAGCTCGACGCGCTGCCCGAGCAGGTGCTGACCCAGCGCCTCGACCTCCCGGCGCTCCCAGAACAGCCGGTGGGCGAGGATCGCGTGCACGCTCCAGCCGCCGGCTTCCAGCGGCTGCCGCGACTGCGCCTCGCTGAGGCCGGCGACGGCGGCGAGCAACCGCCGCCGCTCCTCGCGGAGCCAGTAGCGGATGCGCTCGTCATCGCTGTGCGGGACGGCGGCGCGGCCCGGCGATCGCGCGGCGGTCAGACGATCACCGCCTCCCGATGTTCGCCCCAGACGGCGCGCAGGCCGTCGGCGATCTCCCCCAGGGTGGCCTCGGCCTGGACGGCCCGAAGGATCAGCGGCATGAGGTTGGCGTCGCCGGCGGCGGCCTGCTGGATCGCCTCGACGGCGGCGCGCGCGGCGGGACCGTCGCGGCGGGCCCGCAACTGCTCCAGCTTGGCGCTCTGCCGCCGGCCGACGGCGGGATCGACGCGGACGATCTCGGGCTGCGCGGCCTCGCTGGTGACGAACCGGTTGACGCCGACCTTCACCGCGCCGACGGTCCCCGGGGGCGCGCCGTCGCTGCGCGCGGCGTCCGTCTCCCGCTCCAACTCCAACTGGCGGCGATAGGCGGCCTCCATGATCTCGCGCTGCTGATAGCCCTGCTCGACGCCGGCGACCGCGCCGCCGATCTGGTCGATGCGCTCGATGTAGCCGGCCGCCTCGGCCTCGATCTCGTCGGTGACCTGCTCCACGTAGTGGGAGCCGCCCAGCGGGTCGATGACGTCGGCGACGCCGCTCTCGTGGGCGATGATCTGCTGCGTCCGTAGCGCCACCTCGACGGCGTGCTCGCTGGGCAGCCCGAGCGCCTCGTCGAGCGAGTTGGTGTGCAGCGACTGCGTCCCGCCCAGCACCGCGGCGAGCGCCTGCAGGGCGGTGCGCACGATGTTGTTGTCGGGCTGCTGGGCGGTCAGCGTCACGCCCCCGGTCTGGGTGTGGAAGCGCAGCATCATGGCGCGCTCGTTCGTCGCGCCGAAGCGCTCCCGCGCGATGCGGGCCCAGAGGCGGCGCGCGGCGCGGAACTTGGCGACCTCCTCGAGGAAGTTCGAGTGGCAGGCGAAGAAGAACGAGAGGCGCCCGCCGAAGGCGTCGAAGTCGAGGCCGGCGCCCAGCGCCGCTTCCACGTAGGCGATCGCGTGCGCGAGCGTGAAGCCCACCTCCTGGGCCGCCGTGCAGCCCGCCTCGCGCATGTGATAGCCGCTCACGCTGATCGTGTTCCAGCGGGGAACCTCGCGGGTGCAGTAGTCGAAGATGTCGGTGATGAGCCGCATCGACGGGGCGGGCGGATAGATGAACGTGCCCCGCGCGACGTACTCCTTGAGGATGTCGTTCTGGATCGTGCCGCCGATGGCGCGCCGGTCGACGCCCTGCTCGCCGGCCACCGCGGCGTAGAGCGCCAGCAGCGTGGCGGCGGTGGAGTTGATCGTCATCGACGTCGTGACGCGGTCCAGCGGGATGCCGTCGAAGAGCGTGCGCATGTCGGCGATGGAGTCGATCGCGACCCCCACCTTGCCCACCTCGCCCTGGGCCTGGGGGGCGTCGGAGTCATAGCCGATCTGGGTGGGGAGGTCGAAGGCGACGGAGAGGCCGGTCTGCCCCTGGTCGAGCAGGAAGCGATAGCGCGCGTTGCTGGCCTCGGCGTCCTCCTGGCCGGCGTACTGCCGCATGGTCCAGAGGCGGCCGCGATACATCGTGGGCTGGATGCCGCGCGTGTAGGGGGGCTCGCCGGGGAAGCCCAGCGCCTCGCCGTCGGCGCCGTCGCCGTAGAGCGGCTGCAGGGCCTCGCCGGAGGATCGGTGGAAGGCGTCCCGTCGCTCCGGCCGCTTGGCGACGGCGGGATCGTAGGTCCGCCGTCGCCACTCCTCCATGGGCTCGTCCATGGGCTCGCTCATGCCATGCCGCCTGCCGCTGCCATCGGGCCGGTCGAGGCTAGTCTATGGTCGCGGGCGGCGAGCGTCACGGAGCGCCGGGCGCGCTCGGTGGCCCGCTGACGGCCGATCGGGAATCTCGGGCGATCTCCAGGCTTGCTGCCTGTAGGCCAATGGCCTACAATCCGGTCAGAACAACTGGTTTATTTCTGATGTATGGACGGTGAGGACATGCGCGAAATCCAAGCGACGGAAGCCAAGACGCGCCTCGCGCAGCTGCTGCGCGACGTGGAGGACGGCGAGACCATCGCCATCACGCGTCACGGCAAGACCATCGCCCACTTGGTTCCCGCGCAGGAACGGGAGCAGGCCGACCGCGACGCAGCGGTGGATCGCCTCCTACAGCGCCGGGCCGGCTGGGCGCCCACCGGGATGTCCCGCGACGAGCTTATGGCGGCGCGCCACGAGGGTCACCGCGTATGAGCCGCATCGCCGTGGATGCGTCGATCGCGGTTAACTGGGTACTGGACGACGAACTTGACCCTCGTGGGGCGGCTGCGCTGGAACAGCTGCGACGCGATGGGGCGGTCGTGCCCCAACACTGGCACTACGAGGTCCGCAACGTCCTGCTGATAGCGGAGCGGCGCCGGCGCATACCGCAGGACGGGATCGAGGAACGCCTCGACATCCTGAGGGCTCTGCCCATCGTCACCGACCATGAGGCCCGCCTTCCCGAGGCGCTCGATCTGGCGCGGACACACCGCCTGTCGTTCTACGACGCCCTCTACTTGGAACTGGCCACGCGGCGCGGGGCGCCGCTGGCCACGCTGGACAGGGCGCTCGATCGGGCCTCCGTCGCGGAGGGCGTCGGCATCGCGACCGCGTAGCCGCGGCGAGTGAACGCAGCCCCCGAGGACAGGTAACATCAGCGCGGAATGGGGAGGGCAGCAGCCTGTGAAGATCACCGACGTCACGGTCACCGAATTGCGGGCCACGCCGGACCGGCAGCCAGCCGCCGCGGCCGGCCGATTCATCGTCCAGGTCCACACCGACGAGGGGCTGACCGGCATCGCGGAAGGCGCGGGCAACGCCGCCGTGACCCGGACCTACCTCCACGAGCTGATCAAGCCCTTGATCGTCGGTATGGACCCGCTGCGCCCGCGCCGCATCTGGGAGGCGCTGCGCCTGGGCGTTGTCTTATGGACCCAGTTCCCCACGCAGGTCGTCGGACCCATCGACGTCGCCTGCTGGGACATCGTGGGCAAGGCCGCCCGGCTCCCGTTGCACACGCTCCTGGGCGGCGCGCGCCGCACCGAGATCCCCCTCTACTGGAGCCGGGGCAACGGCTGGCGCAAGAATCCGGAGGAGATGCTGGAGGAGGTCCAGGAGGGATACGAGCGCGGCTTCCGCGCCTTCAAGATCCGGATGGACTGGCGCGACAACCGTCAGGACGCCGATCCGGCCAAGGACTTCGCCATCTTCCGGCGCTGCCGCGAGTGGCTGCCCGACGATGTGCCGCTGAGCTTCGACGCCAACTGCGGCTATTCCGTGCCCACCGCCATCGAGCAGGGGCGCCGCTTCGAGGAGCTGGGCATCGCCCACTTCGAGGAGCCCCTGCCGCAGTACGACCTGCCGGGGCTGCGCCAGGTCGTCGACGCGCTCGACTGCGCCGTCTCCACCGGGGAGGGGGAGACCTCGTCCTGGCGGTTCCGCGACCTGATCCAGATCGGCAACCCCGACATCCTGCAGCCCGACGTGATCATCGTGGGCGGCCTGACCGAGATGCTGCGCGTCTTCGAGCTGGCCGTGGTGCACAACAAAGTGCTCATGCCGCACAGCCCGAACATCGGGCCCAACGCGGCGGCCAGCCTGCACGCCTACAGCACGGTCACCAACGCCGTCCGGCCGCACGAGTTCTCGGAGGAGTTCACCGGCCCCGCCGAGGTGGTCGGCGGGATCTACCAGGAGCCCCTCATCCCGGAGGGCGGCGTGATCCGGCTGCCGGATCGCCCCGGGCTGGGCCTGGAGATCGACCAAGCCGCCCTGCGCCGGGCCGCGGTCGATTAGACGGGCGCCCGCCGGCGACGCGCCTCGCGGATCACTCCGAGGGCGCGGGCGGCGGCGGCACGACGATCTCGCTGCTGCGGAACCAGACGCCGGCCGTCGGGTCGGCGGGCAGGTAGCGGATGTCGGGCACGATCCGCTCGCCGGCGGCGCTGCGGAAGCCCAGTTCGACGCGGCCGTCGGCCAGACGCCGGACACGGATCTGGCCGATCACGCCGCCGTCCACCTCGACGTCGCTGCTGACCTTCCAGCGGCCAACCTCGGCGTCCGCGGAGAGGGATCGCACGCGCGGCAGGCGCTGCTCGCCCCCGGCGAGTTCCACGCCCAGTTCGACGCGGCCGTGATCACCCAGCCTGGCGAGCACTCGCAGCGGCACGGGCGAGGGGTCGGGGGGCGGGGGTTCCACCTCGGGGGATGGGACTGAGTCGAACGCGAACAACGCCTGAAGCTCGGCGCTCTCGTGGATGGAGAGGGCGCGCAGGAAGCGCCAGTTCGCGGCGTCGGCGCCCAGCGCCGCGCAGATCGCACTATCGGTCGCGAGGGCGTGGACGGGGAGGGCGGCGCGCAGTTCGGCATCGAGGGCGAGGAGCGCGCCGGCATCGGCGACGCCGGCCAAGCCGAGCGCCGCGCGCAGGCCCGCCGCGCCGGCGAGGCAGTCCACCTGCCCGGACAGGTCGCGGATCATGGCGCGGACGCCGGGATCCCACCAGCCGAACTCGGCGCTGCGGGCCGCGCGCACGATTTCACCGGCGGAGACGGCGGGCGCGAGGATGCCCTCCGCGTAGGTCAGTTGGACCTGCACGGCGAACGCCTCCGCGAGGGTCAGGGCCTCACCGGCCTCGACCCGATCGAGGAGATCGCGCCACGAGGCGGCGATGGCGGCGTAGCGCGCCGAGGCGGCCGCCGCCGCATCGAGCGTCAGATCCTCGACGGCGCGCGGGTCGATGGCCCCGCCGCCGGCGATCACGTCGGCCAAGCCGGAGGCGGTGACGGTCGCGGCGTACGCCTCGCCGAACGCCGCCAGCAGCTCGCGGACGGACGCGCCCGCGATGCCGGCGGGCGCCGGCTCCGCGTCAAGCGGCAGCGCCGCGATCGCGTCGCGGTCGAAGATGCCGTCCAGGACGTGCGCGCGCACGCCGGCGGCGAAGGTCGCCAAGGCGCCCAGGGTCGGGGCGACTTCCGCGTCGGGATCGGAGGCGAGGCTGACGGAGGTCGTCACGTCCTCGTCGGCGTCCTCGTCGGCGTCCTCGTCCGCGTCGGAGTCGCCGTCCGCGTCGGCATCGCCGTCCGCGTCGGTGTCCTCATCGGCGTCGGCAGCGGCGCCCTCGTCCGCGTCGTCGTCGGCGTCCAGGACGGCGGCGACCCGGTACTCGGCGCCGTCGACGCTGACCGTGACCGGATCGAAGGTCAGGCCCTCGACCGGGTCGTACGTCAGGCCGCTCAGCACCATCACGTTCTGCCAGAGACCGTGCCAGGCGATCTCCTCACCGAAGTCTTCGTCCTCATCTTCGGACTCCGCGAAAGCGACGACCGCGGCGAACAGCCAGGCGGGCCCGGGCTCCCTGAACACGACCCCGAACGGCGTCACGGCCCTGACCGCGGTGCTGGCCGCGGTGGCGGTCGCGGGGCCGGAGTGGTACGAGACGCCGGGCTGCCAGATATCGGGCGCCGCATCGATCACGGCCGTGCGATTGAAGATGCGTTGGGGACCCACGACGTACACGAAGAGGCGGGCGCCTTCGGGCAGCTCACCGGCGCCAATGTTGCCGACGCGGTAGTCGACCCGGAAGGGTTGGCCCGCGACCACCTCGCCGGGCGCGAAGATCTCTTCGATCTTGAGTTGGAAGTCCTGCTGCGCGGCCGGCTCGTCCACGAGGTGCACGACGAGCGTGAAGTCCGCCCCGATGGGCTGCAGGTCGCGCCGCAGGTACGTCGTCGCCTCGATCACGTAGGGGCCGGCCGGCAGGTACTGCTCGATGCGGGCGTTGCGGCCGTCGCCGCCGTCGTCGTTGGCGCCGATCACGCCGCGCGTCGGCGAGGCCAGGGAGAGCACGGCGTCGCCGTTCTCGGATTCCAGGTCGATCCGGACGCGGCCCGGCTCGGGCAGGACGAACGTGTAGTTGTACGCCGGATGCGCCGCGACGATCCGCGAGCCGCAGGTGTCGATCGTCCAGGTGCCGGACGCCGTGAGGTCGGCGCCCGCGGCGAGCGGCCCGAGGTCGATCACGTCGCAACTCAGGCGCTCGATGGACAGCGAGAAGTCTGCCGGACCGTCCCGACGACCCCCAAGGGTCGTCGCCTCGACCAGGTAGGCGCCGGGCTCCAAATCCCGCTCGATGCGCGCGTCGCGGCCGGCCGCGCCGTCGTCGTTGTCGGCGATGCGGCTGCCGTCCCCGGCCAGCAGGTAGAGGTAGGCATCGGCCCCGGCGGAGGCCAGCCCGATGCGGATGCGACCGGCCTCCGCGATCTCGAAGCGGTAGGTGTGGGCGTCGCTGCCGGCGCGGAAGCGGGAATCGCAGTCCTCGGTCGTCCAGCGGCCGTCCGCCTGCAGGTCGCTGCCCGGCTCGCCGCCGAGGACACCGAGGTCGTTGACGGCGCAGTCCGCCGGGTGCTCCGCCAGCGCCGACCGCGATCCGTCGAGGGCGAACGCCGCGATCACCAGCGCGACGACGGCGCAGGCCATCGCCAGGAAACGCATGCGGCGCCGGACGGGCGGCGTGGCGGGGGGTGCGGCGCTGATCGGTCGCTCGCGGGTCATCGGTTCCTCGTCTCGTCGGGGCGCGCAGGCTGGCGTGGCGGCATCCAGGTTACGGAACGATGCGGCCCTGATCCACGGTACCCGGAGCCCATTCCCCGGGAAGCGGTTCTCGTCCTTGTCCACCGCGCGCGCCTTCCGTTACCATTCGTTACCATCGCCGACCATCGGGCGTGTGGCGACGACTAATCCCGCGCGCCCGGCGGCCGAACCACCCCATCGACAGGTCCGTCCGCAGTCCGTCGCTCAGGAGAACGAACCGTGAAACGCTTTCTCGCTCTCAGCCTCCCCGCCCTCATCGCCCTCTGCGTCGTCGGCTTCGCCGCCGTGCCCCCGGTGGCTGCCGAGCACCCGCCGGCGGCGCCCAGCGGCGTGTCGATGTTCAGCACCGACGAGGGCGTCCTCGTCAGCTGGACCCAGGACGACGCGCCGGTCCACGTCGTCGGCTGGGTGAACCTGGAGGAAGCGGCCGCGGCCGCGGCCGCCGGCAACTGGCTGGCCGCGTTCAAACACCACACCGTCACCGACGGCAATTCCTACCTCATCCCGGGCCTCTCCGCCGGCGCGAGGTACTGGATCATCGTGGGCAGCGGCGACCCGGGTCCGCCCCTCGAAATCGCCTGGGGCGAGTGGCGGCTGCTCACCGCCGACCAGGCAATGCCCTTGGACGACGCGCTGACCCGCGCCTACGTGGAAGCGGCCGTCGCGCGCTATGACCGCGATGGGGCGGACGCCACCTTCGCCCACTACAGCCGCGAGGAGAGCATCGAGGGGGAGCGCTACCTGGCCATCCTCAATGCGGAAGACGGCATCGTGATGGCGGTCCCGTTCTATCAGGACCTCATTCTGGGCAACCGGCACGCCGATGCCGCCCCGTTCCTGGCCAGCGCGACCGCGGAGGGCGTGTGGCTCGACCACCGGGGACTGCATCCGACCCGGACCGACACCGGCGTCGTGGTCCGGGAGGACCAACTCCGCACCTACCTGATCATCCACGACGGCTGGCTGTTCATGTCCAGTCACTCCCGCCTGCTGGAGACCCTGGCGGGGGCCACCCAGGACTACGTGAACCGCGCCATCGCCCACTATGAGAGCGAGGGGCTGGAGGCGACGATCGCCGCCTACAACTCCCAGGACAGCCTCGACGGCAACTTCTACCTGTTCCTGATCGGCGCCGACGACAACTACCTGGTCCATCCCATCTTCCCGCACCTGATCGGCACGGACATCAAGGACGTCGTGGGGTCGGACGGGCAGGAGCTGGGCAAGGAGATCGCCCTGGCCACCGAGGACGGCATCTGGGTCGAGTACCTGTGGCCCAACCCGGTCTCGCGGGTCGAGGAGCCCAAGATCACCTGGGCCATCCGCCACGACGGGCTCATCTTCGCCTCCGGCTACTACATCGCCGGGGCCGACGCCGGCACCCAGCCCTGGGTCGACGCCGATCCGCGTGAGTACACCGTGCAGTACGTGGAGCGGGCCATCGAGCGCTACCAGCGCGACGGCCTCGAATCCATGCTCAACTTCTACAACAGCGTCGCCAGCTTCGAGGGCGAGTGGTACCTCTTCGGCACGGACGCGAACGACATCTACCACGTCCATCCCCTGCTGCCCCGGCTGATCGGGATGGACATCAAGGAAGTGAAGGGGTCGGACGGCTTCGAACTGGGCAAGGCGCTGGCCGCGGCCACCGAGGAAGGCGTCTGGGTGGAGTACCAGTGGCCGCACCCCGTCACACTCCAGGAAGTGACCAAGGTGGGGTACGCGGTGCGGCACGACGGGCTGCTCTTCGCCTCCGGCTACTACCCGACGGTCGCCGACCCCGAAGCCCACACAAAGGCCTACGTCCAGCAGGCGATCGACTACTACGACCGCGAGGGCGCGGAGGCCATGCTGGCCTTCTACAACACCCCGGCCAGCATCGAGGGGTCGTTCTGGATGCTGATCGTCGGTCCCGAGGGCGACTTCGTCGCCTCCGCCCTGGCGCCCGAGCTGCTCGGCCAGCCGGCCAGCACGTTCCGCGGCATCCTGGCCGGCGAGCCGATCGGCGACGAGCTGCTCGCCGCGACGGAGGAGGGCCACTGGTTCCAGTACGTGTGGCCCAACCAGCGGCAATCGGGAGTGTTGGTGGTGAACCTCTGGATCGTGCTCCACGACGGGTACGTCTTCTCCAGCGCCTACTACCAGGAGCAGTA
>JAPOXB010000024.1 GCA_026707335.1 Chloroflexota bacterium
GGCTCCGCCCAAGTATAGAACAGCGGGCGGGCCGTATCGACAGGCCCGATGGGAGGGGGCCCCGACCTCACCCCCTGTCCTCCGCTCCATCTGGACGATGGAGAGGGGGAACGCGAATGCGGGCGCCTGGGGGTTTTCCTCCGGTTCCCCCTCTCCATTGCTCGGCAATGGAGAGGGGGCTAGGGGGTGAGGTTCGGGCGGTCGCGCGCCCGCCGACGTCCCCCTCACCCTAACCCTCTCCCCAGGGAGAGGGGATCGGAGGGTGAGGTTCGGGCGGTCGCTTAGGCGAACGGATCGACGTACACGCCGGCCTTGTGGATCACGACGTCGCCCGTGACCGACGTCTGGCAGCCCAGCCGCACGGGCTCGACCGGCGATCACGCGGATCGATCGCCGCTGCCGGGTTGTGCCATCATGGGACAGGAGGCCGCGGGGACATTGTCCGGCGGGCCCGCCATGAGGAGACGACCCGCGATGAAGCGAACGTTCAGCGCGATCGTGCGCAAGGAAGGGGCATGGTACGTCGCGCAGGCGTTGGAGGCCGACGTCGCCAGCCAGGGCGCAACGACCGCCGATGCCCTGGCCAATCTGCGCGAGGCCCTGGAACTGCACTTCACGCCGCCCGTCGCGGGGGCCGCTCCGCAGATTCGCCAGGTCGAGGTCGAGGTTGCCGCCGGTTAGAGCCCTCCCATATCGGGAGGTCGCGCGCAAGCTCGCCGCGGCCGGATTCACGGAGATCGGGCAGCGCGGCAGCCACGTCAAGTTCGCCAAGGAGACGGACGACGGTCTCCGCACGGCGATCGTGCCCCGCCATCGCGAAGTCGCGGTGGGAACGCTGCGCAGCATCATGCGCCAAGCCGGGTTGACGCCAGATGAGTTCGATCGCTTGTAGCGGCCCCGCCGCCTAGGCGAACGGATCGACGTAGACGCCCACTTTGTGGATCACGACGTCGCCCGTGACCGAGGTCTGGCAGCCCAGCCGCACGGGCTGATCGAGCGCCCGGCGGCCGCGCTGCTCCAGCAGCGTCGCCCGCTCGGCCCGGCCCATCTCCGAGAGGCGCCCCGCGCCCTCGACCACGCGGAAGAAGCAGTTCGAGCAGCGGCACTGCATGTCGCACTGGTTGGGCCAGTAGTAGCCGGCGTCGCGCGCGGCCTGCATGATCGTCACCCCGGCGGGCACGTCCAGCTCGATCCCCGACGGCTCCACCCGCACGCGCGCCATGCGCTCCACTCCCCCGGCGGCGGCTCACTCGTAGTTCGCCTGTTCGCCCACGATCTGGGGGCGGTGCAGGTCCGTGTACGTCTCGTCGCTGTCGACGCCCAGGGGGCTGTTGATCAGGATGAGGACCAGCAGCCCCAGCAGCAGCGCCCCGACCCATAGGACGATCTTGCGGCGCATTCCCACACTCGCCCCCCGCGCACAGCCTAGCAAGTGCGCGCCCGCGCCAGCGCCGCCGCGCTAGCCGAACAGGTGCCGCTCGATGAACGGCCAGACGGGCGACAGGCCGGCCGGCATGAAGTCCCAGTGCCCGTACGGCCCCCAGTCGATCTCGCGCGGCTCCGGCATCGCTTCGAAGAAGCGCTGCGCCGATTCCGGCGGCACGACGTCGTCCCCGCGCCCGGCCACGACCAGCGTCGGCCGGTCCATCAGCGGCGCGAAGGTCGCCGGGTCGGTGATCCGCTGCGCGAGCCGCTCCGCCTCCCCCGCCGCCGCCGGCAGGGGTCGCGCCGCCCCGCTGATGCAGAAGACCGCCGCCCCGACCCGCCCGTCGAGGCCCACGAACGGGGCGCCCCGCATCCCGCCCATGCTGAAGCCCACGAAGCCGACCCGCTCCGCGTCGACCTCCGGCCGCGTCACGGCGTAGTCGAGCGCGCGCATCCAATCGACGGCGGTCTGCTGCGTCATCGCCGCGCGGCGCTGGGGGTAGCGCAGAAAGTCCTCCATCGTGATGGGGCGGGTGGCGCGCTCGCCGTGCCCGGCCTGATCGATCAGCACGCAGACCGCGCCCCGGCCGGCCCACTCCTGCGCGGGCCAGAGCACGTAGTCGTCCGACTTGCCCAGCGTCGCCGGATGCGCGACGAGGACGGCCGGACGCGGCCCCTCGCGCGCCGGGTCCCACAGCACCAGGCCGGGCACGCGCGCATCGTGGACCGAGGTGATCTCGAAGCGCTCGGCCCGCAGCCCCGGCCCGAAGTCGAGGCCGGGCGCCGGCGACGTCTCGGCCTCCAGCGGGAGGTCGCGGTCGTAGGCGTAGAACTGCCGCAGCAGCGCGACGGGGATCTCGGCGCCGGGCCCGTCGTCCATGCCGCCCCTCCGTCCCGCCCGGCGACCGGGTGCGCGGCTACTCGTAGCGCAGCGACTCCGCCACCGTCTTCGTCGATGCCTGCCGGGCCGGCAGGTAGGTCAGCACGATCGTCGCGACGATGGCCAGCGCGAAGAACAGCAGCAGCCGCCCGACCGGGATGTAGAAGTCGGCCCCGGCCGTGCTGCCGAAGACGCCCTCCTCGAACAGCCGCCAGGAGAGGACCAGGGCCAGGCTGCCGCCCAGCAGCAGCCCGATCAGCGAGATGAAGCCCATCTCCAGCATCAGGCCCAGCCGCACGTAGCCGGCCCGGAAGCCGATCGCGCGCAGCACGCCGATCTGCTGCCGCCGCTCGACGACGGCGCGCACGGCCAGCACGCCCAGCGCCGCCAGCCCGGCCACGAGCCCCATCGCCGTGAAGCCCTGGAAGAGGCCCAGGATGGCGTTGAAGGTGTCCTGTTGCTGCTCCAGCTCGTCCTTGATCGACTGCGTCTCCAGCTGCAGCGCCGCCTCGACTGCCTGGGCCGTGTCCAGCGCTTCGAATCCGGGCGCCGAGCGGGCGAAGTGGCGCACCGTGTCGGCGCTCTCGTAGAGCGCGAAGACGACGTCCTCGTGCGTGATCAGCGTCGGCCGGATGTCGCCCGGCACGATCGCGGCGATGCCCACCACCTGGTCGATGATGCCGATGATCGTCACCTCCTCGGCCGCCTCCCGCGCCGAGTTGCTCAGCCGCACGGTGACCTGCGGGATCTGCTCGGTGAACTCGTGGATCGTATCCGGCAGCTTGAAGTCCGTCTCCTCGATCGGCGCGAACCCGCCCGATTGCGCCACCGCCGTCGCGGTGATCACGGCGTAGCGCTCGCCGTCGGGGCCCGGCGCGCGCAGCGCCTCCCAGACCGCCCGGTCCGACGCGTAGCCGAAGGCCCGCGCCTGCAGCACGACGCCGTTCTCGGCCAGGAAGCCGTCGTCGGCCCCGGCCAGGAACAGCTGGCGCAGGCCCGCGTCCTCGGCCGGCTCGAAGTACGGCTGCCCGTCGGGCCCCGGCACGAGTTCCTGGGTGAAGTCGTCGAAGGCCTGCGACGCGACGAGCTGGATGTCGGTGCCGTTGCCGCTGCCGAAGGACAGCCGGCTCACGCCCTCGAGTTGCGCCTGCAGGTCGGCGGCGCCGGCGTCGCGCAGCGCGGCCGGCAGGTCGTCGATGCCCGAGTCGCGGTCCGCGTCGGCCACGAGGTCGTAGCCGCCGGCCGACGTGTCGCTGGTGAAGAGCCGCGCGAAGTTGTCGTTGATCGTCGTGAAGGTGACCAGCGCGAACATGATGATCGCGATCATGGCGATGGTCATGCCGGTGCGGAACGGCGCCGTCGCCGGATAGGCGACCGCCGTCTGCACGACCGGGCGCAGCCGCCCGATCGAGGCCCCCAGCGCCCGCAGCAGCAGCACGAAGATGTCGAGGTTCACGATCACCAGGATCACGCCCGCCGTGACCATCGCCGCGCCGGAGAGGAAGAACAGCTCCGGCCCGCCCTCGACGTTGACGCCGAGGATGTCCTCGTGGAACCAACCGCCCGCGAACCAGAAGAACAGCACGACCGCGCTGACGACCGTGTGCGCGATGCGTCCCGGCGTGGGATGGCGGCGCCCCAGCCGCCGCAGCAGCCAGGCCCCGCCGGTCAGCGCCGCGCAGAGGGGGAGGGCCGGGACCAGCAGCGCCCGCTTCGCCCACGACGCCGGCCGCCCCGGCCCGCCGATGGGCGCGCCGCCGAAGCGCCGCGCCGTCAGCAGCAGGCCCAGCGGCCCCAGCGTCAGGCCGCCCAGGTAGACGAAGGCCGAGCCGCCGTCGCTGGGGGCGATGATCATGTAGGCGCCGACCAGCGTGCAGGTCAGCCACCACTCCTGGCGGCGGCGCATCAGCTGCCAAGCCGGCGTGTAGAGCCAGCCGCCCAGCCGCTCGCGGGCGCGCGCCGGCAGCAGTCCGGCCAGCAGCCCGCCGCCGGCCAGCGTGAACGGCGTCGTCCAGAGCAGGGCGAGGCCCAGCGGCGTCGTCACGAGCCCGGAGATGGAGATCGGCCGCCGCTCGCGGATCGATCCCTCCGGGATGTCCCGGATCGCCGCCACGATGTTGAGCACGCTGACCCGGAAGGCGGAGATCGCGACGGTGATGAAGGTCAGCACGATGCCCAGGCCGGCCGCCACGACGATGCTGCGCGGCTCGACGTGGCGGTCGAACGTGAAGCCCCAGGCCGCGTCGAAGGCGCTGTTGAGCACTCCGACCATCAGGAACGCCACCGCGATGCCCAGCAGCGTGCCCACCACGGCCGCGCCGACGTTGTAGGCCAGCCCCTCGGCCAGGTAGGCCTGCACGAGGTGGCCGCGCCGCATGCCGACCGCCCGCGCGATGCCCATCTCCGACTTCCGCTCCTCGGCCAGCAGCACGAAGATCAGGAAGATCAGCAGGATGCCCGCCGCGATCGAGAAGAGCCCCATCACCAGGAACAGCGACGTGAACAGCGAGCCGAACAGCTCGGCCGCGGCGACGTTCTCCTCCTTCAGCGGCGTCGATTCGAAGATGTGGCGGTCGAGGCGGTCGGCGTAGACGCGCTCCTCCAGCGGGACGCCCGCCGCGACCTCGACCTCGGCCTGCTCGACGAGGAAGCGGTTGAGCACGTCGTCGATCTCGCCCGAGAGTTCCAGCGCGCCCGTCTCCCCGCCGACCACCGCGACGCCCACGGCGTCGAGCGCGCCCGGCTGCCCGAAGATCTCCTGCGCCACCCCCAGCCGGATCACGCCGCCCTGCGGGTTGAGCAGATCGATCTCGCCGCTGACCAGCGTGTCCTTCGCGATCCCCGCGACCCGGAAGGGATGCTCGACCCCTCGCGCCCGCACCAGCACTTCGTGCCCCGGCTGCGCCGCCAGCTCCTGCGCCGCCGTCGCGTTGAGGATGATGCCGTCCGCGCCGGTCCCGGTCAGGCTCAGCCGTGAGCCGTCGGCGCCGGGGATGCCGCCGATCGCGTCGGCCTCCGCCGGGTCGAGCCCCAGCAGGTACGACAGCGCCAGCTGTTGCCCGCTGTCGATGTTGCGGATCGACGCCGTGTCGTTCAACGCCCGGATGAACCCCACGATGCGATGGTCGCCCGCGAAGGCCGCCTTCAGGTCGTCGGCGACGCGCTGCGGCACCACCGACTCGGCCTGGGAGACGTTGCGTCCCGGGGTGGTTTCGTACTGGACCAGGTGGTCGACGTGGCCGGTGATCTCGATCGCCTGGGAGCGCAGGCTGGTGCTCAGCGTGTCGCCCGTCGTGAAGGCCGAGGAGACGATGAGCGTGCTCAGCATCAGGCCGAAGATGATGAGCAGCGTCTGCGCGCGGCGGCGCGGGATGTTGCGCAGCCCCAGCCGGAAGAACAGCGGGTTGCGCAGCGCCAGGTAGCCCATCGACAGCGCGATGAGCCCCAGCAGGACGATGATCACCACCATCAGCGTGTCCATGCTGAGGCCGAAGATCTCGTTCACCGCTGCTCCTTCTCGCCGCCCGCTCCGCCGCGGGCCGGCCGCTGCCCCCGATCAGCCCCCGGCGACGGCCGCCGGTTGGAAGGGGCGGTTCTGGTCCTCGCCCACGATCTGGCCGTCGACCATCCGGATGACCCGGTGGCAGCGCCCGCCCACGCCCTGATCGTGCGTGACGATCACGAACGTCTGCGAGTTGGTCTCGTTGAGCTCCTGGATGAGGTCCATGATCTCGTTCGCGTTGACGCTGTCGAGGTCGCCGGTGGGCTCGTCGCCCCAGACGATGGCCGGCTCATTGACCAGCGCCCGGGCGATCGTCACGCGCTGCCGCTGCCCGCCCGAGAGCTGCGCCGGCCGGTGCGTCGCCCAGTCGGCCAGGCCCACCCGCGCCAGCTCGGCCCGGCCGCGCTCCCGCGCCTGCGACGGGCTCACGCCGCTGACCAGCAGCGGCAACTCCACGTTCTCGATCGCCGAGAGCACGGGCAGCAGGTTGTAGAACTGGAAGACGAAGCCCATGCGCCGCGCCCGGTAGTCGGTCTTGGCGTTGTCGGGCAGCGTCGCGATCTCCTGCCCCTCGATGCGGATCACGCCGGCGTCGATCGAGTCCAGCCCGGAGAGGGTGTTGAGCAGGGTCGTCTTGCCGCAGCCCGAGGGCCCCATCACGGCCACCATCTCGCCCTTGCGGATGGACATGCTGACGCCGCGCAGCGCCTGCACGACGGTGCCGTCGCCCTGGTACGCCTTGTGCACGTCGGTCGCTTCGATGATCGGTGCGCCGACCTCGATCGTGGAGGCTGCCATGCGCTGCTCCTCTGCGCCCGTCGCCGGCCGCGGGCCCCGTCAGTCTCCCCGGCCGATGGGCATGGGACTATCGCGCCGGTAGCAGGCCGGGCCGCCCAGCCCCGACGGCGCCGGGCCGCTAGCAGCCCAACTCCTCGGGCGCGTCGCCCTCGAACGCGTCGAGGAAGGCGCGCAGCGTGTCCGCCTCGAAGTCGTCCATCAGCATCAGCCGGCCCCACGAGGCCATCGCCACCGGCACGCCGATCCGCGTCGACGGCGTCAGGATCATGCGCCGCCCCTCGCTGAGCAACTGCGACGCCGCCACCCGCATCTCGCCCACCGTGTCCGCGTCCACGGCCAGCGGCTGGTAGTAGAGCACGATCGCGCCGTGCTCCATCGTGTGCACCATCGGCTCGAAGGGCTGCTCCTGCTCGTAGATGCCGCAGCGCAGCGGGATCGTCCAGTGGGGCCCGCCGTAGGGCGGCGTCGTGACATAGGTGACCTGGAAGCCCGCCGGGTAGTGCTCCTGCCCCGCCGTCGTGAACTCGTCGTCGAACTGCTGCAGGCGCGGGTCGTCCTTGATCGACGATCCCCCGCCGCAGGCCGTCAGGACCAGCGCCGCCGCGAGCAGCGCCGCGGCCGCCGCCGCCAGCCTCCGCGTCCTGATTCGCGTCATCGCCGTTCCTCCGCCGGCCGCCTACGACTCGTCGATCGCCGCCGGCCCGGTCTCCAGGATGAAGCGCCCGTACAGGCCCGCCGGGTCGGGGTCGACGAAGATGATCAGCAACTCCCGCGCGTCGTCGTCGAGCGTGTCGATGCGCAGGGCGTGCCGCCAGGCCGTCGCCACGATGGGGCTGGGCAGGCGCTCATCCTCCAGCGGGACCAGCGTGAGCAGGTCCCAGCCGCCGTTGTTGCGCACCTCGATGAAGCCGCGCAGCTCCTCGACGTCCGCCGCCGGCAGGCGCGAGGGGTCGTAGTACACCACGATCCCGCCCCGCTCCAGGAGGGGCAGCAGCTGCGCGAACGACGGCGCCTGCCCCGGCTCGTAGATGCCCGGCGCGACGCCCTCGGCGGCCTGCGGCCCCGACGTGGGCGGGAAGCTGTTGTAACCCTCGGCGTCGAACGTCTCGCCGGCCGCCAAGTGACGCCGCCCCTGGTCGGAGAACTCCTCGACCCCCGCGATCTGGTCGGGCGGCTCGACCAGTTGCCCCGCGATCGTCGTGGCGACCAGCACCACCATCAGGCCGGCCATGGTGAGGAAGAGGAAGCGCGGCATCCCCAGGATGGTGTTGCGCCGCTCGGGCTGCTGCACGCGCTGTCCGCGGCGGCGATCGGTGCGACCTCCGCCGCCGCCGCTCGCGGCGGCGGGGGCCGACGCTTCGGCGTCGTCCTCACCGTCGTCCGGGGCGTCCGGCGCGTCCTGGCCGCCCTCTTCGATCACCACCGGCCGGTTGCGCCGTCGCCGGCGCCGCCGCCGCGACTGGGGTCGTCGATCGCTCATGTGCCGATCCTACGGACTGCCCCGCTTGCGCACGACCGCTACAGGACGACGATGTCCTCGCCGCCGTCGACGTTGATCGTGTTGCCGGTGATCCAGTGCGACTCGTCGATGCTGAGCCGCACGAGCGCCTCGGCCACGTCCTCCGGGCTCGTCACCCGGCCGCTGGGATTGTGATCGCGGGCGAAGTCGAGCAGTTGACCCGCCGAGGGGATCTTGTCGAGCGCCGGGGTGGGCGTCACGCCGGCCTTGATCGCGTTGACGGCCACGCCGTCGGGCGCGAGTTCGGCCGCCAGCTGGCGGATGTGCGAGCCCAGCACGGCCTTCGCGCCGCTGACCGCGCCGTAGTAGGGGATCACGCGCGCGTCCCCGGCCGACGTCATGCCGTAGATCTTCGCGCCGCGCGGAAGCATGCCGCGCGTGAAGAGGTCCTGCGTCCAATACACGATCGAGTTCGCCATCACGTCGAGCGTCATCTCCATCTGGCGCTGGCTGATCGAGCGTTTGGGCGTCTCCCGGTCGATGAAGTGTCCCAGCGTGCCGAAGGCCAGCGAGTGCAGCAGCAGGCGCACGCCGCCCTCGCCGGTGCGCCCCTGCAGGTCGTCGAGGATCTCGCGGCGGCGGTCGGCGTCGGCCGCGTTGACGTTGTAGAAGGCGGCCTGCCGGCCGTGGCTCTCGATGTCGGCCGTGATCGCGTCCACCGTCGGCTGGGCCGAGCGCCGGTCGAGGTGCACGCCGGCGACGTGCATGCCCGCCGCCGCCAGCCGCCGCGCCGCCGCCGCCCCGAAGCCGCTCGACGCGCCCAGGATCAGCGCCCAGCGCCCGTCGAGCGCAGGTTCCACCGTTGCCATGGTCTTCCTCCTCGTGCCCGCCTTCGGGGCGCGCGCTTCAGGCGGTGAAACGCCGCACGACCTCGAACAGGATCTGCACGCCCGTGCGCAGGCCCTCGACGGGGATGCGCTCGTTGTGGCCGTGAACCCCGGCCGCCAGCGAAGCGTCCATCAGCGCGGGCACGAAGCCGTAGGCCTGCACGCCGCGCCGCCGCAGGACGCGCGAATCGGTGAAGCCCCGCGATGGCAGCGGCACGACGATCGCGCCCTCCACCTGCTCGCCGACGACGTCGCGGATCACGTCCACCAGCTCCGTGTCGAAGTCGCTCGCGCCCGACTCCGAGCGCAACTCCGTGCTGATCTCGATGCGGTCGTCGTCGATCACTTCCCGCATCTCCGCGAGGAAGGCGTCGTGCGACTGTCCGGGCAGCAGCCGGCAGTCGAGCGTGGCCCGCGCGTCGGCCGGGATCACGTTGTGCTTGAAGCCGCCGCCCAGCCCCGTGCACGAGATCGTGTCCCTCAGCAGCGCCCCGAACGATGGGTGGCGCGCGCTCAACTCCTCGGCGTCCGGCCGCCAGTCGCCCCAGGCGCGGCCGCGCTGCAGATCGTCGACCGTGCGCTGCACCATCGGGTCGATCGAGGTGGCCCGGTCCCAGGATTGGATCGCGCCCAGCGCGCGCACCAGCCGGTCGACCGCGTTGTCGTCGTGCGGGACCGAGCCGTGGCCGGGCCGGCCGCGGGCGTGCAGGGTGACCCACAGCGGCCCCTTCTCCGACGGCGCGCAGGGGAACACCGGCTGTTGCGCGCCGAGGAAGTTGAGGCTGGCGACGTCACTCTCGTTGAGCGCGTATTCGGGCTCGCGCAGCCACTCCGGGCGGTGCTGGTCGAGCCACTCCATGCCCTGCGAACTGCCCGTCTCCTCGTCGGCCACGCTGAGGAAGATGAGGTCCCGCCGCGGTACGATGCCGAGCCGCTTGAAGAGCAGCATCACGACCAACTCCAGGACGCCCATGCCCTTCATGTCGAGCGCGCCGCGGCCCCAGATGCAGCCGTCCTTCTCGATGCCGGCGAACGGGTCGACGTCCCAGAACTCGCGCTGCACGGGCACGACGTCGCTGTGGTTGAGCAGCATCAGGGGCGCGGCGTCGCCGCTGCCGCGCAGCACGGTGCGCAGCGACATCCGCCCCGGGGCCGCCTCGACGTACTCCACCGCGAAGCCGTCGCGCTCGAGGATCTCGCCCAGGAAGCGCGCTGCCCGCTCCTCCTCGCCCGGCGGGTTACTCGTGTCGATGCGCAGGTACTCGCGCAGCGTCGAGACGACCTCCGCCAGCACCTCGTCCCAATCGACGTCGGGCGGGCCCGCGCCGGCCGTCGACCGATTAGGCATCGGGCGCGGCCTCGACGGGGGGTTTCGTCCCCCCGGCGCTCTTGCGGCGCGCCCGCCGCTCCTCCTCCGTGATCTGACCCGTCGCGACCTGGAACTTCCCGCTCTGCTGCCCCTCCCGCTCGATGCCCGCCGCGCGCAGCCGCTGCAGATAGGCGCGGGCCTGCGCCCGGCGCAGGTCGGCGAGCCGCTCCGCGCCGATGCCCATCGCCTCGACGTCGCCGCCCAGCACGATCGCCAGGGCCTCGTTGCTCACCGTGTCGTTGAGGTCCAGCGCCATGGCGGCCTCGACCCGCCCCAGGTATTCGTGAAACTCCGGCAGGCGCTCGGGGCAGGCCGCCATGAGGTCGCGCAGCCGCTCCTGCCCGAAGGCCAGCGCGCGCACGCGGTCCTGCCGGGCCAGTGTGTAGAGCCGCGCCTCGGCCGGGGTCGACGCGTCGGCCGCCAGCCGGCCCAGCAGCACCTCGGTGAAGCTGTCGGCCAGCAGCGCGTTGAAGAGGATCATCTCGTTGAAGTCGCGCGTGCCGACGATCTCCCGGTTCAGGTGGCCGGGCCCCTGCAGGCCCACGCCGCCGCCGTGCAGCATCGCCCGCTTGCGGAAGGCCTCGGTGTGCCGCGCCAGCGAGAAGACGACCGTCGCCAGGAAGAGCTTCACCTCGTAGTAGCCGTACGACAGCCGCTTCAGCCAGCCCCCGTACGTCACCGACTGCACCCAGGCCTGCTCGGCCAGGATCGTGAGCATCTGCGCCCGCGCCCGGTCGAGTTCCGTCGGCCCCGCGGGGATCGAATCCCAGTCGATGTCGGTGGCCGGCTTCCAGCGGCGCTGGATCGCTTCCTCATAGAGGGCGGGCGCGTTGTCGGTCCACATATCGATCTTCGCCGACACCTCGTAGGCCATGCGCGGCGTCCCCGGCATGGGCGCCGCTCCGCGCGGGCGCATCGTGTCGTCGGTCCAGACGTCGGGCATCTCCCCGTACGAGCCGACCATCAGGTCGCCCACGCGGTAGCCGGCCGGGCCCCGCGGGGCGTGGACGCCCCACTCGGTGTCGACGTCGAACCAGTCCAGCAATATCTCGGGACGGGGTTTGTCCTCGCTCTTTGGCTTCTCCTCCGGCGCGGCGGGCGCGGAGGTCTGCTCGGCGCTATCGGCCATGGTGGTCTCCCAATCTCCGGGCTGCGCCTTCTCCGCGCGGACCCACGCTGCGCAGCTTAACGAATGATGGCGGCCTGTCAGCCGCCGTCCCGATCGCGGGCCTGCCGGCCGCGCTTGACCTGATCGCGCAGGCGCGACATCACCTCGCCGGCCGGCGCGTGGATCGCCACCGCGCAGTAGTCCGAGATCACCGTCGGGTCGAGGTTCACCTCGATCAGCGGGTAGCCGCGCGATCGGACCTGCCAGGCGAAATCGGCCGCCGGCGACACGACCGCCGTCGTGCCCACGAGCAGCATGCAGTCGGCCCGCTCCGACTGCTCCTGGCAGGAGCGCAGCGCGTCGAACGGGATCGGCTCGCCGAACATCACCGTGTCGGTCTTCACCAGGCCGCCGCAGTGGTCGCAGCGCGGCGGCAGCGCCTCCGGCACGGCCTCGAAGGGGCGGCGGCTGTTGCAGTCGAGGCAGCGCAGGAAGCCGCGGTTGCCGTGGATCTCCGTGATCGCCTGCGTCCCGGCCGTCCGGTGCAGCCCGTCGACGTTCTGCGTGATCACGTGCCGCACGACGCCCAGCCGCTCCAGCTCGGCCAGCGCGAAGTGGCCGTCGTTGGGCGCCGCCTCGGCGATGGCGCGGGTCATCTCGTCGGGGTTCTCGCGCCGCCGCCGCAGGTCGCGCCACCACGCCGCCGGGTCCGTGGCGAACTGGTCGAACTGGTTGAGCGGCGGCTCGCCGTGCTTCGTCCAGAGGCCGTCCTTGCCGCGGAAGGTGGGGATGCCGCTCTCGGCGCTGATGCC
>JAPOXB010000061.1 GCA_026707335.1 Chloroflexota bacterium
CGCGACGCGCTGGGCGTCGCCGCCGGCGGCGATGGCCCCCCCGGCTGACCACCCGGCGGGCGCGGCCGAGCGCGCGCTGGGGCTCTTCGCGGCGGCGCTGGCCGACGGGCTCGTCGCGGGGGGCGTGCGCGACGTCTGCCTCTGCCCCGGCTCCCGCTCGACGCCGGTCGCGGTGGCGGTGCAGCGCCATCCCGCGCTCCGCACCTGGATCCACCTCGACGAACGCTCCTGCGCCTACTTCGCGCTGGGGCTGGCGCAGGCGCGGCAGGCGCCCGTCGCGCTGCTCTGCACGTCGGGCACGGCGGCGCTCAACTTCGCGCCGGCCGTCGCGGAGGCGGCCACGGCCGGGCTGCCCCTGGTCGTCCTGACCGCCGACCGGCCGCCGGAGCTGCGCGGCGTCGGGGCGAACCAGACCGTCGACCAGCTGCGCCCCTACGGCGGCCACGCCAAGGCCTTCGCCGAGCTGCCCCTGCCCGTCGCCGGCGACGCGGCCGCCGGCGCGGCCCGGCACTGGGGCCGGCGCGCCCCCGTCCTCGCGACGGCCGCGCCCGCCGGGCCGGTGCAGCTCAACCTGCCCTTCCGCGAGCCGCTCATCCCCGACCTGCCGGCCCCGGCCGTTCTGACGCCCGACCGCGAGGGGCCGCCGCCCCGCGTCGAGCCCGCCCCCGGCGACGTCGGCGCCTTGGCCTCGCTGGTGGGGGAGCGGCGGCGCGGGCTGATCGTCGCGGGGCCGGGGCACGCGCCCGACGGCGTCCAGGCGATCACCGGCCTCGCCGCCGCGCTGGGCTACCCCATCCTGGCCGACCCGCTCTCCCAGCTGCGTCGCGGCCCGCACGATCGCAGCCACGTCATCGCCGGCTACGACGCGATGCTGCGCGCCCCGGCCGGCCCCGATCTGCGGCCGGAGGTCGTGCTGCGGGTGGGCCGCACGCCGACGTCGAAGGCGCTGGGCGCGTTCCTGGCGGGGCTCACGGACGCGGAGCAGGTCGTGATCGCCGAGCCGGGCCGCTGGAACGACCCCGACCTCGTCGCCACGCGCTCGATCGACGCCGACCCGACCGCGGTCTGCCGCCGTCTGCTGGAGGCGTTGGCGACGCTCGCTGGGCCGGACGCGGCCTGGCTGACCGCCTGGCGGGAGCGGGAGCGCCGCGCCTGCGCCGCCGTTGATGCGAGCTTGGCCGACGGGCTGACGGAGCCCGGCGCGATCCGCTCATTGATCGACGCGCTGCCGCCGGGCGCCGCGGTGGTCGCCGGCAACAGCATGCCGATCCGCGACCTGGACACGGTGCTGCGTCCCGGCCCCGAGCCGCTGCACGTCTACGGCAACCGCGGCGCGAGCGGCATCGACGGGGTGGTCTCGACGGCGCTGGGCATCGCGGCGGCGCGGCCGGGGAGCCCGCTGGCGCTCGTGCTGGGCGACCTCTCGGCCTACCACGACATGAACGGCCTGCTCGCCGTGCGGCGCTTCGGGCTGTCGGCGACGATCGTCGTGCTCAACAACGACGGCGGCGGCATCTTCTCGATGCTGCCCCAGGCGAGTCGCGTGCCCGAGTTCGAGCCGCTGTTCGGCACGCCGCACGGCCTGCGCTTCGAGCACGCCGCGGCGCAGTACGGCCTCGGCTACGCGCGCCCCGCCACGCCCCAGGCCTACCGCGAGGCGCTGGCCGACTCGCTGGCTCGCGACGGCGCGCAGTTGATCGAGGTGACCACCGAGCGCGCCGCCAACGCGGCCCTGCACGAGGCGATGTGGGGCCGGGTGCGGGACGCGCTGGCATGACCGGGGCCCGTCCTGCTTCGTGGCTCCACATCGAGGATTCGGGCGAGGAGTCGGGCAAGGGCCGGCCGCTGCTGCTGTTGCACGGCTTCACGGGGAGCGCCGCCACCTGGCGCCCCTTCCGCGACGCCTGGCCGAGCACGCGGCAGTTGGCCGCCGACCTGCCGGGGCACGGACGCTCCCTCGCGCCGCCGGACCGGCCCCGTCCCCACGACATCGACGGCACGATCGATGCGCTGCTGGCGGCGATGGACGATCGCGGCGCCGGCGGGTTCGCGCTGCTGGGGTACTCGATGGGGGGGCGCATCGCGCTGCGGCTCGCCCTGCGGGCGCCGGAGCGCGTGGCGTCGCTGATCGTCGTCAGCGCGTCCCCCGGCATCGCCGACGCCGCCGCACGGGCGCGCCGCCTGACGTCCGACCGCGCCCTGGCCGACCGGATCGAGCGGGAGGGCGTGCCGGCGTTCGTCGACTATTGGCAGTCGCTGCCGCTGTGGGAGAGCCAGCGGCGGCTGCCGCCCGCGGCGCGCGAGGCCCTGCGCGCGCAGCGCCTGCGCAACGACGCGGCCGGCCTCGCCGCCAGCCTGCGCGCCGCCGGGGCGGGCGCCGACCCGCCGCTGCTCGACGCGCTCGCCGGGCTGCGCTGCCCGGCGCTTTTGATCGCCGGTGCGCTCGACCCGGCGTATTGCGATCATGCGGCGGCGATGGGGGCCCGCCTGCCGGACGGCCGGGTCGCCATCGTGCCGGGCGCCGGCCACGCCGTGCACCTGGAGCAGCCCGATCGCTTCCGCGCGCTGGTCGCCGGGTTCCTGGCCGAGACCGGCTAAGCGGGCCTGATCATCCGTCGGTCTGGCGACAGAGCCCTGCCGCGATGTACGGTCGGGCTGGGTCGGCGGCGCGGGATGCGTGATGTTCCTGCACCGCCCATCGGGACGCGGCGCCGGGCGGGCGCTGATCGGCGCCGCGTTGCTCTGCGCCGCGCTGCTGGCCGGGGCGCTGGCGCCCACGCGGCCGGCCGGCGGCCAGGAGCCGTCGCGCTTCGAGCCGCTGCCCGACCTGCTAACCGCGCGCTCCTTCCATCGGGCCACGGCCCTGCCCGACGGCCGCGTGCTGATCAGCGGCGGCCAGACGGGCCCGACCGAGCACACCGCCACCGCCGAGCTGTACCTGCCCGACGCCGGCCGCTTCGAGGAGGCGGCCGCGATGAGCGGGCCCCGCGGCGGTCACAGCGCCACGCTGCTGGCCGACGGCACAGTGCTGGTCGCCGGGGGCGTCGGCCGGCCCGACCAGCCGACCGACGCGGCGGAGCGCTTCGACCCCGCGCGCGGGATCTTCGTGCCGGCCAGACCGCTGCTCGACGCGCGGACGCAGCACACCGCGACGCTGCTGGCCGACGGCCGCGTGCTCGTCGCCGGGGGGATCAGCGGCGGCGCTGGGTCGGAACTCGACTCCGCCGAGATCTACGATCCGGCCCGCGGTCAATTCATCGCGACCGGCGCGATGCGGGTCGGTCGCGCCGGGCACAGCGCCAGCCTGCTGCCCGACGGCCGCGTCTTGATCGCCGGCGGCGCCGGCCCCGACGGCGGTTTCGCGCCGGCGGAGATCTACGACCCCGCCACCCGCAGGTTCACGGCCGCCGGGGCGATGGTCGTGCCGCGCAGCGAGCACGCGGCCGTCGCGCTGGCCGACGGCCGTGTGCTGATCAGCGGCGGCCGGGGCGCGAACGCGCCCTACCTGGCCGCCGTGGAGGTCTACGACCCGGCGACCGACATGTTCACGGCGCTCGCGCCGCTCAACCGGGCGCGCCGCGGGCACAGCGTCACGCTGATGTCCGGCGGCGGCCTCCTCGTGGTCGGGGGGCTCGACGCGCCCGCCCTGGACGAGGCGGGGGCGGAACGCTACCTGCCCGAGGCCGGCGGCCGGGCCGACTTCCTGTCGGCCGTCGCCGTCGTGCGCAGCTTCCACAGCGCCACCCGCCTGCCCGACGGTCGCGTGCTAATCGCCGGCGGGGAGGGACCGCTCGCGGGCGGGTCGGCGGAGCGCTTCACGCCCGCGCCGCCGCCGCCGCGCGAGGTCGCGCTGCTGGTCGGCTGGAACCTGATCACCTGGACCGGCTACGACACGCCGATCGCGCCGGCGCTGGTGGCGGTTCCCGCCGTCGGCGCCGTCTTCGCCTGGGACGCCGCGGCGGGCCGCTTCCTGAGCTACCGGCGCGGCATCCCGGCGGGGCACAACAGCCTGACGACGCTGCGCCCCGGCGAGGGCCTGTGGGTGCTCGCCCGGCAGCCCGCGATCTGGCGCATGCCGGGCCTGGGCCGCGAGCGCACGGTGTCACTCGCGCCGGGCTTCAACCTGGTCGGCTGGACCGGTCCCGACGGCGTCCCCCTGGCGCGGATCGCGCAGGCGATCGGCCCGGCGGTCGACGCGATCTGGCTCTACGACCCGCTGGCGGCGCGGTTCCTCGTCTTCCGGCCGGGAGCGCCGCCGGCGGCCAACACCGCCTCGACGATCAACCACGGCGCCGGGCTCTGGCTCGTGCTGCGGAACGCCGCAACCTGGCCGCAGCCGGCGGCGGGCTTCCGCTAGCGCTCGACCTCCAGGGGCAGGGTGCGCAGGCCGCGCAGCACGACGTTGTCCTTGAAGCGCGGCGTCGCCTCGACGAGCCGGATCTCGCGGAAGTGCCGGGCCAGCGCGGCCAGCGCGATGCGCCCCTCGAGCCGGGCCAGCGGCGCGCCCAGGCAGTGGTGGATGCCGCGCCCGAAGGCGACGTGCGGCTGTCCCTCGCGCGTGATGTCGAGCGCGTCCGCGTGCTCGTAGGCTTGGCCGTCGCGGTTGGCCGAGCCGATCAGCAGGATCAGCGGCTGGCCGCGCTTGAGCTGCTTGCCCTCGAGCTCCATGTCCTCCAGGACCGTGCGGCCGTCGGTCTGCACCGGCCCGTCGTAGCGCAGCAACTCCTCCACGGCGCCCGCCGCGAGGTCGGGGTTCTCCTGCAGCCGGCGCAGCTGATCGGGGTGGCGCAGCAGGGCCAGCATGCCGTTGCCGATCAGGTTGGTGGTCGTCTCGTTGCCGGCGGCGAGCAGCAGGCGCAGCATCGAGAGCATCTCGTCCATCGAGAGCTTGCTGCCCTCCTCCTCGGCGGCGATGAGGCGCGTGATCATGTCGTCCTGCGGGTCCGCGCGGCGCTGCTCGATGATCACGCGGAAGTAGTCGCTCAACTCCGCGGCGGCGACCAGCGCGGCCTCCATCTCGGCCGGCGTGATCGTCGGCTCGAGGATGCGCGCCACCCGCTCCGACCAATGCTGGAAGCGCTCCCGGTCCTCGGGCGGCACGCCGATCATCTCGGCGATGATCGTGATCGGCAGCGGGTGCGCGAGGCGCTCCATGAGGTCGAAGGGCTCGTTCTCCGGGACCTGTGACAGCGCCTCGTCGACGATCTGCTCGATGTGCGGCTCCAGGTTGGCGATGGCGCGCGGGGTGAAGGCCCGCGAGACCAGCGCGCGCAGGCGGGTGTGGTCGGGCGGGTCGATGACGAGCAGGCTGCGGCCCTCGGGGAAGGGCGGCGTGTAGGGCGGCGCGGCGCCGCCGGCGCGCCGCTCGTCGGAGCCGAAGCGCTTGTGATCGCGCAGCATCGAGTCGACGTGCTCGAAGCGGGAGATCACCCAGCCGTGGGTGAGTTCGCTCCAGTGCACCGGATCCTTGGTCCGCAGCGTCTCGTAGGTGGGATACGGGTCCTGCTGGAACTCGTCGTTCAGCGGCGGGTACATCGCGCCCGACCGCACCCGCTCCTTGAACAGCAGCCCCCGCATCGCGACGGGCTTGATGAACTTCTTGGCCGATTCGCCCAGCAGGCCGAACTGCAGGCCGCGCGAACGCTGCACTATCGACATCGACGCCCTCCATCACAAGCCGGTCCGGCGTCGGGCGCCGGGCGCGGCGGGATCGTGCTCCCAGCATAGGCCGCGGCGCGTCGGCCCGCCGATTGTTGAGCCCGGGTCGCGGCGGGGGGGCCGGCGGCGCCGGATTGCCCCCGCCGGGCGCGGCGGCGATGATGGCCGCGCCCCCGCGGCGGGACGGGCTCGCCGGGGCGATCGGGGAGGCCCCGCCATGGACTACGAGACGCTGACCTACGAGCTGCGCGACCACGTCGCGCACATCACCCTGAACCGGCCCGAGGCGGCCAACGCGATCAACCTGCAGATGGCCATCGACCTGATGCAGGTCTCGCTCGCCACCAGCAGCGACCCGGACGTGCGGGCCATCCTGCTGACCGGATCGGGGCGCTTCTTCTGCGCCGGCGGCGACCTCAAGTCGTTCGCCGCGCAGGGCGACGACCTGCCCGCACACATGAAGGAAGTGACGACCTTCCTGCACGGCGCGATCTCGCGCTTCACGCGCGGCGACGCGCCCCTGATCGCGGCGATCAACGGCGTCGCCGCCGGCGCGGGCATGAGCCTGGCCTGCAGCTGCGACATCGTGCTGGCGGCCGAGTCGGCCCGCTTCACGATGGCCTACACCAAGGCCGGCCTGACGCCCGACGGCTCCTCGACCTACTTCCTGCCGCGCAAGGTGGGGCTCCGGCGCGCGCTGGAACTGACCCTGCTGAACCCGATGGTGGACGCCGCGCAGGCGCGGGAGTACGGCCTCGTCACGCGGGTCGTGCCCGACGACCGCCTGATGGCGGAGGCGACCGCCGCGGCCGGGGAGGTCGCGGCGGGCCCCACCGTCGCCCTGGGCGAGACGCGGCGGCTGTTCCACAGCGGTCTGGTGGAGACGCTGGAGACGCAGATGGAACTGGAGACGCAGGCCATCGCGCGCATGACGACCACCGCCGACGGGCGCGAGGGCGTGCAGGCCTTCCTGGAGAAGCGCGCGCCGACCTTCGCCGGCCGCTAGCGCCGGGCCGGCAGGCCGGGCCGCGGCTACAGCGTCGCGTACCAGTCGGCGATGGCGCGGCCGATCGCGTCCGGCGAGTCCTCCTGCACGAAGTGGTTGCCCGGCACGGAGACCTCGGTCGTGTTGGGCCAGCCGCGCGCGAACTCCAGCTGCGCGCCGTTGAGGATGGCGCCCGGCTCGGCGTTGATCAGCAGCTTGGGCAGCGGGCTGCCGCTCAGCCAGTCGGCGTAGGCCTGCACGAGGGCGACCACGTCGGGCGGCTGCCCGCTGATGGGGATCTCGCGGGGCCAGGTGAGGGTGGGGCGGCGCGACTCGCCGGGCTCGGCGTAGGGCCGGCGGTAGACGGCCATCTCCTCCTCGCTCAGGTCGCGCAGCACGCTGCCCGGCAGCACCCGCTCGACGAAGACATTCTTCACCAGCACCATCTCCTCGCCGGCCTCCGAGCGGAAGCCCTGGAAGATGCGCCGCGCGGGCTCGGGCCACTCGTCCCAGGTCACGGGCCGCACGATCGACTCCATGTGCACGATCCCCTTCATGCGCTCCGGATGCCGGCGGGCCCAGTCGAAGCCCAGCGCCGACCCCCAGTCGTGGATCACGAAAGTGACGTCGTCGCCCACGTCCATCGCCTCGAGCCAGGCGTCGAGGTAGCGCGCGTGATCGGCGAAGCGGTAGGAGCCGCCGGGGTTCTTGCCCGACTCGCCCATGCCGATCAGGTCGGGCGCGAGGCAGCGCCCCAGCGACGTGCAGTGCGGGATGATGTTGCGCCACAGGTACGACGACGTGGGGTTGCCGTGCAGGAAGATGATGCTGTCGCCGCGGCCCTCGTCGATGCAGACCATGTCGCTGTCGAGCACGGGGATGCGGGTGCGGGCGAAGGGGTCGCGCGGGGAGATGGGGGCGTCGCTCATGGGGGGCTCCTCGTCGGCTGGCCGTCCCGGCGGGGCGGGACGTGGCGCCGGGCTGCCTACACGGTAGAGCGCGGTCGGTCGTGCTGCCGCGTCCCCATCCACAAACCGGGGACGGCGGTGTATGCTGGAGGCAAGGTCTTGGTGGTCGGCGGGCGCTCGAACCGGGCGATCGCATGGTTCTCTCTGCCGGCGGACCCCGCTCCCTGCCTTCCTCCGCGCCCTCGCGCCTGTCGGCGGCGCCGGCCCGCTTCCGCGAGTCGGTTCGCGCGCGCGCGGCCCGGCGCCTCTCCCGCGTCATGGACCCGTCGTCCACCGACCAGGTCATCGACCTGCGCCTGACCGCGCAGCGGGTGCGCCGCCTGGCCGAGCTCGACACGGCCGTCTTCCGCGAGGTCCGCGAGGACGCGAGCCAGACGCTGGCGGCGGCGCTGGTCGTCGTGGCATCGCTGCTGCTGGCGGCGCTGGGCGGCTGGCTCTGGCTGATCGTCGAGGCCGACGGGCTCTCCACCGGCCGCATCCTCGCGCGCGAGGTCGCGCTGGGGCTGCTCTGCGGCGCGATCCTCTGGGGCGTCTGGGTGCTGAGCACGCACCTGATGCTGCGCTACGTGTTCGGCCGCGAGACGACCGCGCTGTCCCTCGTCCGCACGATGGGCCACGCGGCCTTCCCGGCGGCGGGCGCCGCCTTCATGATCGTGCCGGCGCTGGGCTTCGCCGTGGGGATGCTGAGCGTGCTGGCCTGGTTCGCGAGCAGCAACGCCGCGATCGAGGCCGCCGCGCCCGGCGCCACGCGCCGCGAGGCGCTCGTCGCGAACCTGGCCGGCTTCGCGCTGTTCGTCGTGCTGCTGTCGGTCCTCGCCGACGCGGCCGGCATCGCGCCGGGCTTCTTCGTCCACGCCGCCGACCTGTCGGTCTACGTCTGATTCGTCAAGGGCGCGCGGACCCGCCTACGTCTCGATCAGCGGCTCGCCCGCCTCGCACTGGGGGCAGTCGTCCGGCGCGTGCGACTCGATGTCGAGCGTCATGCCGGCCAGGAACGGCAGCCCGAAGTCGGTGCGGCCGCCGCTGCGATCGATCAGCACCGCCACCGCCACCGGCTGCCCGCCCGCCCGCTCGACCGCCGCGATCGTCTGCCGCAGCGATCCGCCCGTCGTGAGCACGTCGTCGACGATCAGCGTGCGCTGTCCCGGCCGCACCTGGAAGCCGCGCAGCAGGGCGCGCTCGTCGCCCTCGCCGCTGCGCTCGGCGATGAAGACGTGCAGGCCCAGTTGGCGCGCCATCTCGTAGCCCACGACCACGCCGCCGGTCGTGGGGCCGACGACCAACTCCAGGCCGTGCGAGCGCAGCGCCTCCGCCACGGGCCTGCAGAGGCCGGCCGTCGCGTCGGGATCCTCGAGCAGGCGGAACTTCTCGACGTAGAGCGGGCCGTGGCGGCCGGAGGCGTAGCGGAAGTGGCCCGTCAGCACCGCGCCCGCGCGCTTGAGCAGCTCCAGCGCCTCGCCCGGGGCGCTCATCGGACGGGCTCCAGCTCCGCGGCGGTCGATGCGGGCGCGGGCCCCGCCTCGCCGGGCTCCGGCACGGGAGCGCCGACGTCCGTCACCAGCGGGCGGCTGCCGCCGCCGCCGATCGCGTCCAGCGGCAGCCAGCGGAAGATCACCGCGCCCACGAGCAGCCGCTCGTGGATGGGTCCGAAGACGTGCGAGTCCTGGCTGGCGTTGCGGTTGTCGCCCAGCACGAAGTAGTGATCGGGCGGCACGACCACCGGCATGCTTCCCTGCGGATACTGGTAGGTGGGCGCGGATCGGATGTAGGCCCCCTCGTCGAGCCGCGCGCCGTTGACTAACACCTCCCCATGGCGGACCTCGACGCGGTCGCCGGGCAGGCCGATGATCCGTTTCACGAAGTCGCGGTCGGGGTCGGAGGGGGAGTGGAACACCACCACGTCGCCCCGGCTGGGGCCGTCGAAGAGGAACTCCCCGTTGTCGCGGCCCGGGATCAGGAAGTCGAAGGGCCCCAGGTTGACCTTCTCGTAGGCGAGCTTGTTGACGAGCACGAAGTTGGCGTGCTGCAACGTCGGGTCCATGCTGGCCCCCTCGACCTGGAAGTTCTGCACGACGGCGCGCGCCAGCAGGAACACGATCAGGGCCAGCAGCGCGGTCTCGAGGATGTCGCGGATGGGGCCGTGCCGAAGTCGCTGCATGCCTCTCCGCGCCGTCCGTCGCGCTCGCGCCGCCGCATTCAGCCTAGGGCCGGGGTCCGGCGGCGGCTATCGGGCGCGGGCGGCCGGGCCGGCGCGGGCGGCTGGTACACTCCTCGCAATCCCGGCGTCGCCGCCTGGATCGATGGGTTGCGCGCGGCGCCGCGCGGCGGCCGTCCGTCGAGGAGTCCACGCGGTTCCCCATGCCGACCCCGCCTCCCACCGCGGCCCCCACCGACGATGAACTCGCCGAG
Source organism: Chloroflexota bacterium (assembly GCA_026707335.1). Lineage (GTDB taxonomy): Bacteria > Chloroflexota > Dehalococcoidia > Bin125 > Bin125 > TK10-74A. Next base: position 10,021 of record JAPOXB010000061.1, read on the forward strand.
CGCGCGAAGCAGGGCGAGCTGGGCGCGTTCAACGCGCTCGTCGGGCGCTACCAGCGGCCCGTGTTCGGGCTCTGCCTGCGCATGCTCTCCTCGCCGCCGGCCGCCGAGGACGCGGCGCAGGACGCCTTCGTGTCGGCCTGGCGCGGCATCGGCGGTTACCGGGGCGGATCCTTCCAGGCCTGGATGCTGCGCATCGCCGGCAACCAGTGCCGCGACGAACTGCGCAAGCGCAAGCGCCGTCCCACCGACTCGCTCGACTCGATGCTCGAGGCCGGGGGGGACTCCGTCGCGCCCCCCTCGCGCGAGCGCTCGCCCGAGGGCCGCGCGATGGGCGCCGAGACCGCGTCCGTCATCCAGCAGGGCCTGGCGACGCTGCCGCCCGAGCAGCGCCAGGCCATCCTCCTCTCCGACGTGCACGGGCTCCCCTACGACGAGATCGCGCAGGCGATGGGCACCTCGGTGGGCACGGTCAAGTCGCGCATCAGCCGCGGGCGGGCCCGCTTGCGCAGCTTCCTGACCGCGCGCGGGGAACTACCGGGGGGTCGCGGGCGTCAAGCAGAGCACGGGGCGCCCTCAGCCCCGGCGGCAAGGAGTCCCTCGTGATCGGCCGTCGTTTCCGGCGTCAGCCCGACCGACAGGCGCAGGCCTCGGCCTTCGTCGATGGCCAGCTGCCCGCCGACCAGGCGGCCGGCTTCGCGCGCGCCCTCGAAGAGGACGCCAAGCTGCGGGCGTACGTCGACGACCTGCGCGAGATGAAGGCGATGCTCGCCGCCCTGCCCGCGCCCGAGCCCCGGCGCGACTACACGCTCTCCCCGCGCGACGCGCACCAGCGGGGCGCCGCGCCGCGGCGCGGCCTGCCGCTGCGGGTGCAGGGGCCGCTGGCGATGCGGCTGGCGACTTCCGCGTCGGTGTTGGCGGCGGCGGCGCTGGTCGCCGTGGTCATCGTCGACCTGCAGCAGGACGGCGCCGCGCCGCTGCGCGAGGAGCGCAGCGTCACGACGGTGGCGGTGGAGGTCGCCCAGGCCCCGGCGGAGGCTGCCGCCGACGTCTCGGTCGCCGCCGTCGAGCAGTCGGAAGAGGCCGCGTCGGAGCCGGCCGCGGCGCCGGCCGAGGCCGAGGCCGCCCCGGCGGCGCAAGAGGTGGCGGACGATGCCGCGGCGGAAGAGGCCGCAGCCGAGGCGGCGGCCCAGGCGGCGGCGGAGGAGGCCGCGGCCGAGGCGGAAGCGGCTGCCGCTGCGGAGGAAGCAGCTGCGAAGGAGGCCGCTGAGGCGGCGGCTGCCGCGGAGGCCGCGGCGGACCAAGCCGAAGCGGAAGAAGCGGCCGCATCCGAGGCCGCCGACGGCGACGCGCCGGCGCCTCAGCCGGTCGCGGAGCAGGCGAGCGAGCAGGCGGAGGAGGAGCCCGCTCGTGCGGCCGCCCGCGTCCAGACCGAGGAGCAGGCCGCCGACGAGACCGCCGCGGCCGATGAGGCCGCCGACGCCCAGGCGGACGCGGCCGGCGCGGCGGCGGAAGCGGAGGAGCCGGAGCCAGAGGCGACCGCGACGGCCGCCGCGACGAGCGCGGCCGAGGAGCCCGAGGCGCAGGCAAGCGCGTCGGAGGAGCGTGCGGAGGCCGCGGCCGCGGCTACATCGCGCGACGCCGATGCCACGGCGGACGACGCGGCGGCGGATGACACCCCGCCGTCGGCCGACGATCCCGCCGCCGACACCGTCGAAGACGCCGCGCCCGCGGACGACGCCGCCGAGAGCGAGGCGCCGGCCGACGACCCCGAGCCCGAGGCGGCGGAGACGCCGGCCGCCGACGAGCAGCCGGAGGACGCCGCCGCCGAGCCCCCGGCGTCCGAGCCCGCGCCCGCCGAGGCGGCCGAGTCGGAGCCGGCGCAGGCCGATCAGGCCGACGCCGGGGAGTCCGTCGAGCAGGCCGTCGAGGAGCGGGAGCCGGTCGAGGAAGAGCCACCCGTCGTCGAGGAGCGGGAGCCGGTCCAGGAAGCGCCGGCCGCCGCGGCCGACGTGGAGGCCGAGGACGCGCCGGTCGAAGAAGCCCCGGCCGAGGCGGAGCCCGCGGAGGTGGAGACGGAGACGGACGACGCCGAGCCGGCCGAGGAACCCGCCGACGCCGCCGTCGAGGATGAGGAG
>JAPOXB010000121.1 GCA_026707335.1 Chloroflexota bacterium
GCTACACGACGATCCAGAACTGGTCGAACAACGTCTACAACCTCGTCACCAAGCGGGCCGCCGCCTACGCCGACGCGCAGATGAGCTGGGTCGACGGCAACCTGGGCAGCAAGCTCACGATGAAGTACCCGGCCGTCTACCTGATGGAGCCGGGCGCGCACGGCGAGGTGCTCTCGATCGCCTTCGCCGGCCACGGGCAGCACCAGGACGCGGGCGCCAAGATGGTGCACGCCGCCCCCGGCACCAGCTCGGTCATCACCAGCAAGAGCCTCGCCATCGACGGCGGGCGCACCTCCTACCGCGGCCTCGTCAAGGTCTACGAGGGCGCCGAGGGCTGCCGCTCGAACGTGCGCTGCGACGCGCTCATGCTCGACGACGCCTCGCGCTCCGACACCTACCCGTACATGGAGATCGACGAGCGCCGCGTGGACATCGCCCACGAGGCCACCGTCTCCAAGGTCGGCGAGGAGCAGCTGTTCTACCTCATGGCGCGCGGCATCCCCGAGGACCAGGCGACGAAGATGATCGTCAACGGCTTCGTGGAGCCCATCGTCAAGGAATTGCCCATGGAGTACGCGGTGGAACTCAACCGCCTCGTGGAACTGCAGATGGAGGGGGCGATCGGCTAGCCGCCGATTCCCCACAGCATCAGGAAAGGCCCGACACATGCAACTCACCGTCACCGACAGCGCCAGCGAGAAACTCACCAACATCGTCGCGCAGCGGCCCGAAGCCGGGCTGGGCGTGCGCATCTTCGCCCAGGAGGGCGGCGGCGGTGGCTGCGGGGGCGGTTGCGGCGGCGGCGGCATGCGCTTCGGCATGGCCTTCGACAACGCGCAGCAGGGCGACGCCCACGTCACCGTCGGCAGCCTGGAGTTCCTGGTCGACCCCGTGTCGGCGCAGGCGCTGGAGGGCGCGTCGATCGACTGGGTGGAGAACGTGATGAACTCCGGCTTCGCGATCACCGCGCCCAACGCCCCCAAGGCCGCCGGCGGCGGTGGCTGCGGCTGCGGCGCCAACGAGGCCCAGGCTGGCGCCCAGGCCGCGCACGGCGGCTGCGGCGGGGGAGGGTGTGGCTGCGGTGGTCACTAGACCGTCCGGCGCGGGGCGCCGATGGGAGCCGCGACCGTGAGCAGCGCCCTGGCGAACCCGGACGCCCCGACGAGGCCGAGCCCGGCGCTCGTCGAAGCCATCTCCAAGTTCCTCGACGAGCCGACGTGGCTGCGCGACCGCCGTCTGGAGGCCCTGCGCGCCTACGAGGTCCTCTCCTGGCCCAGCGGCCACGAGGAGGAGTGGCGGCGCACGCCCATGGACGGCGTCCCCCTCGACGGCTATGCGGTGCATCTGCCGTCGGCCGCCGGGGCGCCGGCGCGGCTGGCCGCGCTCGGGCTCGACTCGGGCAGCCGCGTCGCGCAGACCGACGGCGTCCTGCTGGCGCGATCGCTCGACCCGACGCTGGCGGCGCAGGGGGTGATCCTGGCGCCGCTGTCGCAGGCGGCGCGCGAGGATGAGGCGCTGGTCCGCGCCTACCTCCACGCGACCGTGCCCGTCACCGAGAGCCGCTTCACGGCGCTCAGCGCCGCCCTCTGGACACAGGGGCTGTTCTGCTACGTCCCCAAGGGCGTCCAGGTCGACGTCCCCTTGCGTCACCTGATCGGCAAGTCCGCGCCCGGAGCGGGCGCGCAGGGGCTCTTCGGGCAGACGCTGCTCGTCGCCGGGGAGGGCGCCGCCGTCAGCCTGATCGAGGCCGCCGCCTCGGACGACGGCCCGGCCGGCGCGAGCGCCTTCGCGCACCGCACGGTCGAGATCGCGGCCGGGGTCAACAGCGACGTGCGCTACGTCGGCTTGCAGCACTGGGGCCACGACGTCAACGCCTTCGTCACGCAACGGCTGCGCACCGCCCGCGACGCCCGCGTGCTCTCCGCCTCCGTCGCCTTCGGCGGGCGGCTCAGCCGGGAACGCATCGTGCTCGACGCCGCCGAGGACGGCATCAGCGCCGACCTCGTGGGGCTGTTCGTGGGCACGGGCGACCAGCACATCGAATACGACACGCGGCAGGACCACACCGCCGTGGGCGGCCGCAGCGACCTGCAGATCAAGGGCGCGCTCGACGACCGCGCCAGCGCCGTGCAGTACGGCGTCGTCGCGATCTCGCCGGAGGGGCAGAAGACCTCGGGCCACCAGACGATGCGCAACCTGCTGCTCAGCAGCGGCGCCGGCGCCGACCCGATCCCCGTGCTCGAGATCGAGGCCGACGACGTGCAGTGCTCCCACGCGGCCGCCGTCGGTCCCGTGGACCCGGACCACATCTTCTACCTGCAAACGCGCGGCATCCCGCCGGAGGAGGCCGAGCGCATGGTCGTGCAGGGCTTCCTCGACGTCGTCACGCAGCGGCTACCCGACGAGGATCTGCGCCACGCGGTGGACGAGTTGGTGCACGAGCGGCTGGACCCCGCTCCCACCGGGAACGACGGAGGCGCGTCGTGAGCGACTTCGCCCGCGTCGCCAGCGCCGCCGACGTGCCCGCCGGCACGGCGCGCGTCGTCGATGTGGGTGGGCGCAGCATCGCGCTCTGCCACGTCGAGGGCGACGCGATCTACGCGATCGACAACGTCTGCACGCACGACGACGGCCCCCTGGGCGATGGGACGCTGCACGCCGACCGCGTCGAGTGCCCCCGCCACGGCGCCCTCTTCGACGTGCGCACCGGCGCGGCCAAGACCCTGCCGGCCGTGCGCGGCGTGCGCAGCTACCCCGTGCGCATCGTCGGCGGCGACGTCGAAGTCGCGCTGGACGGGTGAGGGCGATGGTCCGGCACGCGACCCCGACCGGCCCCGGCAGGCTCGACGTCGATTCGCTGCGCGCCGACTTCCCCATCCTGCAGCGGCGCGTGCACGGCCATCCGCTGGTCTACCTCGACAACGCCGCCACGACGCAGAAGCCGCAGGCCGTCATCGACGCGCTGGTGGATTACTACTCCACGACCAACGCCAACATTCACCGCGGGCTGCACACCCTGGCCGAGGAAGCGACCGCCGCCTACGAGGACGTGCGCCGCCGCACGGCCGCTTTCATCAACGCCGGCTCGCCGCGCGAGGTGATCTTCACGCGCAACACCACCGAGTCGCTCAACCTGCTCGCCTACAGCCTGGGCGCCCGCCTGGGGCCCGGCGACGAGATCGTCCTCAGCGACATGGAGCACCACTCGAACCTGGTGCCCTGGCAACTGGCGGCCCGGCGGCACGGCGCCCGGCTGCGCTTCCTCTCCGTGGACGACGACGGCCGCCTGGACCTCGACGAAGCGCGGGCGCTGATCGGGCCGCGCACGCGCATCGTCTCGGTCGTGCAGATGTCGAACGTGCTGGGCACGATCAACCCCGTAGCCGCGCTGGTCGAGATGGCCCACGCCGCCGGCGCGCTGATGATCGTGGACGGGGCGCAGAGCGTGCCCCACATGCCGGTCGACGTGCAGACGCTGGGCGCCGACTTCCTCGCCTTCTCGGCGCACAAGATGCTGGGGCCCACCGGCGTCGGCGTGCTCTGGGGCCGCAAGGACCTGCTCGACGACATGGACCCGTTCCTCGGCGGCGGCGAGATGATCAGCCTCGTGCAGCGCGAGGAATCGACCTGGGCGGCGCTGCCCAACAAGTTCGAGGCCGGCACGCCCAACATCGCCGACGTGATCGCCTTCGGGCCGGCGCTCGACTATCTGACCCGGGTCGGCATGGACGCCGTGCGGGCGCACGAGGTGGAGACGATCGCCTACGCGCTCGACCGGCTCAACGCGACCGATGGGCTGACGGTCTACGGCCCGCCCGACCCGGAGGAGCGCGGCGGCGTCGCGGCGTTCAACTACCTCGACATCCACGCGCACGACCTGAGCACCATCCTCGACGGCGAAGGCGTCGCCATCCGCGCCGGCCACCACTGCGCCCAGCCGTTGATGCGCCGCCTGGCCGTGCCGGCCACGGCCCGCGCCAGCTTCTACCTCTACAACCGCCCGGACGAGGTCGACGCGATGATCGACGCCCTGGGGACGGCGGCGGGGCTGTTCGGGCACGCGCCCCCCACCGGCACGGGCGTCGGCGCCGGCGCCGGGGGGCGGGGCGCCCGTGTCTGACCGGCCGGGCTCGAACCGGGTGGCCCAGTACGGCGTCGTCTTCGACGACCTGTACCGCGACCTGATCCTCGACCACTACCGCAACCCGCGGAACAAGGGCGGCCTGGACGACGCCGGCGTCGTCGTCGAGGGGTTCAACCCCTCCTGCGGCGACGAGGTGAGCGTGGCCCTGCGGCTCGACACCCCGAACGGCGGCGGGACCGCCGCCGAGGACGCGCGCGTGCAGCAGATCCGCTTCGGCGGGCAGGGCTGCTCGATCAGCCAGAGCTCCGCCTCGATGCTGACCGAGGAGACCGCGGGCCGGCCCATCGCCGACGTGCGGGCGCTGTCGCGGGCCGTGCAGCGGATGCTCACCGACGACGGCTTCGACCTCGACAGCGCCGACGTGGGCGATCTCGAGGCGCTGTCGGGCGTGGCCCGCTTCCCGGTGCGGATCAAGTGCGCGCTGCTCGCCTGGAAGGTGCTCGACGAAGCCATCAAGGTGGTCGCGGGCCCCGACCCGGCCGGCGGCGAGGCCGACGAAGAGATTCAGACCCGAGTCACGAGCGCCTGAGGCGCGCAGCCAGCAGGACGGAGCCGCCCATGACCGACGAGACCCAGCAGCCGACCGGCGACGCGGTCGATGAGGAGATCGTGCGGGGGATGCTGAAGACGGTCTTCGACCCCGAGATCGGGATCAACATCGTCGACCTGGGACTGGTCTACGAGATCCACGTGGAGGACATCGAGGACGAGCCGCGCAAGAAGGCGCGCATCGTGCACACGCTGACGACCCCCGCCTGCCCCATCGGTCCGATGATCCGGGCGCAGATCGAGCAGGCCGTGTCGCTGCTGGAGGGCATCGACTCCGTCGAGACGGAGTTGGTCTTCAGCCCGCCCTGGGACCCCCGCGAGATGTGCTCCGACGAGGCCAAGTTCGAACTCGGTATCTTCTGACGCTCCGCCCGCCCGCTCCGCGGCCCACCGCTTCGGGGTGGACGTCCGGCGCGCGTGGCGCAACATTGCCACATGATGGCACTAATGCCACCATTTCCCGCGCCAGGTCCTGCGGGCAATCGGCCGATTGGAGGAGTTGGAGTGAGCACCGCAGCGGACCGCTACACCTACCGCGTGTTCTGGTCGGAGGAGGATGAGCAGTTCGTGGGACTCTGCGCGGAGTTCTCGTTGCTCAGCCACCTGGACGATACGGCGGACGCGGCCTTCGCCGGCATTCGCGACCTCGTGGACTTCTGCGTCGCCGATCTCCGCGAGGAGGGGGCGCCGCTGCCCGAGCCGCTGTCGGCCCGGCGCTACAGCGGCACGCTCACGTTGCGCGTGCCGCCGGAGACCCATCGGGCGCTCGCGATGGACGCCGCCGAAGCCGGCGTCAGCATGAATCGCCTGGCCGCCGAACGTCTGGCCCTGCGCCGCTAGACCGTCTGCGCAACGGGGACGTGGGCCAACGGGGGAGTCGCCGCGCCGGCCCGCGCCCGTTCAGTCCTCGCCGTAGACGATGAACTCCAGCAGGTTTCCGTCGGGGTCGCGCGTGTAGACGCTCGTGCCCTCGCCGGCCCCGCCCGTCAGCCGCACGGGCCCGCACACGACGGGGACCGACAGCCCGGCCAGCTTCGCCTCGATCGAGGCCACGGTGCCCTCCCAGACGAAGCAGAAGTCGCCGCAGCCGGGCGTCGCGGTCGGCCCGCGCAGGTCGAACTCGCCCGACTGCCACAGCGCGGGCGCGTGCATGTTGATCTTGTTCGAACCGAAGTGCACCGAGTAGTAGCGCGGGCCGTGGTCCTCGACGCGGAAGCCCAGGGCCGCGTAGAAGGCCAGCATCGCGTCGACCTGCTCGATGGGGATCGCGACGTGATCGAAGCCGCGCACACTCATGGTCAACTCCTCCCGGCGGACGTTTCCCGTGCGGCCACGATAGCGCCCCGCGAGCCCGGCGCGCCCGGCGCGGCGCGCGGCGCCGGGATGACGGGCCGCGGCAGCCAGCGGGAGACCATGAACAGGAGGCCGCTCAGCAGCACCGCCGACAGCCACATCACGAGCGCCCAGTCGTAGGCGCCGGTGCGGTCGAAGATCGCGCCGCCGACCGTCGGGCTGATGACCATCCCGACCGTCGCCACGACGCCCGACAGGCCCAGGATCGTCGCGAAGTGGGCCGTCCCGAAGGCGCGCACCAGCAGCAGCGGCTCCAGCATCGGGCCCGCCGCGGCGCCCATCAGGTAGAAGAGCAGGAACAGCCCGATCCCCAGCGTCGACCCGCCCGTGACCAGCAGCGCCGCCAGGGAGAGCGTCAGCACGACGCAGACGACCGCGGCGGCGTTCTCGATCACGCGGATGCGGTCGGCCACCAGGCCGAACCCCACCCGCCCGAACATCCCCATCCCGGCGGCGAAGGAGACCAGCGCGGCCGCCGTCCCGGGCGACACGCCGACCGACTCGTAGTAGGGCAGCATGTGCACCATCCAGCCGACCATCCCGTAGAACAGGAAGCCCAGGGCGAAGCTCAGCACCCACAGCAGCGGCGTGCGCAACGCCTCGCGCGGCGTGACGCCCGGCAGCCGCGGGGGCCCGCCGCCGACCGGCTCGCGGGGCCGGGCGTCGCCGTCGACGAACTGCCCCACGGCGCCGGGATGGTCGTGGATGAACCGCCAGCACAGCGGCAGGCACACGGCGGCCTGCAGGACGCACGAGAAGATCAGCGCGCCCTCCCAGTCCCAGGCGTCCATCACGACCCGCAGCACGGGCACCATCACGAGGCCGCCCAGCGAAAAGCCGGTGCCCAGCAGGCCCAGGGCCAGGCCGCGCCGCCGGTCGAACCAGCGCGCGACGATGGCCTGGGCGGGGATGTAGAAGCAGAAGTTGCGCACGACGGCGTTGATCGAGAGGAAGGCGTACCACTCCGCGACGTTGCTCGTCATGGCGACGAGCAGGAACGACGCGCTGGTCAGCACCACGCCGAGCAGGGTGATGCGCCGCGGCCCGTAGCGGTCGATCACCCGGCCCACCAGGGGAGCCGTCAGCCCGCTGAGCAGCAGGGACAACGCGATGCCGAAGGAGACCGTCGCGCGGGACCAGCCGAACTCGTCCTCCACCGGCTCGATGTACAGCCCGTAGGCCCAGAACGACGTGCCGCTGGTGACGGCCATCAGGGCGACGCCCGCCACCACCACCCACCAGCCGAAGTAGACGCGCCGCCGGCCCGTCAGGACGGCGCGGATCGTGCGCAGGGGCCGGCTGGCTGACGGGATAGGTCTCTCCGTAAGCGCCGAGTATACGGACGGCGGGCCACGATCACCGGCGGGCGACGGTATCATGCCCCCGATCGGAGGACGCATGCCGCCAACCATCGACGTCGTCCAGGGCGACATCACCGAGGCCGACGTGGACGCCATCGTCAACTCCGCCAACGACCATCTCTGGATGGGCTCGGGCGTGGCGGGGGCGATCGCGCGGGCGGGCGGGGCCGGCATCGAGGCCGAGGCGATGCGCCAGGGGCCGGTCAAGGCCGGGCAGGCGGTCATCACCGGGGCCGGACGGATGCGCACGCGCCACGTCATCCACGCCGCCGTGATGGGGCAGGACCTGCAGACCGACGGCGGCAAGATCAGCGACGCGACCACGGCCGCGCTGGAGCTGGCCGAGCAGCACGGCATCGAGCACGTCGCGTTCCCCGCGCTGGGCGCCGGCGTCGGCGGCTTCCCGCTCGAGGAGTCCGCCCGCCTGATGCGGGAGGCCGTCCTGCAGCGCAAGGAGTCCTCCGTCCGCAGCGTCCGTTTCGTCCTCTTCGACGAGGCGGCCTACCTCGCGTTCCGCCGCGTGATGCAGATCTAGCCGCGTGTCATCCGCAGCGACGCCCGCGGCCGGTTCGCCCTCAGCCAACTCGCCCTCAGCCAACTCGACAGTGGGAGCGGGCGCGGTCGTCGTGCGCGAGGGGCGCATCCTGCTGGTCCGGCAGGCCTACGGCTGGGCGTCGGGCCGCTGGCTGATCCCCAACGGGGCGCTGCATCCGGGAGAGACCCTGGCCGAGACGGCGCTGCGCGAGTTGCGCGAGGAGACGGGCCTCGACGGCCGGGCGGGCGCGATGGTGGCCGTACGCAGCCTGGCCAGCGCGCTCGGCTCCGACACCTTCGTCGCCATCGCCGTGGACGCGCCCGGCGGCGATCCGCGCCCCGACGGGGCGGAGGTCGACGCCGCGCGCTTCTTCGATCGGGAGGGCGTCGCCGCGCTGGCGGCCGAGGGATCGATCGTGCGCATGCACCGGCTCATCGCCGAGCGGGTGCTGCCGGGGCCGTCGCCCGAGCCCTACCTGGAGTTGCCGGCCCGCGACCGCGACGGCAATCCCGCCCGCGCCCTGCTCTACCTGCCCGCCTGAGCCCGCCCCGATCTCGCGCGCGCGACGGGTACACTGCCGCCCATGCCCCACTACACGGCCGCGGGCGACGACGGCACGACCACCCTCTACGGGCCCGGCCGCGTGCCCAAGCATCACCAGCAGGTCGAGACCTTCGGCGCCGTCGACGAGGCGACCAGCGCGCTGGGCCTGGCGCGGGCGCTGGCGCAGGCGCCCCGCACCGACGCCATCGCCCGCGCGATGCAGGAGCGGCTCTACCTCGTCATGGCCGAGCTCGCCGTCGTGGCGGGGGAGCCCATCCCCGAGGCCTTCCACACCACCGCCGCGCACGTCGAAGCGCTGGAGACGGTCGCGGCGGAGCTGGAGGCCGAGGCGCCGGCCCCCACGCAGTTCGTCCTGCCCGGCGCGACGCCGGCCGCCGGCGCCCTCGACCTGACCCGCGGCATCATTCGCCGCGCCGAGCGCGAGGCCTCGCGGCTGCGCGAGGGCGGTCACCCGCTCAACCCCGAGATCCTGCGCTACCTCAACCGCGCCTCGTCGGTGGTCTACGACCTCGCCCGCTACGAGGAGCACCACGCCGGCCGGTCGGCGCCCCGCGCTAAGCGGGGCGGCGCCGGGGACGCCTGAGCATGCCCGGCCGGCTGCTGTTCACGACGGTCGCGCAGGACCTCGCCCTGGTCGAACTGGCGGAGCCGCCGCTGACCCGCATGATCCGCGAGGCGGGCTTCGGCGAGGGCTATGCTTGGCCGACCTGGTCGCCCGGCGGCGCGCAGGCGCTGGTCAGTCACGGCTGGCGCGCGACGGGGGCGGAAACGCACCTGGAGGTGGTCTCGCTCGGCCTGGCCGGCGACGCGGATGTCTTGGAGGCCGCGGAGCCGGCGTCGCGCTTCCGCAACCCGGACGGCCACCGCGAACCGATCGCGCCCGGGGTGATGCACTACAGCTACTGGGCGCCCGACGGGCGGCGGGCAATCGTCGTGGCGCGCAGCAAGGGCGGGCTCACGCTGACCCTGCTGACGCCCCCGTCGTGCCCCGACGGCGATCCGGCGGGCGACCCCGCGGCCGCGTCCGGGGACTGGAGCGTCCGCGGCCTGATCGACGGCGCGCCGATGTTCAGCGCCTGGTCGCCCGACGGCACGACGCTGGCCGCCCACGCCGGGCAGCAGCTCGTCCTGTTCGACACCAGCGGCGAGGGCGGCGGCCGGCGCGTACTGACCGACCAGCCCCGCTTCCGCGCGCCGGCCTGGAGCCCCGACGGGCGCGCACTGTACTACGCCGCGCCGGGCAGCGCGGGCCCCGACCTGCTCTGGCGCTCGCACCCCGACTCCGGCGCGCGCGAGGTCGTGACGGAGGTCGACGGACTCACGGCGGTGCTCGCCTGCCCGGCCGGCGACGACCTGGCCCTGCTCACCCTCGAATCGAGCGGGCTGGGCGGCCGTCACCTGCGCGTGATCGACCCCGCCGACCCGCAGCCGCGCACGGTCGAGCGCGGGCAGGTGCTGGGCGCATTCTGGTCGCCCGACGGGACGCGCCTGTTCTACGTCACGCGCGCGGGCGTCGACCTGGAGTCGAGCCTGATGCGCTACGACGTCGCCGACGGACGGAAGCAGGCCCTGGCGCGCTTCCGCCCCAGCCCCGCCTACTCCACCTACCTCGCCTTCTTCGACCAGTACGCGCTGTCGCACGCGCTGATCTCGCCCGACGGCGACTGGGTCGTCATCGGCGGCGTCCTGTCCGGGAACGGGGCCGGCCGGCGCCCGTTCGCGCAGCAGCACGGCTGCTACCTCCTGCCGGCCGACGGCTCGGCGCCGCCGCGCCGCGTCGCCGACGGGGAGATCGCCTTCTTCGCCCCGGGCGGCCCGGCGCCCCCGGCTGCGGAGGATGAGGCGTAGGATCGAGTTGCCGCGCCGCGCGGGCCCGCGACGGCGCAGCGGAGGGAGCCCCCGGTGTCGTGCGAAGCCTCCATCGCGACCCTCGTGCGCGAGGCCGGGCTGCGTCACACCCAGCAGCGGGAGGCGATCGTGGCCGCGCTGCGCCACACCGGCCGCCACCAGGTCGCGCGCGAGATCCTCGACGTCGTGCAGGCCGCCCAGCCGGACATCCACGCCAGCACCGTCTACCGCACCCTGACGCTGCTGCGCGACCGCGGCCTGGTCTCGGAGACGGACCTCGGCACGGGGGAACTGTCGTACGCCTGGGTCGGCGACGACACCCCGCACCACCACCTCATCTGCCACGACTGCCGCCGCGTGATCGAACTGGACCACGCCTACCTCGCCCCGCTGGAGCAGCGCCTGCAGGACGACCTCGACTTCCGGCCCAGCCTGCAGCACTTCGCCATCTTCGGCCTCTGCGGGGAGTGCCGCGAGGGCGTGTAGGATCACGGACGGACCGGGCGCATCCCCCCATCACCCAGCGGCCCGGGTTCCACGGACAGGAACGACCATGCCCCACATCTCCGGCCCCTCAGACGGACCGGTCGCCGTGACGGGCGCATCCGGCTACATCGGAGCGCAGGTCGTCAAGAACCTGATCGATGCCGGCTACACGGTCCGGGGCTGCGTGCGCGATGCGACCCGGAAGGACAAGGTGGGCTACCTCGAGGCGATGAACGACCAGGGGCCGGGCAGCGTGGAGATCTTCTCGCGCGACCTCTTCCAGGCCACCGAAGGGGCCTACGACGACGTGTTCGCGGGCTGCAGCGCCGTCTTCCACGTCGCCGCGGACATCGGCAGCGACCCAAGCTACGGGGAGGTCCATCCGCAGCGCACGTTCGACGGCTGTATGAACGCCACCACGGGCGTGCTCGACTCGTGCGCCAGGGCGGGGAGCGTCCAGCGCGTGGTCTACACGTCGTCCTGCGCGGCGGTCATGGGCTTGGGCCCCGGCGGCCGGTCGGGCGAGGGACACGAGTACGACGACGAGGACTGGGCGGGCGCGGGTCCGTACGAAACGATCGAGGAGCGCTGGACCGTCACCAGCGCGCGCACCGGGGCGGTCCACAAGCTGTGGACGCTGGAGCGCCAGGCCTACGCGATGGGCAAGGTGGAGGCGGAGCAGTACGCCTACCGATGGGGGGCGGAGACGGGGATCGACGTGGTCTCATGCAATCCCTGCCACGTGCTGGGTCCGCTGATGGGCGAAGCGCACAACACCGTCTGGCAGAAGCGCATTGGCGCCATGCTGATGGGCGAAAGCGGCCATGAGGACCGCGGCAACATCCTCTGGAACATCGTCGACAACCGCGACATCGCCGAATCGCAGCGCTTGATGGCGACGAGCGAGGTCGCCGCCAACGGCTCGCGCTACATGCTGGTCGCGACCGACGAGTCGGGCGAGCTCACGGCCCAGGAGTTGATCGACACGCTGCGGGAGATGTACCCGCACATCGACGTCGCGGGGGACTACGTGCCGCCGCCAACGCCCGATCACCCGCGCGCCAAGTGCCGCAAAGCGATGCGGGAGCTGGGCCTGCGCACGCACGGCGTCCGCGACACCCTGGCGGCGACGGTGGACTCGTTGATCGACAACGCCGGCGTCGTGCCGAAGCTGCGCTAGCCGCGCAGGCCTCCCCAGGAAGGAACTCCGGTCCCCTCTCCCCTGGTCCGATCCCCTCTCCCCTCGGGGGAGAGGGTTAGGGTGAGGGGGGCGTCGGCGGGCGGGC
>JAPOXB010000195.1 GCA_026707335.1 Chloroflexota bacterium
TCCGCCGCATGGTCCTCAAGCGCTGCATCTACGGCGTCGACAAGAACCCGCTCACGGTCGAACTGGCCAAGGTCTCGCTGTGGCTGCACAGCTTCACCGTCGGCGCGCCGCTCTCCTTCCTCGACCACCACCTGCGCGCCGGCGACTCCCTGCTGGGCTTGCGCGTGGCCGAAGCGACCACGGAACTCAACCGGCTCGCCGGCCTCTCCCTCAGCTCCGCCACGGCCGGCGCCGAGGCCGCCACCAAGGGCATGCGTCAGATCGAGGAAATGTCCGACGCCGACATCAGTGAGGTCCACGAATCGGCCGCCCTCTTCCACAAGGTCGAAGAGACCACTGCCGACCTCCGCGGCCTGCTCGACCTGCTCTGCGGGATGCGCTGGCTCACCGCCGGCATGAGGGCGCGGGATCGGACGGCCTTCTGGGCGCCCCTGCTGTCGGCGATCGAGGACCGGCTCCAGGACGCCGCCCAACTCCTCGCGCACGGCCCCGACGACGAGACGCCAGTGGAATATGGCGGCCGCTGGGGCGAGGCGAGCGAGATCATCAAGAGCGAACGGTTCCTGCACTGGGAGGTCGCCTTCCCCGGCGTCTGGACCGGATGGGGGGACGCCCAGCCCGACGGCGGCTTCGACGCGATCATCGGCAATCCGCCCTGGGACCGGATCAAACTGCAGGAGGTCGAGTGGTTCGCCCTGCGCGCCCCCGCGATCGCCCAAGCGCCCACCGCCGCCGCGCGCAGGGCCGCTATCGATCAACTGCGAGAGGAGAGGTCGCCCCTGGCCCGCGAGTTCGACGCCGAGAAGGCGCGCGCCGACACCCTGGGCCGCATGGTGCGCGCGTCCGGCCACTACCCCCTGTTGGCCGGAGGCGACATAAACCTCTACTCCCTCTTCATCGAGCGCGCCACGGCGCTGGTCAAGCCGGACGGTTTCGTGGGCCTGCTCACCCCCTCCGGCATCTACGCCGACAAGACCGCCGCCCGTTTCTTCCAGTCGGTCTCCACGAATGGCCGTGTCGACGCCGTGTTCGACTTCGAGAACCGAAAGATCTTCTTCAAGGACGTGCACGCCTCTTTCAAGTTCTGCGCCCTCATCCTGGGCGGAACCGAACGGCGCTTCGATCGGACCTCCTGCGCCTTCTTCCTCCACGACGTCGCCACGATCAAGGACTCCGACCGCTGCTTCCCGCTCACGCCCGCCGACTTCGCCCGCGTCAACCCCAACACCGGCACCGCGCCCGTCTTCCGCACGCGCCGCGACGCCGACATCACGCGCGGCATCTACGAGAGGCATCCGGTGCTCGTCGACCGTTCAAGCGGGGAGGAGCGGCGCGCTTGGGAGGTTAGGCATCACAGGCAATTCGATATGACGAACGATTCGCACCTGTTCCGTGATGGGTTTCAGCTTGAATCCAAAGGGTTCTACCCGATCGAGCTCAACCGCTGGAAGAAGGGCGATGAACTCTACCTGCCCCTCTACCAGGGCTTGATGATTCACAACTTCGATCACCGCGCCGGGTCAGTCAAAGTCAACCGGAAGAATGTCCACAACCCATACGTCACCGAGCACACGACGAGCGACGACCACGTGGACCCGGAGTTCTTGCCGGATGCTGCGTACTGGGTTCCTGTGGATAGCGTCTCGCCCAAATTCCCTCAGTCAATGGGGTGGACCTTGGTCTACCGGCGGATCACGCGTCCAACTGATGCACGTACGACCGTGGCCACAGTGGTCCCTTGGAGCGGCGTTAGCTACACCCTTCCCATGCTCTTGCCGGTGGGTGACAAGTTCCCGGCACCTGCTGCAGCGTGCCTGCTTTCTACACTCGCAAGCTTCTGCTTCGACTATGTGTCCCGCCAGAAGCTGCAAGGGGCCAGCATGAGCCTCACGTCGCTAGAGCAGCTCCCCGTCATCGCGCCGGCCGACTACGACCGCCGCTTCGGCGACACGACCGCCCGCGACCTCGTCCGCGACCACGTCCTGCGCCTCACCTACACCGCCCACGACATGGCCCCCTTCGCCCGCGACCTCGGCTACGACGGCGACCCCTTCATCTGGAACGACGAGGAGCGGCGCCACCTGCGCGCCCGCCTCGACGCGCTCTACTTCCACCTCTACGGTCTGGACCGCGAGGGCGCGAAGTACGTGCTCTCCACCTTCCCCATAGTCCGCAAAGAGGACGAGAAGCAGTTCGGCCGCTACCGCACCCGCGACCTCATCCTCGCCTACATGAACGCCCTCGACGTGGGAGACACGGAGACCGTCGTCGACCTCTGACCCCTCCCCTACACTCCCGACGGGAGGGAAGCGATGACCTACACCACCGACCAATACGAGGGCCTGATCGCCGAGACGATCACCGTGACGGGGGCGAACGGTGACCCCGTCACCGCCTACTTCGCCCGGCCGCTGGGGCCCGGGCCGTTCCCCGCCGTGCTGCTCATCCACCACCTGCCCGGCTGGGACGAGTTCTACCGCGAGACGGCCCGCCGCTACGCCCACCACGGCTATCTCTGCCTCTCGCCCGACCTGTACTGCCGCGCCGGCCACGGCGCCCCCGAGGACGTGGCGGCCAAGGTCCGCGCCGAGGGCGGCGTGCCCGACGACCAGGTCGTGGGCGACGCGCAGGGCTGCATCGATCTGCTGCGCGCCCACCCGGCGCACAACGGCAAGGTCGGCGTGACGGGCACCTGCTCGGGCGGGCGCCACACGGTGCTCATCGCCTCCCGCGCGACGGGGGTCGACGCGGCGGTCGATTGCTGGGGCGGCCGCGTCGTGCAGGCGCCCGACGACCGCCCCCCGGCCCAGCCCGTGCCGCCCATCGACTACACGGCCGACCTGCAGTGCCCGCTGCTGGGCCTCTTCGGCGAGGAGGACTCGGCGCCCAGCCCGGCCCAGGTCGCCGAGCACGAGGCGGCGCTGCAGGCGCACGGCAAGACGTACGAGTTCCACATGTACCCCGGCGCGGGGCACGGCTTCTTCTACTACGACCGGCCGGCCGTCTACCGCGCCGAGGCCGCCGTCGATGCCTGGGAGAAGATCTGGGAGTTCTTCGGCCGCCACCTGCGCGGCTGAGCCCGTCGCCCCGCGACCCGGCCGCAGTCGACCCCGGAGGACCACCGATGTGCACGATGATCGCCGCCAAGCTCCCGCTCACCGCCGCCGCCAGGGGGCCGGCCGGCTGGTTCCCCGCCGACCACGCCTACCTCGCCTACGACCATCCGGCCCGGCTCGCCGCCGAGCACGCCCTGCTGCTCGACTTCGTGCGCGAGGCCGACGGCCCGGCCCAGCGCCTCGCCGTCGAGCTGCCGCTGGACGACGCCGTCGCCCTGCGCGACGCGCTCTCGCGCGCCATCGATCAGGCCGCCGCCCACGAGGGCGGCGCGACGGCGCCGGCGGCGGATTCGGTGGGCCCTAATAGATAAGGAGTGGCCTCGGCTCGCGGGCCGCCTACGCCCAGGCTGTCGTCGCCGGGATGAGCGTGTGGTTATGGGGGTCCACCGCCAGGCGCAGACCCTCCAGCGTGTAGGCCCCCAGGAGCGCGCGGGCGTTGTCCTCGCCGAAGACGACCAGCGTGACCTCGCTGGCGCCATTGATCGTGGCCCACGCTCGCCCGATGTCCATCTCGACCTGCCGCCCGTCGGCCAGCACGACGGTGATCTTGTTGAACGGCGTCACGCCCAGCTCTCGCAGCAGTGTGGCGGGCACGACCGTGTAGCTGGCGCCGGTGTCGACCATCGCCTCGATCTCCAGCGAGCGCTCGCCGTCCATGCTGTCGAGCCGGACCGGCCAGTTGAACACACCCACGTCGTGGACCTCCCCGGCGCGCCGTCCTGAAGCCGCGCCGCTCACGACGACATTCTACGCTCTTGCGGCGATCCTCGGCAGCGCTGTAGGGACGCGGACGCCCTACCCGTACCGGTGCGCGAGCGCGTCGGCCAGACGGTCGGCCAACGACCCCTCGCCGACGCCGCGCAACTGGCCGACGAGTTCCGGCCGGGATTGCGGGAAGACACCCGCGTCGCTGAGCGCCGCGCGCGCGAGGTGCGTCAGCGTCGAGAGGCGGAGTTCGGCCGCGGCGTCAATGTCGCCGATCGCCTGCATTTCCTCGCAGAGGCGCTGGGCGCCGCGGGCGCGGGCGCGCGCGTCGGCCCCCGACGGCAACGGCAGCCGACCGTCCCAGCCGGCCCGCAGCCTCGACCACCATCCGGCGCGGTCGAAGAGGGCCTGCCCGTGACGCACGACCGATGACAAGTAGTCGTGCCCGGCCTCCAGCCTCCGAGCGACCTCGTCCTGCTCATACTGCCGCAGGTCTACGTCAATCGGCGGCCGCGGCAGGCTCGCGCGACGACCCTGGTACACGAGCACCAGGTCGAGGTCGTCGCTCTGCGGCACCTCGCAGATGGCCGAGCCGGAGGCGACGATCGCCTGGATCGCCGCATCGCGCTCGGCCTGCCGGAGGGCGTCGATCGTCCACGTGCGTGCGGCCTCGCTCGGCCACACTCGGACGGCGGCCAGCGGCGCGTCGGGCGCTTCCTGAAGCGACGATGCGCCGTGTGTCACCTGCTGCTGTGTCATGCTGAAGCAAGTTTCTCACACAGCCGGCTCGCTCGTAGGTCAGCTGCCACGGTCGGTAACCCACCACGCCGCCGGGTGCCCGCTCCGGTTCCCCCTCTCCATCTCCGATGGAGAGGGGGTTAGGGGGTGAGGTCGTCGCCCCCCGAACCGACCCCACCCCCTATCCTGCCCCGACGACTCCCCATGCACCGCGAGGATCGCCATGCCCGACCCCACCACCATCGATACCGGCACCGACCACCTGCTCGCCCACCGCGACGGCCGCGTCGCCGTGCTCACGCTCAACCGGCCCGAGGCTCGCAACGCCCAGTCGGGGCCCATGATGGAAGCCCTCGCCGCCCTGCTCCCCCAGCTCGCCGACGATAACGACGTCGGTTGCGTGGTCGTCACCGGGGCCGGGCGCGCCTTCTGCGCCGGCGGCGACGTCAAGGGCTTCGCCGAGGGGGCCAAGTCGGCCGGCGCCCCCCTCGAGGAGCGGGTGCGCGGCCTGCGCCGGATCCAGCGCGCCACCACCGGCGCCCTCTACGAGTTCCCCAAGCCCACCATCGCCGCGATCCCCGGCCCCGCCGCCGGCGCCGGGCTCTCCCTGGCCCTCGCCTGCGACCTGCGCACCATGGCCGACGACGCCTTCCTCACCACCGCCTTCCGCAACGTCGGCTTCTCCGGCGACCACGCCGGCTCCTGGTTCCTGACCAACATCGTCGGCACCGCCCGCGCGCGCGAGCTCTACTACACCGCCGACCGCGTCGGCGCCGAGCGCGCCCTCGAGCTGGGCATGGTCAACCACGTCTTCCCCGCCGACGCGCTGCAGGAGGAGACCCTGCGCCTGGCCCGGCACATCGCCGCCGGGCCGCCCATCGCCCTGGGCTACATGAAGGAGAACCTCAACCGCGCCCTGCACACCGACGTCTGGACCGCCCTCGACATGGAGGCCGACCGGATGTGGCGCACCGGCATGACCGCCGACCACAAAGAGGCCGTCCAGGCCTTCGTCGAGAAGCGCCCGCCCGAGTTCCGCGGTCGCTAGGCGGCGGCCCATCCCCCCGTCGCCCTGCGCCCGGGACTTGACAGCCACGGCCTTGGCGAGCGATGATCATCCCATCAAAGCCCGTCGACGGTGAGCCCGGGGGCATCCCGGATGAGCCCGTCGACAATCTCAGCGCCAGGGGCCGGGGATGCGATCCCGCGGCCCCTGTGTCTTTTCTGCGCGGGGACGCCGCCGCTACGACGTGAAGCCGGCGGCGCGGTAGCCGGCGAAGGCGTCGTAGAACTCGGCGACGGTGATGTCGAAGGCCCGCTCGAACGCCTCCTGCCAACTCCGCGACGACGGCAGCAGCCGGTAGTACTCGAAGATCGAGCGCTCGCCCGCCCGCTCCGCCAGCCACTCGCCGGCCAGGAAGGCCAGCGGCCGCGCGACGTCGCGCCCCACGGCGTCGAGCCCCGCGGGGTTCTCCAGCGCGCGCAGCGGCTGCCCCAACGCCCGCGCGGCCTCGACGCTCCGGCCCCGCGTCTCGGCGAGCGTCTCGACGCCGACCCCGGCGCGCGACACCGCCTCCGCGTAGGCGTCGGTCGCGGCGTCCAGCCAGCAGGGGCCGCGCGAGCAGAACTGCCCAGACACGGACGGCAGCGACGCGGCCGGCGCCAGCCGAACCCGGACATGCGCGGCGTGGTGCCGGGCGAGCAGCGTGACCGATCGCGTATCGCACGCCAGGTTCATCACGAAGTGGCGGGGCGACCACAACCCGCAGAAGCCTGGCGGGGCTTCCCGGCCGGACACGCGCAGGTGCGCCGCCGCCGCCGACTCCAGATCGGCCGCCGCGAACATGGTGTAGTCGGCCGGCCCGCTGTCCAGGCGATCGACGAACAGCGCCTGGACCTCCTCGAACTGCGCCCGGACCCGCGCCGTGGCGCCGGCCGCGACCTCCCCCTCGAAGACGAGCAGCGGCGCGTCGGCGTCGTCGGCCAGATGGGGCAGCCGCGCGGCCGTCATCTCGGCGCGGTACGCATCGAACGCCGCGTAGAAGTCGGTGACGCCGATGCCGAAGGCGTCCTCGAACGCCGCCTGCCAGCTGAACGCCGACTGCCGCAGCTGGTAGTACTTCATGTGCGCGTCCCACGCGGGCCCCACGCCCAGCCCGCCGGGCGCATGCGGGTCGAAGGGCGCGCCGGCCGCCTCGGCCGCCGTCCGCCGCACCAGCCAGTCGGTCGCGAGCGCCCCCAGCGCGTACGCCGGAGCGCCGACCGCGAGGAACCGATCCCACGATTCGAGGTCGCGCAGGGGGACGTCGACGTGCAGGCTCTTCCACCACGAGGCGGCGCGAAGCCGGTCGTCGGCCCCGCCGTGCCGGTCCCAGTCGTACAGCCCCTCCACGAACCGCGCGGCGCCCTCGACCAGCCACATCGGCGGTTCGGCCCGGTTCAGCGACCGCGGCGCCCAGTCGAACTGCAGCACGTGGAAGTACTCGTGCACCAGCGCGTACGGGAGGTACGACGGGTCGTCGAGGGCCTCGCCGAGCCGGATCAGCCGCCGCGACGCGTTGGCGAGGGGAACGTCCGGCACGACGCTCAGCGTGAAGTCGGGCGGCTCGACCCCGTAGCGCTCGGCGAAGAACGCCACCACCTCTTCCATCTCGTCGCGCAGCTCCGCCTTCTGCGCATCGGCCACGCGCCGCCCGAACACGATCCGCGTCCGCGCCGTGCCCGACTGCCACCAGCGCCGCTCCTCCGACAGCTCGACCCACAGTGCGTCGCCGTGGTGCAGCAGCGCCGACTCCACCGGCGACTCCTCCGCCCCGGGCGCGTAGCGCCCGTACGACTGCGTCTCGGCGTCCCACCACGACGCCGCGACCAGCGCGTCGCCGAAGCGCCCCACCGCTTCCGCGACCGGCGTCTCGTCGAGCCCCGCCCAGCCGACCAGGCTCGAGCCCGGCGGCAGCGTCAGCAGCATCCCCTCGGCCGAGGCCGGCCGCGTCCACTGCACCGGCCGGCTCCCGCCCAGCCACAGGAACAGCCCTTGCCCGCGCGTGATCTGCTCGATCTGGGGCGGCACGGCGCCCCCGCGCCGCGCCCACACGTAGCGGTCCGCGTCCTCGTCCCACGCGGCCACCACTTGCAACGGCCGGACGGCCCGGAACAGGTGCGCCGGCGTCGTGTCGGGGCCCATCCAGCCGACGAGGTTCCAGCCGGGCCGCAGCTGCGTCGTGACCATGTCGGCCGCCGGCGTCTGCGCCGACGCGCCGCCGTGCGTCGAGGCCAGCCCCGCCGCCAGCGCGACCACCACCACGACCGCGATCAGCCCGCCCCGCAGCGCCGTCAGCCGCATCGGATCTCTCCCCGGCGCGTCGCGCCGTGATCCGAGTCTACGTCCGGCCCCCGTCGGTGGATGCTCGGAGGTGGGGGACGGCGCGCCCGTGTTCCCCGGCGCGACGGTCGGGAAAGGAGAACACTGGCGGCTGGGCATTATCACCCTGGGCTAGTTCGCAGTGAATTCGGTTATCTCAAGCGCAGTAGGCTGCTCAATCTCACCGTCCTCGATCTCAAACACAATCTCTATCTCCGCAGCACCCTCATACTGCAACTCGACTTGCGCATACCGCTTGTTCCACGGGAGGACCGTGTAATCTATCCAAGCATCCTCAAGTGCGTTGAGTTGCCAGGGATCCTCTGGAGTGAACTCGTCAGTAACTATGAACGATCCACCAAGGACGATAGCTACGGAGACCTCTTCGTCACCCAGTCGGCTGACAGTCGAGATACTCACGTCGGCTAGCCTATCGATACGTTCTAGGCGGAGCCCTTCCGGCGAATACGGGAGGTCAACGTCGAAGGGGTCAACGTAAAATCCAGAGGCGGCTAGCTCGAACTCCTCCTCAATGAAGGCTGTGATCTCCTTAAGTCGTGCTATCAGTTGAGACTTGAGCCCCTCATCCGTAGGGAACCACGGTCGGACTTCATCGTCATGAAATGTCTTGAGATCGCTAACAAGCCGTACCTTGAGCCCGTCCGCATCGGCGGCTAGATGCGGATGGAGTTCGCCGTCCTTCGTGAAGTCTCGGTCCGCCGTTACTAGGACTACCTCCTGGTCCGAATTGGTACGTGCCAGCTTGAGTACAGTATTCCAGATCAAGAAGTCCTTATACCCTGCATCCTTGTTCTTCTCGTTCTGCCGGAACGGTGCCTTCCGATCGTAGATCCGGTCGATGACGATCTCATGCGAGATTCCTGGGATCGGCACGACTTCCGCGCCTAGCTCCGAGAGACGTTGATTAAGGCTTGCAGTGAGTTCCTTCTGCTCTGCCTCGCCAGGCGGTGTGACATCACCCCTGTACCTGGTCTGGCGCTTGAAGTCAGTGAAGGCCCGTTCAACCTTGCGGAACTCCCCTGCAATGTGTTCGTTCAGTTCCCTGTGAACGACTTGCGGCACGACGAGCCGATGGCCACTCCCTCTGACGAATGTCCCAAGTTGGCGGAACAGAGGGGAGTCGAAGGGTAGGTATTGGCGTAGCGCAGTGGCGTCAAGGACGATGATCATGGGCCATCACATGGTAGGGCACCGCTGAGGCCGATGGGTACGTCGTTGGGAGCAGCGGATGCCGCCGCCTCCCGGTACCATCGCCCAAGTGACCGCCCCCACCGACCTCCCGGCCTTCATCGCCAAGTGGCGCGACAACGCCCGACGCGAGCGCGCCTCCTCGCAGGAGCACTTCCTCGACCTCTGCCGCCTGACCGGGACGCCGACGCCCAACGAGGCCGACCCCACCGGCGCCGAGTACACCTTCGAGGCGGGCGCCGGCAAGACCAGCGGCGGCGCGGGCTGGGCCGACGTCTGGCGGCGCGGCTACTTCGGCTGGGAGTACAAGGGGGCCGGGCGCGACCTGGCCGCCGCCTACCGCCAGCTGCTCGACTACCGCGAGGCGCTCGAGAACCCGCCCCTGCTCGTCGTCAGCGACATGGACCGCATCGAGGTCCACACCAACTTCACCAACACCCGGCCCGCCGTGCACGCGCTGACCCTCGACACGCTGGCGCGCGAGCCGGCCGAGGGGCTGCGCGTCCTGCGCGCCGTGATGACCGACCCCGAATCGCTGCGGCCGGCCCGCTCGCCCGAAGAGGTCACGGCCGAGGCGGCGGCCCGCTTCGCCGAGATCGCCCGCTCGATGGGGGAGCGCGGGGAGGCCCCCGAGCGGGTCGCGCACTTCCTCAACCGGGTGCTGTTCTGCCTCTTCGCCGAGGACGTGGGCCTGCTGCCGCGCCGCCTGCTGACCAGCCTGATCGAGTCGCGCCGCAGCGACCCGGCCGAGTTCGGGCTGGGGCTGACCGAGCTGTTCTGGCGCATGTCCGACGCCGCGGCCGGCCGCTTCTACGGCAACGAGCGGGTCGAGTGGTTCAACGGCGGCCTCTTCGACGGCCCGGAGACGCTGGCCGTGACGCGCGACGAGCTGGACGCGCTGCACGCCGTGGCGCTGCTCGACTGGTCGCAGGTCGAGCCGTCGATCCTGGGCACGCTGTTCGAGCGCGGGCTCGACCCGGCGAAGCGGGGGCAGCTGGGCGCGCACTACACCGACCGGGCGAAGATCCTGCAGGTGGTGGAGCCGGTGGTGCTGACGCCGCTGCGGCGCGAGCTGGCGGCCATGCAGGCGCGCGTCGAGGAGTTGATGGCCGGGCGGCCGCCGTCGCCGCTGACGCGCGAGGGGCGCCGCCGCGCGCAACTGCCCGCCTGGGAGGCCGAGGCCGAGGCGGTCTGGCGCGCCTTCCTCGGCCGGCTGCGGGCGGTGCGCGTGCTCGACCCGGCCTGCGGCTCGGGCAACTTCCTCTACGTCACGCTGCGGCTGCTCAAGGACCTGGAGTTCGAGGCCATCCGCTGGGGCGGCGCGCGGCTGGGCGTCACGGGCGAGTTCCCCCGCCTGGGGCCGGCCAACCTGCTGGGCATCGAGATCAACCCCTACGCCAAGGAGCTGGCCGGCGTCTCGATCTGGGTGGGGCAGTTCCAGTGGATGATCGAGCACGGCTACGGCTTCCCCGAGGACCCGGTGCTGCAGCCGCTCGACAACATCGAGCTGCGCGACGCGATCCTGGCCCGCGACGCCGGCGGCCGCCCCGTCCCGGCCGAGTGGCCCGCCGCCGAGTTCATCGTCGGCAACCCGCCGTTCCTGGGGACGAAGATGGTGCGTATGTCGCTGGGCGACGCGTACGTGGATGACATGTTCGCAGCATGGGACGGGGAGGTATCGCGGGAGTCGGACTTGGCGTGCTACTGGCACGAGCAGGCGCGGCGACACATCTTGGCCGGAACTGCAACACGAGCAGGGTTACTTGCGACGAACTCGATCCGCGGCGGGCCGAATCGCCGGACGCTCGCCCGGATCAAGGAGACGGGCGACATCTTCATGGCTTGGTCGGACGAACCCTGGATCGTCGAGGGGGCCGCCGTCCGGGTCTCAATCGTGGGACAGGACGACGGGTCGGAGGCTGCGCGAGTGCTGGATGGCACGGCGGTGTCCCAGATCAACAGCAGCCTTGGTTCCGGCGTTGACCTCGCGCGGGCGGTTGGGCTCCGCGAGAACATGGGGGTGTCGTTCCAAGGTGATAGCAAGGTGGGGGCGTTCGACATCACGGGCGATGTCGCGCGGAAGATGCTGATGCTCCCGAGCAACGTGAACGGGCGGCCGAACAGCGATGTGGTGGTCCCGTGGGTGAACGGCATGGACATCACGCGGCGCCCCCGCGGCATGTTCATCGTCGACTTCGGGGTGAGCATGACGGCGGAGGCAGCGGCGGACTACGAGGCGCCGTTCGCGCACGTGGAGGAACATGTGCGGCCCGTCCGCGCTACCAATCGTCGGAAGTTCAGACGCGAGCACTGGTGGATTCACGGCGAAGCGGTACCGGGAGTGCGGTCAGCACTGGCCCCGCTGCGGCGGTTCATCGCAACGCCGACGGTGGCGAAGCATCGCCTATTCGTTTGGTTATCGGCCCCGACGCTGCCCGACCACCAGTTGATCGTCGTTGCGCGAGAGGACGACCACGCTTTCGGCGTCCTGCACTCGCGGGCGCACCAGTGGTGGGCGCTACGTGCGGGGTCGAGCCACGTGGACCGGCCCCGCTACACGCCGACGACGACATTCGAGACGTTCCCCTTCCCCTGGCCGCTCGACACGCCGGAGGCGTCGCTGACGGCGGCGCAGCGCGCCCAGCGCGACGCCATCGCCGCCGCCGCCCGCGACCTCGACGCGGCGCGCCGGCACTGGCTCAACCCGCCCGAGTTGGTGCGCGAAGAGCCCGACGTGGCGCCGTCGCTGCCGCCCCGCCTCCTCCCCGTCAGCGCCGAGGCCGCCGCCGTCCTCAAGACGCGCACGCTGACGAACCTGTACAACGACCGGCCGTCGTGGCTGGCGCAGCGTCACGC
>JAPOXB010000013.1:0-1719 GCA_026707335.1 Chloroflexota bacterium
ACGGCCTCAGGCGTCGCCGAAGGCGCGGCGCGGGAAGAGCTCCCGCGGCGACCGCGCCAGCGCGGCCTCGTCCAGGTCGATGCCCAGGCCCGGCCGGTCCGACAGCGTGATGTGGCTCTCCTCCACCTCGAACGGCGGCGTCGCGACCTCCCGGCCCCACGGCTCGAGGTTCATGAAGTACTCGGTGATGATGAAGTTCGGCATCGTCGCCGCGGCCTGCAGCGTCGCGGCCAGGCCCACCGTCGTGCTGTTGTAGTTGTGCGGCGCCACCGCCACGAAGTAGACCTCGGCCATCGCCGCGATCTCCTTCAACTCCAGGATGCCCCCCACGTTGCAGACGTCCGGATTGATGATGTCGGCCGCGCCGCGCTCGAAGACCTCGCGGAACTCGAACTTCGTGTAGAGCTCCTCGCCCGTCACGACCGGCAGGTCGATCTCCGCGCGGGCGTCGGCCAGGGCGTCGATGTTCTCGGCCAGCACCGGCTCCTCGAACCAGTAGGGCTCGAACTCCTCGACCCGCCGCGCGATGCGCACCGCGTGCATCGGCGCCAGCCGCCGATGGATCTCCAGCAGGATGTCCACGTCGGGGCCGACCGCCTCGCGCACCACGGCCACCCGCGCGACGGTCTCGTCCTCCTGCTCGCGCGTGATGAACGACCGCCAGGGGCCGGGCACGGGGTCGAACTTCAGCGCCGTGAAGCCCCGCGCGACGACCGCCCGCGCCCGCGCCGCCAGTTCCTCATGGCTCGTCGTGCGGGCCCAGCCGTTGGCGTACACCCGCAGCCGATCGCGCACGGCGCCGCCCAGCAGCTCGTACACGGGGACGCCGGCGCGCTTGCCGGCCAGGTCCCACAGCGCCTGCTCGATCCCGCTCACCGCCGAGTAGTAGTCCATCGCGCCGCGGCGGGCGGCGAAGTCGTTGTAGGCGGCGTCGGTGAAGGGCTTGATGCGGCGCGCGTCCCACCCCACGACGTAGCGCTCCAGCTGCCGCAGATGCGCTTCGATTTGGGTGTCGCGGTCGGCCTGCGTGTAGCACTCGCCCCAGCCGTGCAGCCCGTCCTCGGTCTCCAGCCGCACGAAGAGCAGGTTCTTGGCGGCCGTGTAGATGTCGGGGATCGCGGCCGGGTCGACGGCCGGCCGGACGAGGAAGCTGCGGAAGTCGGTGATGCGCACGGGGGCTCCTGAGTGACGATCGGGCGTCGCGACGCCGACTATCGCACGCCGCCGCCGTCCGTGACAGGGCGCCGGCGCCAGCGGACGCTCTCCGTCGATCCCAAGACTTCCCGGCGGGCCACGCCGAATAGATAATGTGCGCCGCGCCCCTCCCGCGCCGGGGCGCCGAGAACGGAGCCTCCGCATGTCCCACGCCCTGCACGACCGCGTCGCCCTCATCACCGGCGGCGGCACCGGCATCGGCCGCGCCACCGCCGAGATGATGGCCGCCCAGGGCGCGACCGTCGTCGTCGCCGGCCGCCGGCAGGCGCCGCTCGACGAGGCCGTCGCCGCCATCGCCGCCGCGGGCGGCCCCCCGGCCGCCGCCTTCACCGCCGACCTCGCCGACCCCGACTCCGCCGCCCGCCTCGCCCACGACGTGCTCGCCGGCCACGGCCGCTGCGACATCGTCGTCAACAACGCCGGCTTCTCCTCGAAGGTCCGCAACCCCCGCTACATCGGCGCCGACGAGTGGCGCTCCGTCATGGACGTCAACACGACCGGCCC
>JAPOXB010000013.1:1981-11830 GCA_026707335.1 Chloroflexota bacterium
CGCGCCACCATGATGCAGTCGGAGGACATCGCCGAGGCGATCCTGCTGGCCTGTACGCTGCCCCGCCGCGCCACCATGCTCGACGTCACCATCGGCGCCACCCAGCCCCGCGACTTCACCGCCGACAACGCCGCCGCCCGCGAGAAGCGCACCCCGTAGGGGCCTCGACCGGGGCTCGGGCTACGCGCAGGCCGGGTCGTCGGACGACCAGCGGTTGTACGTCGGGTCGTCCTCGCCCGCCAGCCGATCGCGCGCCGCCCGCCACGACTCCTCCCAGGCCACGGGGTCGTGCAGCTCCGACGCCGGGTTGGCCCGGCTCCGCGCCACGAAGCCCGGGAAGGCGTCCCGCCCCGTCGGCTGGCCGATCGGCTGGTAGCGCAGGTCGAGGCTCCAGCGGATCTCGTCGCTCACGTTGGGCAGTGCGCCGTGGATCGTGCGGCGGTGCATGAAGAGCACGTCGCCGGCCCGCATCGGCAGCGCCCGCCCCGACTCCTCGTCGAACAGGGCGCCGGGAATCTGCAGGCCCTGCGCGCCGCCGCAGTGCGTCAGCACCTCTCCCCGGTGCGTCCCCGGCACCACGTGCAGGCAGCCGTTCTCGACGCCCGCGTCGCGCAGCGGGAACCAGACCGTCAGCGTCTCCGTGTCGTCCGCCTCCTCCGTGACCACGCCGCTGTCCTGATGCCACGGCGTCGCGCCGCCGATCACGTCGCCCGCCTCGGTCCGCGGGCAGTCGCGCTCGGGCACCTTGATGCGCACGTGCTGCACCGGGTTCGAGTAGATCTCCGGTCCGATCACCGACTCCACCGCGTCGAGCAGCGGCGGCGCCGTCAGCGTGCGGAAGACAGCCGGGCCCGCCCAGAACGGCGTGTCGGCCCGGATACCCTTCTGCGGCAGCGAGAAGTCGAAGTACTGGTGGTGGGCGGCGCCGCTCTCGGCATAGATGCGCGTCACGCGCGGCCCGAAGGGCAGCTCCTCGTAGGTCGACTCGATCGACCCCGCCGCGACGAGGTCGCGCGCCAACTGGTCGAGCACGCCGTGGTACTCGGCCGTGATCGGTCCCAGGTGCTCCTCGGGGTCCAGCAGCCCCTCCGCGACGACGTATCCGTACGTGTCGAGGTGGTCCAGTTGCGTGCTCGTCAGCGGCATGGCGTGTTCCCGTCCCGTCGCGCCCCGTCGCGCCGATGCGCGGCATCCTACGGCGACAAGGCTCCTTCAGTCAACTCGGCGCGGAGGAAGTCCAGCGTGCGGAACCACGACCCGACCGCGGCGTCGTACCACTCGTGCTCCGGGTCGAAGGCGGAGTGACGCATGAAGCCGTGCCCCACGTTCGGGTAGATCGTGTAGTCGAACGTCACACCCCGGCCGGCCAGCGCCCGCGCGAAGCGCTCGACCGGCTCGACGCCGACGAGCGCGTCGTCCTCGCCGAAGAAGCCCAGGATGGGGCCGTGCATCGCGTCGACCAGCTCCAGCGGGACCGGCGAGGCGTGCTCGCCCTGGCCCGAGCCCTGCGGGAAACCGTAGAAGCAGACCGCCGCGATGTCGGCCCGCCGGGCGGTCAGCACCAGCGCGAACGTCCCGCCCATGCAGAAGCCGACCGCGCCGACGCGGTCGCCGCTCACGGCCGGGTGGGCGAGCAGCCAGTCGGCGGCGTGCGAGAGGTCGTCGATCGTCGTGGGCATGTGCAGATGCCGGGCGCGGGGGCCGGCGTGCTCCAGCGTCAGCTCGGGCAGCGGGCCCTGCCGGAAGAAGTACTCGGGGTCGAGCGCGACGAAGCCCGCGGCGGCGAAGCGCGCGGCCAAGTGCTCGTAGTAGGGGCTGCGCCCCACGACGTCGTTGCCGATCACGACGGCCGGGGCGGGCAGGTGCGCGGGCAGGGCCAGGAAGCCGGGCATCCGCTCCCCGTCGCCCACCGGCACCAACACCTCCTCCACGGCGACGTCGGGCGGGATGGCGTCGGTGGGGGCGTCGGGGTGGCACATGCGGCGGGCTCCTTCGGGTCGGGCGGACGCCACCGGGACGATAGCAGCCGCGTTCGGCTTGACGCCCGCCCGGCCCGAAGCTAGACAGAATCCCGCATCCAGTTCCCCGTCCCGCGTGGAGCGACGGTCGGCCGGAACGGCGCGTCCGGCCCGGGAGAGGAGGCGCAAGCCCATGAGCAAGATCGTTGCAGTCGACCCGTTCGCCGTGAACCTGGGGCGCGGCAACATGGTGATCGTGCGCATCCGTTGCGACGACGGCATGGAGGGATACGGCGAGGGCACGCTGCCGCACAAGGCGAGGGCCATCATGGGCGCGGTGCAGGACTTCGCCGAATACCTCGTCGGGCAGGACGACGGCCAGATCGAGCGGCACTGGCAGGTGCTCTACCGCAACAGCTTCCAGCGCGGCGGCGTGATCCTCTCCACGGCGCTGAGCGCCATCGACCAAGCCCTCTGGGACATCGCCGGCAAGCGCCTCGACCGGCCGGTCTGGAGCCTGATGGGCGGCGCCGTCCGCGACCGCATCTGGCTCTACACCCACCCCGGCCGGCGCGCGAACGACCCGAGGGGACTCGTCGAGAACTGCCTCGAGCGCCTCGACGAGGGCTACACCGCGATCAAGCTCGGCATCCCCGGGACGCCGGAACTGGTCCGCGACCCCCGCAAGGCGGCGGAGACCCACGACAACATCGCCGCCGTCCGCGACGCCGTGGGGCCGGACGTCGCGCTGATGGTGGACGCGCACGGCAAGTCGACGCCCACGGTCGCGCTGGAGATCGCCCGCGCGATCGCCCCCCTCGACCTGCTCTTCTTCGAGGAGCCGGTGCCGCCCCGCAACGTCGACGCGCTGCTGCAGGTCAGCCGTTCCTGTCCCATCCCGGTCGCGACCGGCGAGCGCATGTACAGCCGCTGGGACTTCCGCACGACCATCGAGTCCCAGGCCGTGTCGATCCTGCAGCCCGACCTCGGCCACGCCGGCGGCATCTCGGAGACGCGCCGCATCGCCGCCGCCGCGGAGACCTACTTCATGCAGATCGCGCCGCACAACCCCCGCGGCCCCGGCGTGACCCTGGCCAGCCTGCACATCGGCGCCTGCACGCCCAACTTCCTCATCCAGGAGAGCCTCATCCCGCCCGGGGGGCAGTCGGAAATCTGGGACGAGATGCTGGTCGAGCCGCTCAACATCGTCGACGGCTACGTCGACCTGCCCCGCGCGCCCGGCATCGGCATCCGCTTCGACGAGTCGCTGGCCGAGCGCTTCCCCTTCCGGCCGGCCGACACCCAGCACCCGGTGCTCAAGGACGGGGCCGTCGGTGATTGGTGACGGCCCGCCCGGCCCGGACACCCGCCTCATGGTCTTCGGCGCGCACGCCGCCGACTGGTGCTTCCGCGCCGGCGGCACGGCGACCCGCTACCGGCAGGCCGGCGCGCAGGTCAAGGTCGTCTGCGCGACCTTCGGCGAGCGCGGCGAGTCGGCTCCGCAGTGGGCGAACCCCGAGGCCACGGTGGAGTCGGTCAAGGCGATCCGCCGGGCCGAGTCGCAGCGCGCCGCCGACATCCTCGGCGTCGAAATCGAGTTCCTCGACCTGGACGACAACCCGCTCGTCATCGACGCGCAGCGCATGCAACTCTACGTGGACCGCATCCGCGACTTCCGCCCCGACATCATCCTGACGCACTGGAACTACGAGCCCACCAACCGCGACCACCAGACCGTGAGCGAGACGGTCGTGCGGGCGACGAGCCTGGCCCGCGTGGCCGCCGTGCAGGCGCGCGAGGGCGGCATCGGCCGCGCCCGCATCTTCCTCTTCGAGCCCGACGTCATGGCGCAGCCGATCCTCGGCTTCGCGCCCGACACGTACATCGACATCACGCCGGTCTGGGACCTCAAGATCGAGGCGCTGGAATGCTACCGGCCCACGCAGCCGGGGCTGCTGGAGCGCTGGCCCGAGCGCGGCCAGCTGCGCGGTGTCGAGGCGCGAGCCATCGGGGGCATGCCGGGGTGCCAGTACGCGGAGGCGTTCCGGCGCTTCCAGCCCTACGCCGGCGAGTACTTCGTCTAGCCCACGGCCGGTCGGCGCAGCGGCGCCGCATGCAGGGTGTACCAGCCGTGCCAGGCCGCGCCCGGCGCCAGCACGACCAGGCCCGGGTCGGGCAGCCCCGCGCCGGTCAGGTTGAAGGCGTTGGGGATGCACGTGTGCGGCTCGAGCGACGCCGTCGCGATGCCCGGCGGCGTGTAGAACACCATCGCCGGGAACTCCGGGCTGCACGTCACCACGGCCTCCACGCCGTTCGCCCGGTCGATCAGGCGGCCCGTCGCTCCCCGCCCCCGGTCGCGCCCGCGGCGGAAGAAGGTCGCGTTGCGGACGATGCCTGCCGCGGAGCGACGGACGGGCGCGATGTCCGCCAGGGGCAGCGGCCGGCGCGGCCACTCGTCCTCCCTGATGGGCGTCACCGTGGCCGGCGGGTCGACGAAGTCCTGCCAGCGCTCCGTCGCGTCGATCCCGACCTCGCAGGCGTCGGCCTCGCCGCGCGGGCCCAGCGGCGTGGGGATGTAGGGATGGAAGCCCAGGCCGAACGGCATCGCCGCGCCGCCCGTATTGGCGACGGTCACGTCGCTGCGCAGCCGTCCCCCGCGCAGCGCGATCCGCAGCGACAGCCGGAAGGGGAAGGGCCACTCCGCCGCGCTCACGGCCTCCTCCCGCGTCGCGATCTCGGTCGTGACCCAGGCCCCCGCCTCGGGCGACGCGCCCATGCCGGTCACGCGCCAGGCGCGGCGGCGCGCCAGCCCGTGCATGGCGTTGTTGGTCGCGGGGTCGGGCGGCAGATCGACGCGCCGTCCCTGGAAGTCGAAGCCGTCGCCGCCCACGCGGCCGGGATAGGGGAAGAGCACGCCCGCCCCGTAGCGGGTGGGCAGCGCCCGCAGCGTCGCCAGGTCCGGCGGCGCGCCGATCACCTCGATCGGCCGCCCACCGACCAGCGTGCGGAAGCGGGCGACGTTGCCGCCCAGCCCCGGCACGACCTCGGCCAGCGAGCCGCTGGCGGGCTCCCGCAGCGCCACGATTGGTTCCCCGTCCCACTCGCCGAAGCCGGCGGATGGGCGCGCGGTCGGGTCGGGGGAGGCCGCCTCAGGGGACAAGGTCGCGCCAACTGTATTGCGGCCGGTAGCCCAGGACGCGCTTCGCCTTCGCGCAGGTGATCGGGCCCTGCGTCCCGGTGAGGTGCGCGCAGACGGCCTCGCTGCCGGGGAAGCGGCGCGGGAACGCGACGCTCAGCGGCTCGCGGCAGAGCGCGTCGTCGGCCGTGATGAAGAAGCGGTCGTGCTCGATCGTCTCGTCCGCGAGCGCCAGGCGCACCGCCTGCGCGTAGTCGCGCGCGTCGACGTAGGCGAAGATGCCGTGGCCGCCGGGACGGTCGAGCGCCGCGGGCACGCGCTCGGCGTAGTCGCCGGGCTGCAGGACGCTCGTCGGCCGCAGCGAGATCGTGCGGATGCCCGTCCGGCGCGTGGCGGCGGCCAGGATCTCCTCGCCCAGCCACTTCGACAGCCCGTAGGCGTCCTGGGGCAGCAGCGGGTGCTCCTCGTCCATCGGCATGTAGGCGGGGACCATGTCGCGGAAGCGGAAGGCGAAACCCAGCGCCGAGCCGCTGCCGCTGTAGATCACCTTCTCCGCGCCCGCCCGCATCGCCGCCTCCACGACGTTGAACGTGCTCAGCATGTTGTTGGCGAAGACGTGCTCCGCCGGGTGGTCGCGCGGGGAGGGGATGGCGGCGAGGTGCACCACGGCGTCGGCGCCGGCCGTCGCGCTCGCCACCGCCTCCGGGTCGGTCAGGTCGACCTGCAGGTAGCGAGGCCCCCCGCCGGCCGCCGGCCCGGCGGCGACGTCGGCCACGACGATCTCGTGGTCGCGCTGCAACTCCTCCACGACCCAGCGGCCGAGGCGGCCGGCGCCGCCGGTGATCAGCAGACGCATCATCAGCCCGCCATCCCAGTCGAGTCGGTCCCCGTCGATCAGTCGAAGTGGAAGCAGATCTTGCCGCCGGCCGCCTCGTCCGCCAGTTGGAAGCCGCGCGGACCCTCCTCGATGCTCAGATCGTGGCTCACGACGGCCCCCAGGTCGATCGACTTGCGCTGCACGAAGTCGCAGAGCTCGTCCCACATGGTCTGGGGGTAGATGGTCGAGCCGAAGAGGTTGATGTCCCAGCGCGTGATCCCGTTGAGCGATGTCTGGAACGGCTCGGTGCCGAGCCCCACCAGGGCCGCGGTCCCCCGCGGCCGTACGACCGCCGGAATCGCCTCGTGGGCGGGGGTCGCGCCGGAGGCTTCGACCAGCTTGTCGGCGCCGTGCGGCCAGATCGCCTTCAGCGCGGGCCCCACGTCCCCGGCCGTGGGGTCGATCGTGGCGCTCGCGCCCAGCGACTCCGCCAGCGCCCGGCGCTCCGCGACGGGGTCGATGCCCACCACCTCCGCCCCCATCGCGAGCGCGAACTGCGCGGCCAGCAGCCCCACCGGGCCCAGCCCCGACACCGCCACCCGGTCCCGCCCGCCGGCGCCCAACCGCACGAGGGGCGCGTAGGCGGTGCCGCCCTGGCAGGCCAGGATGGCGCCCTCCCGGGCGCTCAGGCCGTCGGGCAGGCGCATGCTGGCGCTGGCGTCGGCGGTCATCAACTCGGCGTCGGAGCCGTGCGCGCCGAAGCCATAGCCGGGGCGGATGACGGCGCAGACCTGGTTGTTGCCGCTGCGGCAGTCGTCGCACTCCCAGCACGTACGCCGGAAGTAGACGACGGCCCGGTCGCCCGGCGCCCAGCCCGTCACGCCCTCGCCCACGCCGACCACGTCGCCGCTGCCCTCGTGGCCGGGGGTGACCGCGCGGTCGATGTAGGCCTGCGGCGCGCGGCGGTAGAGGTGCAGGTCGCTGCCGCAGATCGCCGAGGCCCGCAGCCGGATCAGCAGTTCGCCCGGGCCGGGCTCCGGCTCGGGCTTGTCCTGCACCGCGATGGTCCGTTCGCCGGTCAGGCTTAGTGCGCGCACGTCGACTCCATTCCTCGGGCCGGGGCAGTTGCGAGGGGGGTGGGGCTCACCCGGCGGCCGGCCGCCAGCCTAGGCGACCCGGATGCGAGGATCGACGAAGCCGTAAGCAATGTCGATCAAGATGTTCGCCAGGATGAAGGAGAGGGCGTAGAGGAAGACGAGGCTCTGGATCAGCGTCCAATCCGCCGACTGGATGCCCTCGACCAGCGAAAGCCCCAGCCCCGGCACCGAGAAGGCCCGCTCCACCGCGACCGCTCCGCCGATGAGGCCGCCCAGGGCCAGCCCGGAGATCGTCAGCACGGGCAGCAGGGCGTTGCGCAGCACGTGCACGACGAGCACGTTGCGGCTGTTGAGACCCTTGGCCTGGGCCGTGCGCACGAAATCGCTGCTGAGCACGTCCAGCACGGACGACCGGGTGATCCGGGCGAAGACCGCCCCCAGCCCGACGCCCATCACGAAGGCCGGCCCCAGGGTCATCTGCAGGTTCTCGATCGGGTCGGTCCAGAGGTGGACGTAGACCAGCGGCGGCCGCCATCCCAGGACCAGCACCGTGAAGAGGATGATCAGCAGGCCCATCCAGAAGCCGGGCACGGCGAGCAGGAAGACTGCGACGAAGCGCGATGCGTAGTCGCTGGTCTGGTTCTGGCGGACGGCCCCGAAGATGCCCAGCGGGATGCCGATCATCCAGGCCAGGAGGATGGCCATGATCGCGATCTGGGCGCTCACGGGGCCGCGGTTGCCCACGATCTCCGTGACCGGCGTATCGGCGATGAACGAGGAGCCGAGGTCGCCGGTGACGATGTCGCCCACCCAGTCGAGGTATTGCTCCGTCAGGGGGCGGTCGATGCCCATCTGCTCGCGCAGCCGGTCGCGCTGCTCCTGCGTGAAGACGTAGCCGCCGGCGTCGTTCTGGATGGCCGTGGGGTCGCCCGGAATGATGCGGATGGCGGCGAAGATCAGGATCGAGATCCCGATCAGGACGGGCACGCCGAGCAGCAAGCGGCGAAGGATGTACTTCAGCATGATCCGGCCGCCAGGGTAGCGCCCCCGGAGGAACTGGGAAGTGCGTCAGGCCGCGGAGCGTGATCCGCCGCGGCCCGGCGGAACGGGAGGCTGGAAGGGAACACAGCAGCCGGGCGACGGACGCTCCATGCGGATGGAGCCCCCGCCGCCCGGCGCCGCTCTCGCGGTGTGCGTGCCTAGGCGTCGACCCAGAACAGGTCCCAGGTGCCTTCCTCGGTGTAGCCGCGGATCTCTTCCAGGTGGCCGTGCAGCCGGTTCGCCCACATGGCGTTGTGCTGCGTGAACGCGACCAGGTAGAAGGGCGGATCCTGGTCGAGCAGGTCCATGCCCTCCGCGTAGAGCTCCTTCTTCGTTTCGAAGTCGAACTCGGCGTCGATCCGGTCGATGATGTCGTCGACCTCCGGGTTCGAGTAGAGCTCGAAGTTGTTCGAGCCGCCGGTGCGGATGCACGACTTCCAGGCGGTGACGAACTCACTCACCGGCGCGCGGAAGATGACGCCCAGCAGGAAGTCGTAGGTGCCCTCCTGGTAGGCCTCCGTGCGCCCGGAGCCGCCGCGCGGGTCGAGCACCGTGTCGATGTTGAGCTTCTCCTTGAGCTCGGCCTGGAAGGCCGGCGCCAGGATCTCGGAGTGCGCGGGGTTGGTGTTGCTGACGATCTGGCCGCCGTCGAAGCCGTCGCCCAGCCCCACGGCGTCCAGCAACTGCTTCGCTTCCGCGATGGCCTCCGGGTCCTCGCCGCGGTAGCCCGGAATCTGCTCGAGTTCCCCGATCGGCGTGGCGACGGGGCTGGAGTTCGACACCCAGCGGGAGCCGGCGAGGCTCATCGACTCGGTGTACACGTCGATCAGGCCCGGCCGGTTCGGGGCCAGGAAGATCGCGCGCCGCACACGCGGGTCGTTGAACGGCTCCTTCTCGTTGTGGATGTAGAACTGCAGCGAGGCGCGGGTGCCGTCGTGGCGGGCGACGCCGGCGACGTCGGCGAATTGGTCGCGGGTGTCGTAGAACTCGGCCGGCACGATGTTCGCGTAGTCGGCCTGGCCGCCCAGGATGGCGGTCGCGCGGTCCGGCCAAGGCCGGACGTGGAGCATCTCCAACTCGTCGATGTAGGGCAGCGACGGGTTCCAGTAGTTCGGGTTGCGGGTGAAGCGGGTCAACTCCTCGGCCCGGTGCTCCTGGAACAGGTAGGGACCGGTGCCCGGCAGCGGCTCCGCCTCGATGTTGCTCGTGTCCTGCAGGTGCGTCTCGGAGTAGATCGCCTTCTCGGGCCCGGCCAGCATCTCCAGGAAGTAGGCGCGCGGCGCGCTCAGCTTGACCACGACCGTCTGGTCGTCGATCGCGTCCGCGCTCTCCATGTAGTCGAGGTCGGTCGCGTAGCGGCTCGTGTAGTCGCTGAACTCGCCCAGGTTGCGCATGCGGCGCAGCGAGGCGGCGAGGTCGCCCGCGACGAAGGGCGTGCCGTCGTGGTAGGTCACGCCCTGGCGGACGGGCAGCGTGTACGTGAGGCCGCCGTCCGAGATCTCCCAGCCCGAGGCCAGACGCGGGATGATCGTCTTCAGCCCGTCCAGCGGGTTCGCGCGCACGGCCGTCTCGTACATCTGCGAGAGAATGCCGCGGTTGCCGGACACGTGCTGGTCGAAGTTCGCGATGCGGCCCCAGAAGACGGTGCGCACCTTGCCGCCCAGTTGGGTGTCGGGCAGCCCAATGATGCCGCCCTCGGGGTCCAGCCCCAGCCCCACCCCGCCGGTCGCCGCTTCCGCGGCCTCCTGGGCGGCGGCGGCGGCGGCTTCGGCGGCGGCGGCCGCGTCGGCGGCCGCGGCG
>JAPOXB010000114.1 GCA_026707335.1 Chloroflexota bacterium
GGGAGCGCATACTAGGCGGCCCGCGCCCCGGTCCGCACGCTGAGGAGCCCCACGATGGACCTGCGGTTCGGCGAGAAAGAGGAAGCGCTGCGCGCCGAGGTGCGCGACTTCCTGCGGGAGCACTTGCCCCGCGAGGACGACAACGGCGCAGGCGACGCTGCGGTCGCCGACACGGAGGACGACTTCGAGCGCGCCTGCGAGTTCAACCGCAAGCTCGCCGATCGGGGCTGGATCGCGCCCGCTTGGCCCACGGAATACGGCGGCTTGGGCGCCTCGATCTACGAGCAGATGGTCTTCAGCGAGGAGTTCGGCTACCACGGCGCGCCCGACACCGGCACGCGCGGCTTCGGCGTTGGCATGATCGGGCCGACGCTGATCATCCACGGCAACGACGAACAGAAGGCCCGCTACCTGCCGGGCATCACCAGCGGCGAGGACGTCTGGTGCCAGGGCTACTCGGAGCCCGGCGCCGGCTCCGACCTCGCCTCGCTCCAGACCCGTGCCGTCCGCGACGGCGACGATTACGTGGTCAACGGCTCCAAGATCTGGACCTCGGGCGGCCACCACGCCAACCAGATGTTCACCCTCGTCCGCACCGACCCGGACGCGCCCAAGCACAAGGGGATCAGCTTCCTGATCATCGACGACCTCAAGAACACGCCGGGCGTCACGATCCGGCCGCTGATCAACATGGCCGACCGCCACCACTTCAACGAGGTGTTCTTCGAGGACGTGCGCGTGCCCGCCGGCAACCGCGTCGGCGAGGAGCACCGCGGCTGGTACGTGGGTATGACCCTGCTCGACTACGAACGCTCCGGCATCGCCACGACCGCCTCCCAGCGCCGTACGCTCGAACTGCTCGCCGGCGACCTGCGCGATCGCGACGCGGCCACGCGGCAGCGCCGTCGCAGCCAGCTCGCCGACCTCGTCGTCGCGAACAACGTCGCGACGTATCTGGGCTACCGCATCGGCCATATGCAGGCGTCGGGCCAGGTGCCGAACCACGAGGCCAGCGTCGTCAAGATCTTCCAGTCGGAGCTGGGGCAACGGATCTTCAACTGGGGCGTGAATTACCTGGGCCTGGGCGGGCAGTTGCGCGCCGGCGACCCCCTCGCCCCGCACGGCGGCGACTTCCCCGAGGAGCACCTGCTCGCCGTGCCGACCACCATCTACAGCGGCACGAACGAGATCCAGCGCAACATCATCGCGCAGCGCGGCCTCGGGCTGCCCCGCGCCTGACGGCCGCCGCCCGATCCCGTGGCACGGCTCTTCGTCGACGGCATGAACGTGATCGGCAGCCGTCCGACCGGCTGGTGGCGCGACCGTCCGGGCGCCGCCCGGGCGCTCCTGCGGCAGTTGCAGGACCTGCGGGCCCGGCACCCCGCCTCGGAGGACGATTTGGTGCTCGTCCTCGACGGACGGCCCCTGCCCGATCTGCCGGAGGGCCGCCACGACGGCGTCCTGGTCCTCTACGCGCGGTGGCCGGGCGCCGACGCCGCCGACGACCGGATCGTGGCGGAGCTGGAGCTCGACCCGCGCCCGCAGGAGGCGCTCGTCGTCACCTCCGACCGCGACCTGCGCGACCGCGTCACGCGGCTGGGCGCGCGCGTCGAGGGGGCCTCGGCGCTGCTGCGCCGGCTCGACGCGTGACGCGCCCCGCCGCGCGCCCTACGGTGACCGCGTGAGCCTGCCGCCCCACGTCGCCTGGCTGATCGACCACGCCCCCGGCCTGCCGCCGGGCGAATCCGGCCGGCTCGTGCAGACCCACATCAGCTTCGTCGTCCTCGCCGGCGACCGGGTCTACAAGGTCAAGAAGCCCGTCGACTTCGGCTTCCTCGACTTCACCACCGCCGACAAGCGCGCTCGCATGTGCGCCGCCGAGGTCGAGCGCAACGGCCGCCTCAGCCCCGACGTGTACCTGGGCGTCGAGCCGATCCGGCCGCGGGGCGACGGCTTCACGCTGGGCGTCGGCGGCCCCGGCGACGCGGAGCCCATCGACTACGCGGTCGTCATGCGGCGCCTGCCCGCCGACGGCATGCTCGAATCGATCCTGGCGGAGGGTCGCGCGACGGCCGCACACGCCCGCGCCGTCGCCGAGGTCCTGGCGGACTTCCACCTGCGGGCCGAGCGCGGTCCGGCCATCACGGAGTTCGGCTCGCGGGCGGTCATCGAGGGCAACTGGACGGAGAACTTCGAGCAGACGCAGGACGCCATCGGCGACAGCATCGACCGCGCGGCGTTCGACGCGATCCGCGCCTACGTCTCGCGCTTCCTCGACGGCAACGCGGGCCTGCTGCGCCGCCGCCGCGACGAGGGCTGGATCCGCGACGGCCATGGCGACCTCAAGGTGACCGCGGTCGCCTTCGAGCCCGCCGCCGGGGCCGGCCCCGGCGACGTCCGCGTCCTGGACTGCATCGAGTTCAACGACCGCATGCGCTACGGCGACGTGGCCGCCGACCTCGCCTTCCTGCGGATGGACTTCGCGTCGCGGGGCCGCCCCGACCTGGCGGATGAGCTGCTCGCCCGCTACCTGGCGCGCACGCTCGACGCCGACCTGCCGCTGCTGCTGCCCTTCTACGAGTGCTATCGGGCCTACGTGGTCGGCAAGATCAGCACCTTCGCCGCCGCCGACCCCCACCTCGCGGCCGCCGACCGGGAGACTGCCCGAAACAACGCCCGGCGCCACTTCCAGCTCGCGGCCGGCTACGCGGAGCGGGGGACGGGAGCGCGGCTGATGGTCGTCGCCGGGCCGAGCGGGAGCGGCAAGAGCACCCTCGCGACGGCTCTGGCCGGGCGGCTGGGCGCGCGCTGGCTCTCCTCCGACGTCGTGCGCAAGCGGCTGGCGGGCCTCGACCCCACGGCCGCGTCCGGCTCCGGCGTCGGGACAGGCCTGTACGACGCGGCCACGACGGCCCGCACGTACGACGCCCTGCTCGGCGAGGCCGAGACGAGCCTGCGCGACGGCCAGCCCGTCATCCTCGATGCGACGTTCGTCGATCCGGCCCAGCGCGATGCCGCGGCCGCGCTCGCCCGGCGGCTCGGCGTCCCCTGCGACGTGCTCGTTTGCCGGGCCTCCGCCGAGGTCGTGCGCGCGCGCATGCAACTGCGCGCCGCCGACCCGGCCGCCGTCTCGGAAGGCACGTGGGAGGTGTACGAACGCCAGCGCCCCGCCTTCGACGACGTGCGGCTGCCGCCGCCCGCCCGCGTCCACCAAATCGACAGCGGAGAAGCGCTCGCCCGGTCGGCGCCGGCCGCGCTGCGCCTGCTGCGAATCGCGGCGTCCTGAGCCGCCGCCCGGCGCGGTTTGCTTGTCCGGCGATCCTCCGTCTGGTATCCAACTTTGGCGGGCCGAACGCGAGGCGCGGCTCGGCCGACGACCAGGAGGACGGCATGGGACGGCTCGACGATCGCATCTGCGTTATCACGGGGGCGGGACGGGGCATCGGCGCCGCGCTGGCCAAGACGCTGGCCGCCCAGGGCGCGAAGCTCGTCGTCAACGACCTCGGCGGCGCCATCGACGGCAGCGGGGAGGACCAGGGGCCGGCTCGGGAGGTCGCCGACGAGATCACGGCCGCCGGCGGCCAGGCGGTCGCCAACTTCGGCGACATCTCCAGCTACGAGCAGGCCGAGGGGCTGATCCAGCAGGCGATCGACACCTACGGCGGCGTCGACGTGCTGATCAACGTCGCCGGCATCCTGCGCGACCGGATGCTGTTCAACATGACTGAGAAGGAGTGGGACGACGTCATCCGGGTGCACCTGAAGGGCACCTTCAACACCAGCAAGTTCGCCTCGATCCACTGGCGCGCCGAGCGCAAGGGCCACTACCGGATGATCAACTTCACCTCGGTGTCGGGCCTCTACGGCAACCCCGGCCAGCCCAACTACTCGGCCGCCAAGCTCGGCATCGTGGGGTTCACGCTGTCCTCGGCCAACGCCTTGGGCCGCTACGGCGTGACCTGCAACGCGATCTCGCCCGGCGCGCAGACGCGCATGATCGACGACATCCCCGCCGACCGGCGGCGCTTCGGCATCGAGCCCACCCAGGACGACAAGCGATCGCCGCTGAACATCGCGCCGCCCGTGGTGTACCTCGCCAGCGAGGAGTCGGACTGGCTGAGCGGCCGCGTGATCGGGGCGCGCGGCTACCAGATCGAACTCGTCGCCAACCCGGTCACGGAGGCGACGATCTACAGCGACAAGATGTGGGGCATCGACGAGGCCTGCGAGGAGATGGAGAGCGTCTTCCGCCCCCTGATCGAGGGCAAGGCCCTCGGCCGCTATCCCCGCCCCTACGCCCACCCGCAGGGCGAATAGCCGCCGGTGTGGGCCGCGGCCGTCAGTCCGCGACCGCCGCCGCCAGGAACTCGTCCATCCGCCGGTTGGCCTCCCGGCCGATCTCGAGGTTCGGCATGAGGTTGAAGCCGTGCACGCCGCCGGGGTACAGCGCCAACTCGGCCGCGTTCCCGGCCGCGACCCAGCGCGCGTACATCCACAGCGTGTCGTCGAGCAGCGGGTCGAGCGTCCCCACCGAGAACAGCGCCGGCGGCATGTCGTGCAGCCGCGCGTACGACGGCGACACGTCGGGGTCGCGCCGATCCTGCGTCGGCGCGTAGTGGTCGTAGAACCAGCGCATCGCCGGCAGCGGCACGATGTACTGCTGCGGCGCCTGCGACTGGCTGGGCGTCTCCGACAGGTCGAACGCGCCGTAGAGCAGGTTCGCCGCCCGGAAGCCGGTGAAGCCGTGGCGGTCGCGCATGCGCAGCAGCGTCAGCGCCGAGAGGTGCCCCCCCGCCGACCCACCGCCGATCACCAGCCGGTCCGTGCCGAACTCGGCCGCGGCGCGTTCCGCCAGCCAGACCGCCGCCGCCTCGCAGTCGTCCGGGCCCGCCGGGTAGGGGTGCTCGGGCGCGAGGCGGTACTCCACGCTCACGACGACGCAGCCCGTGCGCCGCGCCGACGCCGCCAGCAGATCGTCCTGCTGGTCGAACGCGCCCAGCACCCAGCCACCCCCGTGGATGTACAGGTAGACGCCCTGCGGCTCGCCGGGCGGCCGGAAGAGGCGGATCGGGATCGGGCCGGCCGGACCCGGAATCGTGCGGTTCTCGGCGTTCTCGTCGAGGACGAGGGGCGCAAACGGGCCGCGACCCTCCACCTGGGCGCGGCGCACGTCGGCCGGCTCCTGCTCCGCCAGGGGCGTCTCGGCCGCCATCGCCACGGCCAGTTTCTCGTTGAAGGCGGCCGTCTCCGGCGTGATCGCCGACGGCGCGAACAGGGCGGGGTCGATCCCCGGCGTCTGACTCATGACGGTCCTCTCCCAGTCGTGGCGCGGTTGCGCCGGATCATAGCGGGTCGCGGCGCCGCCGCTCAGAACATCGCGATGGGGTTGACTGGACTCCCCGTACCCCCTTTCACGACCAGGGGCAGCACCATGAGCAGGAACTCGTAGCGGCCCTGCGCGGCGCAGTACGCCGCCAGCGGCTCGAGCAGCGCGTTGTCGAGCAGCGGCAGGCCGTAGGCCGGGATGACGCCATGCACGCCCCAGTCCAGCTCGTAGCCGGTGGGCTTCAGGTCCATCAGGTCCCAGCCCAGCAGCGCGACGTCGTTGTCGCGCAGGAAGGGCAGGCAGGTGGCGTGCAGGCCGGGGATCGGCGGCTGGCCCGGGATCTTGCCCGGCCGCGCCGCGTAGAACGCCTCGCGTCCGTTGCAGATCAGCAGCGCGTCGCCCGGCTCCAGCGCGACCCCCTGCGCCTGCGCGATCTCCGCCAGCTCCCAGCCGTGCACCGGCGCGTCCTCCTCCACGAAGTCCACCCCCCGGTGCCGGGTGACGTCGAGCAGGACGCCCCGCGTCACGATCCCGCCCTGGAAGGCCGCCACGTCGTTCTTGCGAGCGCCGCGCGGGGTCAGCGTCGCGGCCGGGTCGCGGCCGTTGTAGAGGCCGTCCGGGCCCCAGATGTGGCAGAGCGCGTCGATGTGCGTCGTCGTGTGGCCGTGGTACTCGATGCCGTAAAAGTCCGACGCCCCGCCCCAGCCCAGGTTGCGGTCGTCCCACATCGTGTAGTGCTGGGCCGGCTTCGGGTTCGTCGGCGACAGCTGCGTCGGCAGCGGCCGGCTGAGCGACACTGTCTCACCGGTCCGCACGAGGGCGGCCGCCCGCGCCCGCTTGGCCGGCGTGATCAGGTTGACCGTGCCGCGCTCGTCGTCGGCGCCCCAGCGGCCCCAGTTGCTGCGGCCCCAGAGCTGCTCGTTCACCTCATCCTGCGTGGGCAGCCGCCGGGCGGCATCGTCGGGCATCGCATCCTCCTTGCCTGGATCGTCGTCGCGGCGGGCAGGATAGGCGCAATCGGCGGGATAGCGGGCGCCCGTCAGCCGCCCCAGCACGACCCGGCCCCGGCCGGGCGCTACGCTGCCGGGGACGATCCGCCCGCATCCCCCTCGCCTCGACCTTGAAGGGACGCCCCGTGACGACCGACATCGAGCGCCACATCCCCTACGACTCCGTGTTCAACTTCCGCGACATCGGCGGATACCGCACGCGCGACGGGCGCCGCATCCGCTGGCGGCGGCTGTTCCGCTCGGGCGCGCTGCACACCATGTCCGACGAGGAGGCGCGGCACGCCCA
This sequence comes from Chloroflexota bacterium, assembly GCA_026707335.1. Lineage (GTDB taxonomy): Bacteria > Chloroflexota > Dehalococcoidia > Bin125 > Bin125 > TK10-74A. The sequence goes on from JAPOXB010000114.1 coordinate 6,623, forward strand.
CGACGTGCTCGGCGTGCGCGGCATCCTGGACCTGCGCCGCCCCGACGAGATCGAGAGCGAGAGCGACGACCTGGGGCCGCTCGTCGCGCTCGTGCCCTGGCGCAAGAACTTCTCCGTCATCCCCATGCCCGGCGTGCCCGGCCCCGTCAGCCAGCCGCTCGACGAGGTCTACGGCCGCGGCCCGTCGGGCCCGCGCTACGCCGCCTACCTGGAGCGCGGGGCGTCGCAGTTGCGCGCCGCGCTGCGCGCCCTCACGCGCGAGGAGACCTACCCGGCCCTCGTGCACTGCAGCGCCGGCAAGGACCGCACCGGCGTCGTCTGCGCGCTCGTCATGAACGTGCTCGGCGTGGACGACGAGACGATCGTCGCCGACTACGCGCTCAGCAACCTCTCGACCGCCAAGCTGCTCTCCATGCGCGACGTCCAGGTCGGGGAGGGCGAGGACGTCCAGCGCCTCTACGGCGCCCCGCCCGACGCCATGGCCGAGTTCCTCGAGCGCCTGCACGCGAGCCATGGCGACGCCCGCGGCTACCTCCGCGCCCAGGGCCTGGACGACGAGGAGTTGGACCGCCTCGCGGCGCTCTTGCTGGAGGATTAGGGTCCGGTCCCGTTGCGGCGGCCAGAACCTCACCCCCTAGCCCCCTCTCCATCGCAGAGCAATGGAGAGGGGGGACCGGAGGGGAGTCCCCAACGGTCGCTTCCACGTTCCCCCTCTCCACCGTTTAGGTGGAGAGGGGGACAGGGGGTGAGGTCAGGGGCGAGGGGCCGGGGAACCAACGCGCGCGCCGCGCCGTCTCGCTAGTCACGCGGCACGACCGCACACGCCCCTACCATGCGCACATCCACATCGGAGGTCCTGCAATGATGCGATCCCCCATCCCCCGGCCCCGGCGCGCCCCCGGCATCGCCGTCCGGCTGCTCATCCCGCTGCTGGCGCTGGCCCTGCTGACGCCGCTGGCCCCGGCGCGCCTGGCGGCCCAGGTCGTCGAACCGCCGCCGTTCGGCATCGACGGCGCGCGGCTCGACGCGCTCGACGTCTCCATCTCGGTCCGCGACGCGGCCGCCGTCGCCCGCTACCGGCTCGACCTCAGCAACCCGGGCGACTTCCTCGCCGAGGGGCGCATCGTGGTGCCGGTGCCGCCCGGCAGCGCCGTCGGCGACCTCGTCCTGTCGGGCGGCCCCGAGACGCTGGAGGGCCGCCTGCTCGACTCGGGCGACGCGGAGCGCATCTACGAGGACATCGTGCGGCGCCTGATCGACCCGGCGCTGCTGCAATCGGTCAGCGACACGCTCTACGAGGTGCGCGCCTTCCCGGTGCCCCCCGGCGAGCAGCGCAGCGTGAGCTTCACCGTGACGACGCCGCTGACGGCGGAGGGCAACCAGGTGGCCGTCTCCGTGCCCTGGTCGCGCATGTCGCCGCGGCCGGCGAGCGCCACGGTCAACGTGGACATCGACGTCTCCTGGGAGGTGCGCGCGGCGGTCGCGCCCACGTACAGCCTCGCCTCGACCCGCGACGGCCCCGGCCGGCTGTCGCTGAGCTGGGAATCGGGCGAGGGTTGGTCGCCGGCGACCGACTTCCGGCTCGACCTCAGCGGCGGCGAGGGGCTGCTCAGCACCCGCCTGCTCACCTACCGCCCGAGCGACGAGGCGGGCTACTTCGCCCTGCTGTTCGCCCCGGCGACGCAGGCCGCGGCGCGCGTCGATCGCGACCTCATCCTCGTGCTCGACAACTCCGGCTCGATGGAGGGCGAGAAGCTCGCCCAGGCCAAGGACGCGGCGCGCTTCATGCTGAACCGGCTGGGCCCGGGCGACCGCTTCGGCGTGGTCGGCTTTGCGAGCACCGTCAGCGTGTTCGGCGAGGGCCTGACGCCCGCCGCCGAGGCGGCCGCCGGCATCGCCCACGTCGACCGGCTGGTGGCCGGCGGCAGCACCAACATCGCCGGCGCGCTGGCGACGGCGCTGGACCTGGCCGGCGGCGAGCGCCCGGCGACGGTCGTCTTCCTCACCGACGGCCTGCCGACCGTGGGACCGGACGATCCGGAGTCGATCCTGGCGGTCGCCCAGGGCAGCGCCTCCGGCCGCACGCAGATGTTCACCTTCGGCGTCGGCTACGACGTCGACACGATCCTGCTCGATGCCTTGGCCCGCGACTTCCTCGGGACCAGCCACTACGTCACGCCGGACGAGCGGATCGACGCGGAGGTCGGCCGCCTGTTCGAGCGCATCGCGACGCCGGTGCTGACCGGCGTGGAGATCGAGTTCGACGGCGGCGGCGTCTCCGGCCTGGCCCCCGAACGCATCGCCGGCATCTTCGCCGGCACGCAGGTGCTTCTCGCCGGCCGCTACGACGCCCCCGGCGCGGCCACGGTCGTCGTGCGCGGCGAGACGGCCGCCGGGCCGGAGTCGTTCCGCTACGAGGTGTCGTTCCCGGAGCGCGACTACGGCGACGCCACGGTCGCGCAGTTGTGGGCGCAGCAGCGCATCGCCGACCTGCTCACCGAACTGCGCATCGAGGGCGCGCGCGATTCCCTGGTCGCGGAGATCGTGAAGATCGCGACGCGCTTCGGCATCGTCACGCCGTTCACGTCGTTCCTGGCGGAGGAGCCCGAGCTGGCCTTCGACGAGGCGGAGGCGGAGGACGCCCTCGCGGACGCGGCGGAGGCGGCCCCCGCCAGCGGCCAGGACGCCGTCGGCGCCGCCGACGACATCGAGGCGCTGCGCGCCGGCGAACACGGCGCCGGCGCCGACGCCCTGCGCGTGGTGGGCGACCGCAGCTTCGTCCTGCGGGACGGCGTCTGGACCGACACGGAGTACGACGACGAGGAGACCGTCGAGCGCGTCGTGGGCAGCTCGGACTTCGCGACGCTGTTGCGGCGCGACCCGAGCATGGCCGCCGTCGCGGCGCTGGGACCGATCGTCATCGCCCGGTCCGGCGACGCCTTCGTTCGCATCGTGTGGCCGAACCCGGACGACGCCTCGATCGGCGCCGCGCTGGCCCTCGCGCGGGTGGCGCTGTCGGCCTCGCCGGATCGGGTGGGCGAAGGCGCGGACGTGACGATCACCGTGACGCTGTCGGCGCCGCTCCAAGGCGACGTGGCCATCCCGGTGACGCTGACCGCCGGCACGGCCGAGCCGGACGACTACGGGGCGCTGGCGAGCATCGCCATCGCCGCCGGGGAGACCAGCGGCACGGGCACGGTCGGCACGCGGCAGGACGCCGACGCCGCCGACGAGACGTTCACGGTGGCGCTGGGCTCGCTGCCCGAGACGGTCGTCGCGGGCAGCCCCGCGTCGGTCACGGTGACGATCGAGGACGTGGCGGTGGAGGGCCGCATCCGGGCGCGCCGCCTGAGCGATGGCGGAGTCGAGGTCGGCTTCCAGCCCACGGGCGGGGACTTCATCCGGCCGGCCCAACGCGTCATCCTCGCCGATGCACAGGTGAACCGCTGGGTGGTCTCGTCCGACGTGGCGGTCGACGGTGTCGTGGTGGGCCGCATCACCGCCCGGCTCCTGCCGGGGGGGCATTTCGAGTTCGGATTCAACCCCGTGGGGGAGGCGCGCGTCCTGCCGCGGTCGCGCTTCGTCCCGGCCGACACGGCGGTGGGCCGCTGGCTGCGGAGTTCCCCCATCATCGTGCCGCGGCCGCGACCGGCCCCGGCCGCGCCCGAAGGGGGGTAACCCCGGCGCCGCGATCGGCCGCCGCGGGGTCAGCGGTCGGCGGGGAAGGCCGCCCGGTAGAGCGCCAGGGCCCGTTCCGGGCCCTGGTCCTCGCCCAGGTAGCCGTCGCCGATGCGCAACTCGAAGTGCAGGTGGATCTCGCTGCCCGGCTGGCGCAGGGCCCCGGGCGTGCCGGATTCGCCTATGTAGCCCAGCACGTCGCCCGCCGCCACGGGCGTTCCCTCGGCGATCCCCGCCGCGATCCCCTCGAGATGCGCGTAGCGTGCCACGACGCCGCCGCCGTGGTCGACCCAGACCTGCCGGCCGCGGAAGGTGTCGAGGTCGTCGGGGCCGGCGAAGCCGCGCGCCTCCATCTCCCAGTACAGCTCGACGGTCAGGTCCTCGTAGTCCCAATCGGCCCGAATCACGCGCCCCTCGCCGATGGCGAGCACCGGCGTGCCCCGCGCGATCTCGGCGCAGGCCCAGCCGGGGTAGAAGTCGACGCCCTCGTGGATCCCGTTGCGATAGGCGCGCGGCGCGCCGGGCAGTTGTCCGGCGAACTCGGGGAAGCACGCCCCCGCTACGGGCATGGCGAACGGCCCGATGCCGACGTGGGCCGGGTCGACCGGAGGGACGGGCGTGGGCGGCGGCGCCTCCACTACCGGTCGCGGCGCCGGCGACTCCCGGGCGGCCAGGTCCGCCCAGACCGCGGAATCCGCCCAGAAGCGACGGGGCGCGGGCGCCGGGCGCGGTTCGTCCTGGACCGGCTCCCCGGCGGGCGGTTCTTCGGCCGCCGCCGCGGACTGGACGGCCGGCGCGGGCTCTGGCTGAGGCGGAGACTCGGCGGCCGGCTCGGCGGCCTCGACATCGCGCGGCGCCGGAGCCTCGGAGACCGCCGCCTGATCCGCCGCGGCGGCGTCCGCTGAGCGGTCGTCCGGGCCGGCCGGATCGACGGGGGCGGGGTCGGGTGGGGCGGCATCGGCCGACGCGCTGTCGGCGGGCGCCGCGACCTCCGCATCAGGATCGGCGTCGGTCGACGGGACGGGGACGGTCGCGCTGGGTGGGGATGGCGCCTCCCGATCGAGCAGCGCCAGTCCCGCCCCGGCGCCCGCCGCGGCCAGCAGCACCACGACGATGATGATCCACCGCCGCCGGTCCAGCCCGGCGAACGCCGCCGCCGGGTTCGGCCGGGGATCCTGCCGCTCGTCCGTCATCGACGTGCTCGCGCCACCGCCGACCCACCATGAGCCTACCGCCTTCCCGGCCATCACCGCCCGGTGCGGGCGATCCCGGCGCTGCGGCGCGAGCGCTCGCCCCGCGCGACAGACCGGCGGCGGCGCAGCCCTTACGGTGAACGGGTCAATCTCTCTCCCCGCGCGATCCTCCGTCGCGCGATCCACGGCCGGACCACCGATGCCCACTCGCAGCGACATCCGCAACGTCGCCATCATCGCCCACGTCGATCACGGCAA
>JAPOXB010000221.1:0-3709 GCA_026707335.1 Chloroflexota bacterium
TGGCCGGCGACGCGCCAAGCCGCCGCGATCCGCGCCGGGCAGTTGCGCAGCGCGGATCTGCTCGAGCGCTACGCGGAGCGGATCGAGCGGATTAATCCGGGCCTGAACGCGGTCGTGACCCTGGATCTCGAGGGCGCGCGGGCGGCGGCGCGGGCGGCGGACGCCGCCGTCGCGCGGGGCGACGACCTGGGCCCGCTGCACGGCCTGCCCGTGACGATCAAGGATGCGATCGAGACGGCCGGGATGCGGTCGACGGGCGGGGCGGTCGAGCTGCGGGACAATGTTCCCGCGCGCGACGCCCCCGTCGTGCGGGCGCTGCGCGAGGCGGGCGCGATCATCTTCGGCAAGACGAACGTGCCGCGCTGGTCGGGGGATGGCCAGACGTTCAACGAGATCTTCGGGACGACGGTGAACCCCTGGAACAGCGATCGCGTCCCGGGCGGGTCGTCCGGCGGGGCCGCCGCCGCGGTGGCCGCCGGCCTGACGTCGTTCGAAGTTGGGACGGACATCGGGGGGTCGATCCGGCTCCCGTCCGCGTTCTGCGGGGTCTTCGGACACAAGCCGAGCTTCGGCGTCATCCCGACCCGCGGCTACCTGGATCACCCGCAGGGCGGCACGACCGAAGCCGACGTGAACGTCTTCGGGCCGATCGCCCGGTCGGCCGAGGACCTGGACTTGCTGCTCGATATTCTCCGGCGCCGCGAGCCGCCCTGGACGGCCGAGTTGCCGCCGCCGCCCGACGACGTGCAGGCCCTTCGCGTGGCGGCCTGGCTGGACGATCCGTTCTGCTCGATCGATGCCGAGGTCCTTGAGGTGACGCGGGCGGCCGTCGCCGCGTTGGAGGCGTCGGGCGTCCAAGTCGATCACGAGGCGCGGCCCGATCTCGACCCGGGCGAAGCGGTCGACCTGGGCGGCAGGCTGATCGGCGATGCGGCCATGTCGCATTCCCGCCCGGACACGGCGGCCGGGCCCAGCCATCGCGAGTGGCTGGACCTCAACGTCGCCCGCGCAGCGCTCCGATCCCGCTGGGCGAAGTTCTTCACGCGCTTCGACGCGATCCTGATACCCGTCGCCTTCGTGCCGCCCTTCCCGCACGATCACGAAGGCGACGTCACCACGCGGACCGTGATCTGCAATGGGGAGACACGCCCGTTTCTCGATATCGCGGGCTGGACCGTGCTCACGGGCTTGGCCTACCTGCCGTCCACCGTGCCGCCGATCGGGCTGGGCGCCTCGGGCCTGCCGACGGGGATGCAGGTAGTCGGCCCCTACGGCGCGGATCGGCGAACGATCCGGCTGGCGGCGCGGATCGCCGAGTGCAGCGGCGGCTATCAGGCGCCTCCCATCGCGCGGTGAGCCGCGGGGCGACCTCACCCCCTGTCCCCCTCCCCATCTGGACGATGGAGAGGGGGAACGTGATCGCGGCGCGGCGGGGCCGGCTGCGGGAATTTTTTTTGGCGCCCCCGCTCCGCTCCCTTTCCGGTTCCCCCTCTCCATTGCTCGGCAATGGAGAGGGGGTTAGGGGGTGAGGTTCGGGCGCTCGTTGGGGTAAGGGCCCCCTACGCCAGGACGCCCGCCGCGACCAACTCCGAGACCTCGTCGTCGGAGTAGCCGAGGATGCGCGTGGCGACCTCGTAGGTGTGCTCGCCGAAGAGGGGCGCGGCCCAGCGCAGATCGCCCGGCGTCTCGCCCAGCCCAACGACCGGGCCGTCGTAGGCCGAGAGCCCCGTCTCGGGATGCTCCAGCCGCCGGTAGTAGCCCCGCGCGCGCAGGTGCGCGTCGTGGTCCAGCATGTCCTCGGCGTCCTGCACGAGGTGCGCCGGCACGTCGGCGCCTTGCAGCCGCTCCTGCAGCGACGCCGCCTCCTCCCCCGCCGTCCAGGCCGCGATCGCCGACTCCAGCGCGTCCTCGTGTCGCTTGCGCCCGGCGACGGTCGCGAAGCGCGCGTCGCCGGCGAAGGCCGACCCCGGCGCCGCCGCGCAGAGCGCCGCCCAGTCGTCGTCGTCCCGCACCGCGATCGCGATCCAGCGCTCGCGCACGTCCGGATCCTGCCCCACCGCCGCCGGGTGCGATCGCGCCTGGTCGCGGCAGCGGAACACGCCGTGCGGCGCCATCCCCGCCGACCGGTTGCCGGTGCGCGCCGCCACGCGGCCGTTGACCGTGTAGTCGAGCAGCGCCGGCCCCAGCGTCGCCGCCACCGACTCGATCTGCGCCAACTCCACCATCTGACCGGCGCCGGTCCGCTCGCGGTGGCGCAGCGCGGCCAGGATCGCCGTCATGGTGTGGCCCGGGTTCAGCGTGAAGTCGGGGTAGTTCGTACCCACGCCGATCGGCGGCCGGGCCGGATCGCCGCTCAGGTGGCTGAGCCCGCTGACGGGCGTCAGCACGGCCCCGAAGCCGATGAAGTCCTTGTGCGGCCCGGTCGAGCCCTGCATCGGCTGGTAGGCAGCGATGATGCGCGGGTTGACCGCCCGCAGCGACTCGTAATCCACCCCCCACTTCGCGACGACCCGCGGCGTGTGGTTGGTCAGGAACACGTCCGAGCGCTCCACCAGCCGGTAGGCGACGGCGCGCGCCCCCTCGGCGTTCATGTTGAGCAGGAACGAGTGCTTGCCCGCGTTGAAGTTGTTGAAGAAGCCGCCCGTGTTGTAGGTCGCGGGCCGGTCGGGCGGGACGGGCTGCGTCAGCCGCAGCGCGTCGATCTTGTACTCGCTCTCGACCCGCACGACCTCGGCCCCGAAGTCGGCCAGCGTCCGCCCCACGATCGGGCCCGCGCCGAACCAGGAGAAGTCGGCCACGCGGATGCCGTCGAGCGGTCCCTTGCCGCCCTCCTGCGGCGTCATATCGCCCCCTCCGCCACCAGCGCCGCGAACTCCTCGCGGTCGATGCCCACCTCGTCCAACCACACCTCCCGGTTGTGCTCGCCGATCGCGGGCGCGGGCCGGCGCACCGTCGCGGGGGTGGCGCTCAATCGGTAGGGCGGACCGGGCAGGTCGGCCGCGGCGCCGTCCCCCCCGACGGGCAGCCGCCAATCGCGCGCGCGGAGTTGCGGGCTCTCCATCAACTCCTTCGGCGTCGAGACCATCCCGATCAGCAGACGCCGCCGCTGGCCCTCCTCGTAGATGTCGCGGCTGGTCCGCGTCGCGAAGAACGCCGCCAGCGTCTCCCGCGCGACCGGCATCAGCGCGCCGAACTCCGCCGCCTTGGCGGGGTTGCGCAGCGCCTGGACGGCCGTCTCCATGTTCAGGGCGCGGAACGCCGCCTCGTGCCCGGCGACCAGTTCTCCCCCCGCACCCTCCTCGATCAGCCAATCGACCAGCTCCGACCACGACGCCCCCGCCGGCCCGCCCACCATCGAGTAGACGTAGCCGTCGCGCGTCGCGTAGGTGCCCAGGCCGGGCAGCGTGGGGATTTCGCCCTGCCGCTCCCGCGACGTGCGCTGGAAGTCCCACTGCTGCATCGCGGTCTCCTGCGCGATCGACAGCGCCTCCTGCATCGAAACCTCGACCAGCTGGCCCTCGCCGGTGCGCTCCTTGTGGAAGACGGCGAGCAGCGCGCCCTGCGCCGCCGACAGCGACGCCGTGATGCAGGCCTGGCTCGCGCCCAGCATCTGCGGCGCGCCCGCCGGGTCGCCCGACAGCGTCAACACGCCCGAGGCCGCCTGCGCGATGAGTTCCGTCGCCTGCCAGCCGGCGTGCGGCCCCTCCCG
>JAPOXB010000221.1:4278-11701 GCA_026707335.1 Chloroflexota bacterium
CACGGAGCGCCGCATCGCGACCGGCGGGGCGGAGATCCACGCGGTCGTCGGCGGCGAGGGGCCGCCGCTGGCGCTGCTGCACGGCTACCCCCAGACGCACGCGATGTGGCACCGCGTCGCGCCGAAGATGGCGCAGGCGTTCACCGTCGTCGCGCCCGACCTGCGCGGCTACGGGCGCAGTTCGAAGCCGCCCGGCGGCGAGGGTTCCGCCAACTACGCCAAGCGCGCCATGGCCCGCGACGTCGTCGAGGTGATGGCCGCGCTCGGGCACGACCGCTTCCACCTCGCCGGGCACGACCGGGGCGGCCGCGTCGCCTACCGGCTGGCCCTCGACCACCCGGACCGCGTGCGCCGGCTGGCGACGCTCGACATCATGCCCACGCTCGAACAGTTCGAGCGCCTGGACCGGCGCGGGGCGCTGGGCAGCTTCCACTGGTTCCTGCTGGCGCAGCCGTCGCCGCTGCCCGAGCGGCTGATCGGCGGCGATCCGCTGGCGTTCCTGCACGACATGCTGGCGCGCTGGAGCGGTTCGGACGCCTTCGCGCCGGAGGCGCTGGCCGACTACGAGCGCAGCTTCGGCGACCCCGAGACCGTGCGCGCCACCTGCGACGACTACCGCGCCGGCGCGACGATCGATTGCGATCTGGACGCCGCCGATCGGGCGGCGGGGCATCGCATCACCTGCCCCATGCTGGCGCTCTGGGGCGACCGCCGCGGCGATCGCCGGGAGGGCATGATGGAGGTCTGGGGGCGCTGGGCGACGGACCTGCGCGGCGCCGCCATCCCCTGCGGCCACTTCCTGCCCGAGGAGGCCCCCGACGAGACGGCCGCCGCGCTGCTGGAGTTCTTCGGCGAGGGCTGACGGCCGGGCGCGCGCCGCTCAGACCACCGGCGACGCGCCGCCGTCGATGTTGACCGACGTGCCGGTGAGGTAGCTGGCGCGGGCCGAGGCCAGGAAGCAGATCACGTCTCCGGCCTCGCGCGCCTCGCCGACGCGGCCGATCGGGATGGCGGAGCCCAGGCGTTCGTAGTAGCCCTCGGCCGTGAGCGAGGGGTCGTCCTCGCGCATGCGCTCGAAGCGGGCGTGGATCTGGCCGCTCTTGATCAGGCCGATGCAGACCGTGTTGACCAGCACCCCGTCGCGGGCGGAGTCGCGCGACATGGCCTTGGTCAGGGCCAGCCCGGCCGCCCGCGCCGCCGACGTCGGCAGCGATCCGCCCGCCGGCGCCTTGCCGCCGTGCGTCGTGATGTTGATGATCCGGCCGCCGTCCTCGGCCGCCTTGAGATGCGGCAGCGCCGCCCGGCTGCAATAGATCGCGCCGTAGAGCTTGAGCTGCAGGTCGGCGACCCAGACCTCGTTGCTGACGTCCTCGAACTTGCCCGCCGCCGACGTGCCCGCGTTGTTGACCAGGATGTCGAGCCGGCCCCACTCCGCGACGACCCGCGCCACCATCGCCTGCACCTGTGCCTCGTCCGTCACGTCGCAGGGGATGGCGAGCACCTCGCCGCCGCCGGCCGCGCGGATGTCCGCCGCCGCCGCCTCGAGGAAGCCGGGCCGCCGCGCGCAGATCGCGACCCGCGCCCCCTCCTCGCTCAGCGCCGTCGCCGCCGCCTTGCCGATGCCGTCGCTGCCGCCCGTCACGATGGCGACCTTGCCGCGCAGTCCCAGGTCCATGATCCCGCCCCTCGCGCTGTGGCCCGTCCGGCCGCCGACAGTCTAGACGGCCCGGAGCGCGACGCCGGGACGGCGCGGGATGGTACGTAGGGCCCCGCGGCGCGACGATCGGCGTCGGCCGCGGGCCGCTCCGCCGGCCCGCACGCGCGGAACCAGGATCAGATGACCGGACGCCCAGGCGGCGAAGACGCGCGGGTCCAGGGCCCAGCCGTCTTCGGCATTCCCTATCCATGGCTGGCGCTGAGCCTGGTCTGCCTGGGCGTCCTCCTCGCCAACATCGACACGTCGATTATCACCATCGCGCTGCCCACGCTGGCGCAGGAGTTCGGCGTCGCGCGGGACGAGGTGCTCTGGGTCAGCCTGATCTACATCCTCGTCGGCACCGGCCTGAGCCCGATCATGGGCCGCCTGGGCGACCTCTACGGGCGCAAGCGCCTCTACGTCGTGGGTTTCGCCTGTTTCACCGCCGCGACCGGGCTCTCCGCGATCGCCGGGTCGCTGCCGGAGTTGCTCGCCGCCCGCACGGTGCAGGCGGTCGCCGTCGCGACGGTGATCGCCAACGGCGCCGCCATCGTCACCGACAGCTTCCCCGCCGCGCGGCGCGGGCGGGCCCTGGGGATCATGATCAGCATGGTGGGCGTGGGCGTGGCCATCGGGCCGGTGCTCGGCGGCGTCCTGATCGACATCCTCGACTGGCGGGCCATCTTCTGGACGCGCATCCCGCTGGGCGTCATCGGATCGCTGCTGGTCCTCGCCCTCCTGCGCGACACCCCCGCCCACCAACGGCCCACCGGCCTCGACCTGCCGGGCTCGTTCACCCTCTTCGTCCTGCTGGGCGCGTTGGTGCTGGCGGTCAACCGCGGCGCCGCCTGGGGATGGGGCAGCCCGGCGATCATCGGGCTGTTCGCCGCGACCGCCGGGCTGGTCGTCCTGTTCATCCGCATCGAGCGCCGCTCCCGCAGCCCCGTCGTCGACCTCGGCCTTTTCCGGCGCGTGCCGTTCAGCGGCGGCATCCTCTCGGTGCTGCTGCAGTTCTTCGGCCTCACCGGCGCGATCACCATCATCCCCTTCTACCTGGTCGACGCGCGCGGCTTCAGCACGCTCGAGGCCGGCGCGGTCATGGTCGGCTACCCCTTGGCGATGCTGATCGTGTCGCCACTGTCCGGGCGCCTGGCCGACCGCGTCGGTCCCCGGCAGGTCGCCGTCGCCGGGCTCGTCGTCGTGGCGGCTGGGCTGCTGTCCCTGTCGACGCTCAGCGCCACGACGCCGGTCGCGGGCATCGTGCTGCGCATGGCGATCATGGGGACGGGCACGGCCATCTTCTTCGCACCCAACACGGTGCTCATCATGCAGAGCGTGGGGCGCGATCGCGTCGGCACCGCCGCGGCCGCCCAGCACACCGCGCGCACGATGGGCAACGCCATCGGCATCGCCGTCGGAGGCGCGCTGTTCACCTCCCAGGCCGCCCGCTACGCCCTCGAACGCTCCCCCCTCGGGCTCGACGACCCCGTCGTCGCGCCCGACGCCCTGGTCAGCGGCATCCAGCTGGCGCTCCTCGTCGCGGGCCTCGTCACCGTCCTCGCCATCCCCGCGGCGCTCGCGCGCGGGCGCGCCCGTTCCGGCCCGGACCGGGCGGCGCGGGATGGTACGTAGGGCCCCGCGGCGCGACGATCGGCGTCGGCCGCGGGCCGCTCCGCCGGCCCGCACGCGCGGAACCAGGATCAGATGACCGGACGCCCAGGCGGCGAAGACGCGCGGGTCCAGGGACCGGATGTGCTCGGCGTGCCCTATCGCTGGCTGGCGCTGGGCCTCGTCTGCCTGGGCATCTTCCTGGGCACGCTCGACACCTCGATCATCAACATCGCCCTGCCCACCCTCGCCGACGAATTCGGCGTCGCCCGCGACGAAGTGCTCTGGGTCAGCCTGATCTTCATCCTCGTCACCACCGGCCTGGGGCTGATCATGGGCCGCCTGGGCGACCTCTACGGGCGCAAGCGGCTCTACGTCGTGGGCTTCGCCTGCTTCACCGCCGCGACGGGGCTCTCCGCCATCGCGGGGTCGCTGCCGGAGCTGCTGGGCGGCCGCACCGTGCAGGCCATCGCCGCCTCGATGGTGATCGCCAACGGCGCCGCCATCGTCACCGACAGCTTCCCCGCCTCGCAGCGCGGGCAGGCGCTGGGCATCATGATCGGCACCGTGGGCATCGGCGTCTCCATCGGCCCGGTGCTCGGCGGCGTCCTGATCGAGATCCTCGACTGGCGGGCCATCTTCTGGACGCGCATCCCGCTGGGCGTCGTCGGATCGCTGCTCGTGATCGCCCTGCTGCGCGACACCCCCGCCGACGAACGCCCCACCGGCCTCGACCTGCCGGGCTCGTTCACGCTCTTCTTCCTGCTGAGCGCGGCGGTGCTGGCGGTCAATCGGGGCCAGGCGTGGGGATGGGGCAGCCCGGCCATCGTCGGGCTGTTCGCCGCGACGGCCGTGCTGGTCGTCGCGTTCATCCAGATCGAACGCCGCTCCCGCAGCCCCGTCGTCGACCTCGACCTCTTCCGGCGGGTACCGTTCAGCGGCGGCATCCTCTCGGCCGTGCTGCAGTTCTTCGGCCTCACCGGGTCGTTCACGCTGATGCCCTTCTACCTGATCGACGCGCGCGGCTTCAGCACGCTCGAAGCCGGGGCGATCACCGTCGGTTTCCCGCTGGCGATGCTGGTCGGCTCGCCGCTGTCGGGGCGGCTGGCCGACCGCGTCGGGCCGCGGCGGGTCGCCGTCGCCGGACTCGTCGTCGTGGCCGCCGGGCTGCTCTCCCTGGCGACGATGAACTCCGAGACGCCGGTCGCGGGCGTCGTGCTGCGCATGATCGTCGCGGGCGCGGGCGCGGCGATCTTCCTGACGCCCAACACGATGGTGATCATGGCCAGCGTGGGGCCCGACCGCGCGGGCACCGCCTCGGCCGCCCAGACGACGGCGCGCACGATGGGCAACGCCATCGGCATCGCCGTCGCCGGGGCGCTGTTCACCTCCCAGGCCGCGCGCTACGCCATCGAGCGCACGCCCCTCGGCCTCGACGACCCGGTCGTCGCGCCCGACGCCCTGATCAGCGGCATCCGCCTGGCCTTCCTGGTCGCGGGCATCGTCGCCGTCGTCGCGATCCCGCCGGCGCTGGCGCGCGGGCGCGCCCGGCCGCCCGATCCCTGATCGATCGCCGCGCGCGCTGCCGTATACTTCGCCGCGAGTCAAGGAGGCAGCGATGACGATTGCAGAACTCGGGACGGCGCCGGCCACCGACAGCGTGATGCTGGAGTTGGAGAAGTACGGCCTCGTCCAGTACGCGCTGGAACTGACGGCCTACGGCGTGACCATCGTCCCGCCGGAGAAGATGCGCTCGGCGCCGGGCTTCGTCGATCGGCTGAAGAGCGCCATCCTGCGCGCCTGCGAGCGGCGCAACGACCTCGAGATCGGCGACCCCGACACCTGCACGATGCGGTTCAGCACGCTCAACCAGCGCATCTGGAACCTGCTCAAGGAGGACGAGGTCTTCGTCGAGGCCGCGACCAACCCCTGCACCCTGGCGATGGCCCGCTGGCTGCTCGGCAGCAGCTGCGTGCTCTCCTCGACGAACTGGATCATCAAGCCGCGCAACCGCGCGCCGCTCAACCTGCACAGCGACGCCCACGGCATCCCGCCCGGCGGCGGCCACATCGCCCACACCGCGAATCTCTCCTGGCTCTGCACCGACTACACCGGCACCGACGACGGCCCCACCGTCTTCGTGCCCGGCAGTCACCGCTACGGCCGCGCCACCCTGCCCCACGAGCGCGACCTCGCCACGACGCCCTTCAAGACGATCTCGCTCAACGCGAAGGCCGGTTCGATGGCCATCTGGCACGGCGGCACCTGGCACGGCGCGATGCCGCGCGAGGAGATCGGGCTGCGCGTGACGCTGGTGCTCAACTACATGCGCCGCCACATGCGCCCGATCCACGAGTGGACCGCCGACGACTTCTCGCCCGAGATCCGCGCCAAGTACCCGGAGATCGAGCGCATCCTGCCGCCGCGCTTCTACCCCTGGGAGGACGAGAACGAGCACCCGGAACGCGGCGAGGCCCTCATCCGCACCGGCACCGACCCGTTCGAGTAGGGCCCCGTCAGACGCGGACCCGGTCCTCCTCCGGGTCGAGCGCCCCGATCGACGCGGCCATGTCGGCCGTGCCCTCGGGCGGGGCGGGCAGGCCCACGACCGCCACCTCGCTGGTCATCGCCGGGCGGGCCGTGGCCGGCAGCGGCGTGTCGAACTGGTAGCCGGGCTCGCGGAGTTGGCGCAGCCAGGCGCCGCGCATCTCGCGCCATGCGCCGAGCACCGAGCGCCGCTCCGGCAGGTCGTCCGCGATCTCGCGGCTGAGGCGCTTGAGGTTGTAGCAGGGCACGCCCGCGTACATGTGATGCTCGATGTGCCGCTCCATGTGCCAGTACAGGAACGACGACAGCGGGTCGGCCTTGACCGTGCGGACGCAGAGCCGGAAGTCGGGCACGTTGTCGCGCAGGCCCGCGTGCTGCGTCTGCCCCAGGGAGTACTTCCACACGTTGGCCACGAAGACGCCGCCGCTGACCAGGATCATGAGCCACCAGAGCTGGAACGCGATCGACAGCACGATGACCGCGCCGTGGAAGAGCAGCAGGAAGCGCGCCCAGCGCACGGCCGCCCGGTACGTCTCGGGATGCACCTCCGAGAGCGCCGCCGTCCACTGCGTCGCGTGCACGCCGCTGTGTGAGCTGGCCGTCTGCACGTCGAAGCGTCCCAGCGCCGTCAGCACGACCGAGCGCAGCAGCCGGAACATGCCCCGCACGTTGACGCTGCACATCTCCAGCAGGAGCAGCGGATGCAGCGACGGTTCCTTCGGCAGCAAGACCTCGCGGTCGCCGTCGGGGAAGAGCGTGTAGCGATGGTGATACGTGTGGCTCATCCGGTACTCGTTGTAGTTCCACCAGCCGGGGACGCTGAACAGCCGCATGAAGAAGCGGTTGAGCGCCGGCGTCCGGAACACGGTGCCGTGCGCCAACTCGTGCGTCGCGAGGCCGGGGAGGAAGGCGATCACGGCCCCGTAGAACCACAGCGCGACGCCGAACACGGCCCACCAGCCCTGCTCGAAGGCGACCGCCGTCAGCGCCCCCAGCGCCACGATCAGCCCCAAGTGCCCCAGCGCGTGGGTGAGGCCCTTGCGGTCGCTGCGCTCCATCAACTCCCACAGCGTCGGCTTGTCGATCGGCGAGCGGTACCACTTGACGCGCAGGCGCTTGCGCACCTCGCTCAGCGGCTCCCAGGTGCGGGTCGCGGTGGCGGTCGTCATTGCCGGTTCTCCTCCCGGACTCGGCGCGCACGCACGGGTCGGGACGAGGATAGCGCCCGCCGCTAGCGGATGTTGCGCAGGCGCGGGTCGAAGGCGTCCCGGACGCCGTCGCCGACGAAGTTGAAGGACATCACCATCAGGACGATGGCGATCGCCGGCCCGGCGAGCGGCCAGGCGGTGCGCGTCAGGATGGTCTTGTTCGCGTCGGCGGCCATCCGCCCCCAGGCGGGCGCGGGCTCCTGCACGCCCGCGCCGATGAAGCTGAGCCCCGCCTCGACGAGGATGATGCCGGCCGCCGAGAGCGAGGCCAGCACCATGATGGGCGCGACGACGTTGGGCAGCAGGTGGCGCGCCATGATCCGGGCCGGGGTCGCGCCGATCGCGCGGGCGGCGTCGACGTAGA
>JAPOXB010000170.1 GCA_026707335.1 Chloroflexota bacterium
CTTATGCATAGGGGACCGTCCGTTGCGGGTTGTCCTGGTCGCCCTTGCGGATCACGCCGGTATCGACGCTGAGGGAGCCGTCCGGGTTGACGGTCACCTCCATCGTGTCCATGGGCCGCGGCGCGGGGCCGAAGACGCGCACGCCCGAGCGGGTGTAGGTGGAGCCGTGGCAGGGGCAGCGGAACCAGCCGGTGACGCCCTCGAAGTTGAAGTCGCCGCGCCAGGGCACGGTGCAGCCCAGGTGGGGGCACTTCCACCACAGGGCGAGCAGCCCCGCCTCGCCCTCGAAACCGAAGCCGCCGTGCGTGCCGGCGCCGCGCTCCAGGTGCGCGAGCCAGAACTTGCCGGTCGTGACGCGGACCGGATCCTCGCCCTCGTCGGGGACGAGCGAGGCGGAGACGGGGATCTTGCCCCCGAATCCCTGCACGCCGCGCGGCCAGAAGAACGAGAGGAAGGCCGCCAGCGCGCCCGTCAGGCCGAAGCCCATGCCGCCCCAGAAGGAGGCCTTCATGAACTGACGGCGGTTCATCTCCGCGCGGCGGGCGCGGCGGCGCTGGGCGCGCGTGACGATGGCCCGCTCGCCGGCCTGCTCCTGCACGACGACCGGGCGACCGCTGGGGTCGAGGTGGGGGGCGCGGTCGGGACGCGAGCCCGAGCCGACCTCGGCCGGGGCGGGCTCGATCTGGGAGGGGCCGCCCTCGCCCAAGGGCCGCGCGACGACGCCGCTGCCGGGCGCGACCGGCGGCGGCTCCTCGTTCATGGGGGCGGACGGCCCGTTGCCGGAGGGATCGCCGGGGGCCGTCATTCTTCCACCACCACGATGTCCCACGGCGGGCGCAACTCCTGGCCCTGGCCGCGGAAGAACTGCCCCACGACCGTCGTCACGATGAAGACGGCGATGAAGCCGGTGAAGATGAGGATGGCGATGTCGCGCCGCGTCTGGATCCAGCCCAGCACGTGCTTGGTGAAGCCGATCAGCAGCAGCGGCAGGCCGACCATCGTCGCCACGGGCACGATCTGCTGACTGAGGAAGCTGGGGAAGTTGAGGTTAAGTAACCAGGGATCGGTGGTCGTGCCGGGGATGCCTAAGGGGATCGCCCGCCAATCCTCGAACATCGTGAAGGGGCCGATGGTGAAGCTGAGGTCGGACCAGTTGATGCCCGTGTCGAGGCCGCGCAGGTTGCGCGCCCAGTCGAGCCAGGTCGGCCAGATGAAGTCGCTGTTCAGGCCGGTGCCGCGGATGATGTCCTCGGTCCACTCCACGTGCTTGGCGCCGTCGTAGAGGATCAGCCAGATGGTGATCAGGCTGGCGATGCAGAAGGACCAGACGGTGATCTTGCCGGCGTGCTTGGTGCCGAACCACGTCCCCTGGCCGTCGGCGGCGCGGTCCCAGTAGGGGATGGCGGCCAGCAGGATGAGGGCGATCGTCGGCACGATGACGCCGGCCCAGGCGGGCTCCATGTGCAGCAGCAGCTCCTGCAGGTTGAGGAAGTACCAGGGCGCCTTCGAGGGGTTCGGCGTCGTGTTGGGGTCGGCGCGGTCGAGCAGGGGGGCGTTGATGAAGGCGGAGAGCACCATCAGCGCGATGGAGAAGACGACCGCGGAGATGAACTCCACGAAGACGAGGTCGGGCCAGACGAGGACCTCTTCCTCGCGCTCGCGCCGGGGACGGGCCCGCACCGCCGAGACCGCTTGACTGACCATGCCGTCCTATCCGCTCCTCCTCCGAAGGGGAGCCTAGAGGGGCCGCGCTAAGCCGCCGTCGCGCCGGACGCGCCAGAAGTGCACGGCCAGGAAGATGGAGATGACCAGCGGCAAGCCGATGACGTGCAGGGTGTAGAAGCGGATGAGGGCGTTGGTCCCCACTTCGAAGCCGCCCAGCAGCAGGAACTTGCTCTCGTCGCCGAGCACGGGGGCGGAGCCGACCATCGTCGTGCCGACGGTGATGGCCCAGAACGCGAGCTGGTCCCAGGGCAACAGGTAGCCGGTGAAGGAGAGCAGCAGCGTGAGGATGAAGAGCACCACGCCGACGACCCAGTTGAATTCGCGCGGCGGCTTATAGGCCCCGGTGTAGAAGACGCGCATCATATGCAGCAGCACGAGGATGATCATGGCGTGCGCCATCCAGCGATGCAGATTGCGCAGCAGCAGGCCGAAGCGCACGTTCGTCTCCAACGCCTGGATGTCGGCGTAGGCGCGCTCGACCGAGGGCACGTAGTAGAACATCAGCAGCACGCCCGTGACCGTCAGGCCCAGGAACATGAAGAACGAGAGGCCGCCCAGGCAGTAGGTGTGCGTGATCTTGACGTGCGTGCGATGGATGCGCGTCGGATGCAGGTGCAGGAAGACGTTCGTCGCCACGACGAGCATCTGGTTGCGCGGGGTGTTGGGGTAGCCGGTCCGGAAGATGGACTGCCAGACGTAGTTGCGGAAGAGCAGATCGTAGATCTGGTCGTTGAAGCCCTTGCCGGGGGGTCGCTCCACGCTGGCCACGGACTAGCGCTCCCACCAGCGGCCGAGGAGCACCATCGCGCCCAGCGAAAAGACGACCGTCAGCCCGACCAGGGGCAACTCCATGATCTCGGAGCGGAACGGGATTTGCAGCAGAACTTCCATCGCCTCATCCGCTCGTTCCGGCCGCCCGGCGTCGCGTCGGCCCGGACCGACACACGGCGCGCAGCAGGCTTCCGAACCCCCATTCGTGAAGGATCGTGCAATTCGAGAATCTACGGCCGGGTCGGGGCAGTGTCAACCTGATCCGGCGCCTTCGGGGCGGCGCTCCGGGGCGCGACCGCCCATCTGGGCGGGCGGGCCGCGAGCGCGGCCATCCCGGCGCCCGCCGCCGCTACTCCGATTCGACGATGACGGCGGGGCCGTCGTCGCGCGGCGTGACCTCGCCCACGACCGCCGCGCCCGGCAGCGCCGCGACGACGCCCGCCGCGTCGGACGCCTCGACGGCGACGGCGAGGCCCAGGCCGCAGTTGAAGACGCGCATCATCTCCTCGTCGCCGATCTCCCCCGCGGCGCGGATGCGTTCGAAGATCGGCGGCTCCGGCCAGGCGCCGCGCCGCAGCCGCGCCGCGCAGGCGTCGGGCAGGATGCGTGCGACGTTGCCGGGGATGCCGCCCCCCGTGATGTGGGCGATCCCCTTGCAGCGCGAGAGCACCGGCTGCAGGGCGGGCCAGTAGGCCGTGTGCGGGGCGAGCAGCGCGTCGGCGAGGGAGCCGCCGAGCCCCGCGTCGGGGGCGAGCAGGCGCTCCGGCTCCGCCTCGTCGAGGCGCAGGACGGCGCGGGCCAGCGTGTAGCCGTTGGTGTGCAGCCCGTTCGAAGGCAGGCCGATGAGCGCGTCGCCGGGACGGATGGCGCCGCCGTCGATCTCCTCGCCCTTGCGCACGACGCCGACGATCGTGCCGGCGAGGTCGAAGTCGCCGTCGCGGTAGAGGCCGGGCATGTCGGCCGTCTCACCGCCCAGCAGCGCCACGCCGCCGTCGGCGCAGGCCGCTGCCACGCCGCCCACGATGGCGACCTTCTCGTCCTCGCCCAGGCCGGCGCCGGCCAGGTAGTCGAGGAAGAAGAGCGGGCGCGCGCCGGCGGTGAGGATGTCGTTGATGCAGTGGTTGACGATGTCGCAGCCGACGCCGTCGAGGCGGCCCAGCCGCCGCGCCACGAGCAGCTTGGTGCCGACCCCGTCGGTCGAGGCGACGAGCACCGGTTCCTCGAACGCGCTGAGGTCGAAGAGGCCGCTGAAGGCGCCGACGCCGCCCAGCACCTCGGGCCGGCCGGCGGAACGGGCGAGCGCGCGGTAGCGCGGAATCAGACGGTCGTTGGCGGCGATGTCGACGCCGGCGGCGGTGTAGCGGGGCGTCGCCGGCTCAGCCACCCGACCCCTCGTCCGGCCGCGCGGCGAGCGGCGTGAAGACGGGCGGCGCGCCGTGCACCGTCGCGGTGGCCACGAGGTGGGGGGAGTCGCCGTCGAGCGTGGAGGGGCGCTCCAGGGCCAGCTTGTCCATCTCGAGCTGGACGGGCACGGGGTAGTCGCCGGTGAAGCAGGCGAGGCAGTGCTGCTCGCCCAGACCGATGGCGCGGACGAGCCCATCAATGCTGAGGTAGCCCAGGCTGTCGGCTCCGACGCGCTCCTGGATCTCGGGGACGGTGCGCTCGGCGGCGACCAGTTCGCCGCGGGTCGCCATGTCGACGCCGAAGAAGCAGGCGTGACGGATGGGCGGCGCGCAGATGCGCATGTGCACCTCGGCCGCGCCGGCCGCGCGCAGCATCTGCACGATGCGCGGCGTGGTCGTGCCGCGCACGATGGAGTCGTCGACGACGGCCAGGCGCTTGCCCTCGATGACGTTGCGCAGGGGGTTGAACTTCAGGTTGACGCCCAGCTCGCGCAGACGCTGGTCGGGCTGGATGAAGGTGCGGCCGACGTAGCGGTTCTTGACCAGCCCCTCGGCGTAGGGCAGGCCCGCGGCGCGCGCGTAGCCGACGGCCGCCGCCGTGGCGGAGTCGGGCACGCCGATCACCAGGTCGGCGTCGGCGGGCTGTTCGCGGGCAAGCTGCTCGCCCATGGCAAGGCGGCTGGAATAGACCAACGTGCCGTCGAGCTTGGAGTCGGGGCGGGCGAAGTAGATGTGCTCGAAGACGCAGCCGGCGGCGTCCTCGGAGGCGTGCACCTGCTCCGACTTGACACCCTCGGCGGTGATGGTGACCAGCTCGCCCGGGGCGATGCTGCGCAGGAAGCGCGCGCCAATGTGGTCGAGGGCGCAACTCTCGGAGGCGACGACGTAGCCGCCGTCGACCGCGCCCAGGCAGAGCGGGCGCACGCCGCGCGGATCCCGCGCCGCCATGAGGCGATCGGACGTGAGCGCGACCAGCGCGTAGGCCCCCGAGAAGGTGCGCATCATCTGCGCGAAGCGGTCGCCCCAGTCGCCCGGCGTCGCCAGCAGGTACTTGCCGATCACCTCCGAGTCGGTGGAGGTGTGGAAGGTGTGGCCGTCGGCCTCCAGGCGCTCGCGGATCTGGCCGGCGTTGACGACGTTGCCGTTGTGGCCCAGCGCCAGCTCGCCGTCGACGCCCTGCAGCAGCAGCGGCTGCGCGTTGCGGGCCCGCGACGCGCCGGTCGTCGAGTAGCGCGTGTGGCCGATGGCGGCGTCGCCGTGCAGGGGGGCGACGGAACTCTCGTCGAAGACCTGCGAGACGAGGCCCATGCCGGTGCGCAGCCGCAGGCGGGCGCCGTCGGTCGTGCAGATGCCGGCGCTCTCCTGCCCGCGATGTTGCAGCGCGTAGAGGCCGTAGAAGGTCAGCCGCGAGACGTCGAGCTTGGGCGCGAAGACACCGAATACGCCGCAGGCTTCCCGCATCTGGTCGCCCACGAGACCCCCCGCCACGAGCACCTGGCCAAGTCCTGAGCGCCGGTTGGCGTTTCGCAGCGCGAGTGTACCACGGGGGGCCCGCCGCGCCCCGCGCTTACGTCGGCTGCCGCGCCCGGCCGGCGCGCCGGCGCCGATGCTCGACCATCAGGCAGCGGTCCTGCGCGGCCAGCAGTCCGGCCGCGCGGGCGCGGGCGATGCCGTCCGGATTGCGGATGCCCAACTGCAGCCAGACCGCCCGCGCGCCCACCGCGATCGCCTCGTCGATATGCGCATCGGTGAATTCGGCCCGCCGGAAGACGTCGACCAGGTCGATGGGCTCCGGGATCGAGGCCAGATCGGGGTAGGGCCGTTCGCCCAGCACGGGCGCGGTGAGGCGGGGGTTGACCGGGATCACGCGCAGGCCCTGCCCCTGCAGGTAGCGCGCGACCTCGTGGTCGTCGCGGGCGGGCCGATCGGTCAGGCCGACGACGGCGATCGTGCGAGCGAACTCCAGGATCGCGTCGACGTCGTCGGGGGATTGCGGGGCCATCGGTTGGTCGGTCATGCGGCGTCTCCTACCAGAACGGCCCGCGCAGCGGCGCGCCGGAGAGGGCGGCGAAGGCCTCGCCCACGCCCATCACGATGTCGAGGCCCGCCTCCTCGTGCTCGCGCGGCAGGTTGTAGCCGCCCAGGGGGATGCGCTTGCCGCTCTTCTTGACCAGCGCCAGCTCCCACTGCGCGATGTCGTGGGCGGGCAGGCGCCCGCCGGCGCTCTCCTGCGCGCGGGCCACGTCCTCGACGACGAACTCGCGGATCTTCCAGAACGGGATCAGCTCCGTCGTGCCGACGCCCAGGCCCAGGAAGCGCTGCTTGACCGAGACGTTCTGCCCGGCCCGGTCGGCGACGATGTTGGCCCCGAAGATCGCGTAGACGAAGGTGATGCCCGACAGCGGCAGGACCAGCACGGAGACCATCAGAACCACGGGCAGGAAGACGAAGGGCAGGGAGTCGATCCAGATGACGACGGCGGCCAGCAGCGCCGACATCAGCGCGCTGCCCACGAGCGGCAGCAGCATCGTGCTCTTGGGCGGCCGGATCTCGATGCGCTGCGGCGTGATCGTGACGATGCGGCGGTGCAGGAGGAGTTGCCGGGGGGCGAGCGGATCCCGCTCCGACGACGCAGCCGGGCCTTCGTCGTCCGGGGGGCGGGAGTCGGCGTGCACGGCCATGGGCGCGCCCAATATACAGGCGCCGGTAGCGGCGCAGGGGCGGCGGAACCGGCGCGCAGCGTGGCGGCCCGGTATCGTGGGTCGATGGATCGCACACGATTGACCGGGGCGCTGCTGATGGCCCTCTGCGGGCTGCAGGCGCTGCTCTTCCTGACCGGCGCGGCGCGGCGCAGCTACGCCGCGCTGGCGCTGCCGGTCGGGCTGCTGGTGGCCGTGGTATCGACGCTGGGCTTCTGGGTCGGCTGGACGCTCGTCTCGATGGAGGACGACCTGTCGGGCCTGGAGTACGAGGCCGAGCCGCTCACGCCCGAGTAGGGCCGGCCGGCGACGCCCACCCGGGCCCGGCGACGCGCGCCAGCCCCTCCTCACCGACCGCCGCCAGCGCCGCCGCGACCGTGCGCTCCCAGCCGGGCGGCACGATCTCCGGCACGAGGTCGGCCAGCGGCCGCAGCACGAAGCCGCGCTCGGCGATGCGCGGGTGGGGAACGGTCAGCGCCTCGTCGTCCAGGCGCAGGTCGCCGTAGAGCAGGATGTCGAGGTCGAGCACGCGCGGGCCCCAGCGGGGTCCGGGGGTCCGGCCGGCCGCCTCCTCCACGGCCTTGCACTTGGCGAGCAGTTCGGGCGGGGTGAGCCGCGTCTCGACGCGCAGGGCGGCGTTGAGGAACGGCGGCTGATCGGTGACGCCCAAGGGGGCCGACTCGTACAGCGCGGAGGCCGCGGCGACGGTGACCTCGGGCGCCAGCAGGGCGAGGCCCCGCCGCAGGTGCGCCAAGCGATCGCCCAGGTTGCCCCCCACGCCCAGCACGATCGTGGGCGGCGATCCCCAGCCGCGCACGACAGCGTCGCTCATGCGGGCGACCTGCGCCATCTCCGGCACGTCGTGCACGCGGACGATGTCGGCGCCGTTGGCGATCGCCGTCGCGACGGTGGCGGCGGTGCCAAGCAGCCGCTCCTCGACGGGCAGGCCGAGCACCGCGCCGATGGCGCTCTTGCGCGACGTGCCCACCAGCAGCGGCCGTCCCAGGTCGCGCAGCTCCGCCAGCCGCCGCAGCATCTCGATGCTCTGCTCGGGCCGCCAGCCGAATCCGAAGCCGGGGTCGAGGATCAGCCGCTCGGGGGGGATGCCGACCGCCTCCGCGACGGCGCAGCCGGCCCGCAGGCCGTCGCGGATGTCGGCGACGACGTCGTGGAAGGGGCGGTTGCGCTGGTTGTGCATGATGACGACGGTCGCGCCGGCGGCCGCGGCGGCGGCAGCGACGCCCGGCTCGCCGCGCAGCCCGCTCACGTCGTTGACGACCGTCGCGCCGGCATCCAGCGCCGCCCGGACCACCTCGGCCTTGGTGGAGTCGATGCTCAGCGGCGCGTCGGTCTCGCGCGCCAGCCGCTCGATCACCGGCACGACGCGGGCCAACTCGACCTCCGCGGGCACGGGTTTGAAGCCGGGACGGGTCGATTCCGCCCCCACGTCGAGCAGGTGCGCGCCCTCGGCCAGCATGCGCAGGCCCTGGCGGACGGCGGCGTCCGCGTCGGCGCGCAGGCCGTCGCCCGAGAAGGAATCCTCCGTGCAGTTGATCACGCCCATCAGGAAGGTGCGGCGGCCCCACTCGAAGCGGCGCCCGCCGATCAGGCCGGGGGCGGGGACGGGGGGCGGGGGGCTGGCCATCGCGCCGGACTCCTTGCCGGACGGCTCTCGCCGGGCGGGTCAGTCGCCCAAGGGGCGCTCCGTGACGACGGGGCGGCGCTGGTCGCCGCTGCTCTCGAGGCGCAGCAGGGCGCTGCCCGGCGGCAGCGGGGCCACCTCGTAACCGACCTCGACCGGCTTGACTCCGTTGACCGCCTCGGGGTCGTCGTCCGCGGCCTCGACGATGCGCCAGACGCGCACGTCGGGCGGCTCCGCGGCCAGCGAGACGAGCAGCCAGTAGGGCCACGGATCGGCGCCGACCAGCGGCCGCGCGAAGCGCAGGTCGGTGGGGGAGGGGCGGGCCTCCGTCATCGTGTGGGAGTGGTAGACGATGTAGTGGTCGGCCTCGCGCTCGCTCATCAGGCGGTAGAGGTGCAGCAGCTCCCCGGCCGGGATGTCGAAGCGGAAGGGGCGCTGGGCGGCGTCGGCGGCGTTCGTCGTGCGGTACAGCGACAGCGCACGGTCGGGGAAGCGCAGCACAACGCCGCAGCACTCGTCCGGGTTGGCCTCGCGGGCGTGGGCGACCATGGCGTCGAGCAGCGCCTGGGGGATCGGGACGGGCCCATTGCTCATGACGGAGTGCTCATCGCAGGGGACTCACCACCAGAGCTGTCCCTCGATCGTCTCGTCGCCGGCGATGTCGTCGTACTCGCGGCCCCAGAGCCCGGTCGAGAGGTACTTCCAGCCGCCGTCGGCCAGCAGCACGACGATGTCGCCGCTCTGCATGCGCTCGGCCACGCGCTGCGCCGTGCGCACGGCCGCGCCGCAGGAGATGCCGGCGAAGATGCCCTCCTGCTCGAGCAACTGCTTGGTGACCGCGAACGACGTGCGGCTGTCGACGACGATGCGCCCGTCGAGCACCGCCTCGTCGAAGACGGGCGGGATGTAGCCCTCCTCCATGCTGCGCAGCCCCTGCACGAGGTCGCCGGGGTGGGGGGCGGCGGCGACGATCTTCACGTCGGGCTTGTGCTCCTTCAGGTAGCGGCCGACGCCGGTCAGCGTGCCGCCCGTGCCCAGACCGGCGACGAAGTGGGTGATCTGCGGGCAGTCGCGCAGGACCTCGGGGCCGGTGCCGCGGTAGTGTGCGCCGGGGTTGTCGGCGTTCTCGTACTGCATGGGCATGAAGACCGAGGGATCCTCGGCGTACATCTCCTGCGCCATCTTGACAGCGCCGTTGGTGCCCAGGTCGCCGGGGGAGAGCACCAACTCCGCCCCGTAGAAGCGCAGCAGGTCGCGGCGCTCGTGGCTGACGCTCTCGGGCATCACGCAGCGCACGGGGTGCCCGTAGAGCCGCCCGATCATCGCCAGCGAGAGGCCGGTGTTGCCGCTGGTGGGTTCGAGGATGGTCTGCCCCACCGCGAGGGAGCCGTCGGCGCGGGCGGCGGCGAGCATCGCCTTGGCGATGCGGTCCTTGACGGAGCCGCTGGGGTTCTGCCCCTCCAGCTTGGCCCAGATGCGCACGCCGTCGCGCGGCGACATGCGCCGCAGCCGCACCAGCGGCGTGTTGCCGATCAGGTCGAGCAGCGACTCGTAGCGTGTGCCCGCGGGCGCCGCCCCGACCGCCGCCTCCACGGCTCAGGCCCTTCCGGCCCACCGCGGCCGCCGGTCCGGGTCCGGCGCGCCCCCCGCCAGGGCGGGCAGGATCGCCAGCACGTCGCCGTCCTCCAGCGCGGTGTCCATCCGGTCGAGGAAGCGGATGTCCTCGTCGTTGCGGAAGATGTTGACGAAGCGCCGCATCTCGCCGTCCTCGACCAACTGGTCGCGGAAGCCGGGGTAATCGGCGTCGATCGTCTCCAGCAGCGCGCCCACGGTGGCGCGCTCGTAGTGCAGCTTCTTCTGTCCCCCGGTGTACTTCCAGAGGAGCGAGGGAACGCGAACCTCTACCGCCATGATCGCACCTCAGGACGCCGGCTGGGCGACGGGCCCCTCGTGGAAGGGCGAGCCGCAGAACTCTTCGTAGTCGATCAGTTCGGTGACCGTGGGCGCGTCACCGCAGAGCGGGCAGTCGGGGGCGCGGCGGATCTTCACCGTGCGGAACTCCATGGCGAGGGCGTCGTAGAGCAGCAACCGGTTCTTCAGCGGCTCGCCGATCTCCAACAGGAGCTTGAGCGCCTCGGTGGCCTGAATCGCGCCGACGGTGCCCGGCAGCGCACCCAGCACGCCGGCCTCGGCGCAGGAGGGGACCATACCGGGCGGGGGCGGGCTGGGGTAGAGGCAGCGGTAGCAGCCCTCGCCGGGCAGGAAGGTCGTCACTTGGCCCTCGAAGAGGAAGATGCTGCCGTCGACGAGCTTGACGCCGGCCAGGAAGGCGGCGTCGTTGACGAGGTAGCGGGTGGCGAAGTTGTCGGCCCCGTTCACGACGATGTCGTACTGGGGGATGATCTCCATCGCGTTCTCCGAGGTCAGCGGCTCGGCGTGCTTGACGACGGTCACGTTCGGGTTCATGTCGGCGATGCGGTCGGCGGCCGACTCGACCTTGGGGCGATCGATGTCGCTGGTGCCGTGGATGATCTGGCGCTGGAGGTTGCTGCGGTCGACCACGTCGAAGTCGACGA
Organism: Chloroflexota bacterium; assembly: GCA_026707335.1. Classification (GTDB taxonomy): domain Bacteria; phylum Chloroflexota; class Dehalococcoidia; order Bin125; family Bin125; genus TK10-74A. Next base: position 10,817 of record JAPOXB010000170.1, read on the forward strand.
TGCCGAGCGTGCCGACGCCGGCGGCCGCCAAGTAGACCAGCACCGGCGAGCCCAGCCCGCCCGCGCCCACGACGAGCACGCGGCCGTCGTTGATCTTGCGCTGCCCCATGGGGCCCACCTGCTCCATGATCAGGTGCCGCGAGTAGCGGTCGACCTGCTCCGCCGTCATCACGGAGCCGCCCGCGATGGCGGGGATGACCGAGACCTCGTCGCCGTCGCCGACGCGCGTCTCCGAGCCCTCCAGCGTGGAGATCTCGTGGTTGTTCACGTAGACGTTGATGTGGCTCAGGATCTGGCGGTCCTCGCTGAAGACCATCTCGCCGAAGCCGGGGTAGCGCTGCTCCAAGTCTTGCAGCACGCCGCTCACGTCGCTGCCGTCGGCGTCGACGAAGACGCGGTTGCCCGTCAGCCGCCGGAACGGGGTGGGGATGTAGACCTTGACTGCCATCGCTGCTCCTCCTGTTCGCGCTGTGCGCGCTGTTAGCGCAGCCGGGCCGTGAGGCCCCGCGCCGCGGACTCCAGATCGACGCTGAGATACCGCTCGCCGGTGTCGCAGAGGATCGTCACGACCCGCTGCGTGGCGTCCAGGCGCTCGGCGACCTGCAGGGCGGCGTGCACGTTGGCCCCGGCCGAGACGCCCACCAGCACGCCCTCCTCGCGCGCGAGGCGCGCCGTCA
>JAPOXB010000110.1 GCA_026707335.1 Chloroflexota bacterium
CGACGTCGTGGAGGATCGTCGTGATGCCCGCCAGCGCGGCCGTCTGCGCGATGCCGTGGCCCATGCTGCCCGCACCGATGACGGCCAGCGTGCGGACGGGCGGGACGGCCGCGGAGGCGGCCTGTTCGGTGTCGGACATGGGGCCTCCTAATCCGCCGTGCATCGTAGGGCAACCCGCCCGGCCGCTAGGGAGCGGCCTCGAAGAAGCCCTCGGGCGGCAGCGGCTCCGCGGCGGCGCCGGCCAGCGTCACCTCCGCGTGCGGGGCGAGGGCATCCCAGACCGCCGCCCGGATCTCGTCGAAGGCGGGCCGCGTCTCGGCCTCAATGCGCAGCGAGAGGTAGGGGCTGGTGTTCGACGCACGGAGGTGGAACCAGCCGTCGGGGAACTCGACCCGCGCGCCATCGACCTCCAGCATCTCGTAGCGGCCCCGGAACGCATCCGCGACGGCCTCGGCGACGCCGAACTTGGCGGCGTCGGGGCAGGGCAGCTTGATCTCGTTCGAGGTCACGTAGCGCGGCATGCCGGCGAAGTGCGCCGAGAGCGGCTCGGGCCCGGCCGAGACGATGCGCGCGACGGCGCAGGCGGCGAAGACGCCGTCGTCGAGGCAGGGGTACTCCTCGCCGAAGATCATGTGTCCGCTGGCCTCGCCGCCGAAGACGATGCCCTCGTCGCGCATGCGGCGGCGGAAGATCGAGTAGCCGGTGCGGGCCAGGACGGGCTCGCCGCCGTGGCCCCGCACGTCGGCGATGGGGGAGCGCGAGCTCTTGAGGTCCATGAGGATGCGCGCGCCGGGATGGCGGGAGAGCACGTCGCGGGCCAGCAGCGCCGCGATCCAATCGGGGTCGTAGCGGCGGCCGGTCTCGTCGACCAGGCCGACGCGGTCGCCGTCGCCGTCCCAGGCGATGCCCAGGTCCGCCCCTTCGGCGACGACGCGGGCCGCCAGCTCCCGCATGCTGCCCGGCTCCTGCGGGTCGGGCAGGTGGTGCGGGAAGCCTTCGAGCAACTCCGTGTGCAGGCCGACCACCTCGGCGCCCAGCGCCCGCAGCGCCGGCGGCCCGGTCAGCGTCGCGACGCCGTTGCCGGGGTCGACCGCGATCTTCAGGGGCCGCTGCAGGCGGAAGCGGCCGCGCAGCATGTCCAGGTAGTCGGGGGCGGGGTCGCGCTCGATCGGGGGCGCCGGATCGGCGGCGGAGGCGGTGAAGTCGCCCGCCTCGGCGAGGCGCCGCACGGCCTGGATCTCGTCCGGCAGGAGGGGCATCGCCTCCTCGCGCAGCAGCTTCAGGCCGTTGAATTCGACGGGGTTGTGGCTGGCCGTGACGACGATGCCGCCGCCCAGGCCCCAGCGGTGCAGCGCGTAGTAGAGCAGCGGGCTGGGCGCCAGGCCGAGGACGGTCACCCGCAGGCCGCACTCGCGCAGGCCGCGCAGCGCCGCGTCGTACAGCGCCGGCGAGCTGGGACGGCTGTCGCGCGCCACGATCGCGGTTTGGGCCCCGAAGCGTCGTTGCAGGAACGTGCCGTGCGCCCGCGCCGTGCGATAGACGACGTCCGCCGTCAACTCGTCGCCGGCGAGGCCGCGCACGTCGTAGGCGCGGAAGATGTGCGCGGGCAGCGGGGGGTGTTCCACCGTCCCGATTGTACGCCCGATCGCGCGGCGGCGCGCCTGCGGGACCGCTAGGCGGGCAGGTCCGAGGCGAGCAGGCCGCGCAGGGCCTCCGGCGTGGTCACGGGCGCACTGCAGGCGAAGCCGTGGCAGACGTAGGCCGCCGGCGCGCCGTCGAGCGGCGTCTTGCCCTGGAGTTGCGGGACCGCGCTCTCCTCGCGCCCCGCGGCGGGCGTGTGACGGATGACGAGCGTCGGGCCGGGCGGGCCATCCCAGACGGCGCGCACGAGCGCCTGCGTCGCGGGGTCCGCGTCGTCGCCGACGATCGCGACGGCTTGATGCCGGTCGAGCCAATCGAGCGCGGCGACGAAGCCGCTCATCATCACGGGCGCGCGCGTGAGGATGACGCCGAACGCGCCCGCCATCGCCTCGAGCCGGTCGGCGTAGAGGCCGTCGCCGGTCATCGCGTAGAGCCGCGCCAGGACGCGGGCGGCCTGGGAGTTGCCCGACGCCGTGGCCCCGTCGTAGGTGGGCTTCTTGCGGCTGACCAGCGCTTCGTTGCGTGAGCCGGTCGTGAAGAAACCGCCCGCGTCCCGGTCCCAGTAGCGCGTGAGCATCGCGTCGGCGATTTGGCGCGCCTCGACAAACCAGCGCTCCTCGCCGGTCGCCTCGTAGAGCGAGAGCAGGCCGTCGGCCAGGCCGGCGTAGTCCTCCAGGAAGGCCGGCACCGACGCCCGCCCGCCGGCGAAGATGCGCAGCAGGCCCCCCGCGTCGCCGGCGGGGCGCATCTCATCGAGGAGGAAGGCGGCCGCCTCGCGCGCGGCGTCGATGAAGCGGGGCGCGTCGAGGATCGCGCCGCCGCGGGCCAGGGCGTCGATGGCCATGCCGTTCCAGGCGACGATCACCTTGGTGTCGGTGGCGGGCGGCACGCGCCCGGCGCGGGCCGCGAGCAGCGTCGCGCGGGCCCCCGCAAGGGTCTCCGCGGCGGCCTCTTCCTCCTGCTGATACCAGGCGGCCGCCTGCGCCAACGGCATCCGTGGATGCAGGATGTTGCGCCCCTCGAAGTTGCCGTCCTCGGTCACGTCGTAGTAGCGCGCGAACAGGGGCGCGTCGTCCCCGAGCAGCGCCGTCACCTCATCCAGCGACCAGACGAAGTACTTGCCCTCCTCGCCCTCGGAGTCGGCGTCGGTCGAGGCGTAGAACGCGCCCTCCGGGGTGCGCATCTCGCGCAGGAGGTAGTCGAGCGTCTCCTCGGCGATGCGCGAGAAGAACGAGTCGCCGCTGAGGCGGGCCGCGTCGAGGTAGAGCGGTACGAGGAGGGCGTTGTCGTAGAGCATCTTCTCGAAGTGCGGCACCAGCCAGCGCTCGTCGACCGAGTAGCGATGGAAGCCGCCGGCGAGCTGGTCATAGATGCCCCCCTCGGCCATCTGGCGCAGCGTCGCGAGCACCTGGTCGCGGGCCAGCGGGTGGTTGTCGGCGACGGCGTGTTGCAGGACGAGGGCCAGGAAGAAGGGCTGGGGGAACTTGGGCGCTCCCCCGAAGCCGCCGAAGCGCTTGTCGTAGCTCTTCATGATCTGCGCGACGGCGGCACGGCGGGCGGCGGCGGGGTCGGCCCGCTCCTCCCCGGGCTCCAGCGGGCCGGGCGCCTGCTCCAGGTGCGCGACGATCTGGGCCGCCTGCCCCTCGAGGTCGGCGCGCCGCTCCCGGTAGGCGGCTGCCACGGAGTCGAGCACCTGCAGCCAGGACGGCATCCCCTGCCGCGCGACCGGTGGGAAATACGTGCCGCCGAAGAACGGCCGGCCGTCGGGCAGGCAGAAGACGTTGAGCGGCCAGCCGCCCTGACCGCGCATCAACTGCACGGCCTCCATGTAGATCTCGTCGACGTCGGGCCGTTCCTCACGGTCGACCTTGATGCTGACGAAGAGCTCGTTCTGGCGGGCGGCCAGCCCCTCGTCCTCGAACGACTCGCGCTCCATCACGTGGCACCAGTGGCAGGCCGCGTAGCCGATGCTGACCAGCACCGGCTTGTCCTCGTCGCGGGCGCGCTGCCAGGCCTCGTCGCCCCAGGCCTGCCAATCGACCGGGTTGTGCTGGTGCTGCAGCAGGTAGGGGCTGGTCTCGTCCGCGAGCCGGTTCGTGTGCGGCGGCGGGTTCCGCGGGGCGTCGTCGGGGGGAGCCATGCGCATCCTCTCGGTGCTGGGAATCGAGCCTAGCAGCGGTGTCGCGGCCTGCGCCGAACCCGGCCGACGCTTCGGCGGAAGATCGCGCGACGTTAACAGCCCGGTGCTTTCGCCGACCCGACCGACGTGGTTCCTTGTCCGGCGACGCGGAGAGGAACGCCATGACCGTACACACACCACGACTGATCCGGGACGGCCTGGGCGCCATCGCGCGCCCGCTGCCCCGCCCGCTGCGGCGGTTGGCGGCCGAGATGTTCGGCGCCTTCGGCCTCGTCTTCCTGGGCGCCGGAGCCGCCGTCGTCGATTACGCGACCGACGGATCGCTGGGGCGCGTGGGCATCGGCCTCTCCTTCGGCCTGGCCGTGTTCACCATGGTGCTGGCGTTCGGACGGGTCAGCGGCGCGCACATCAACCCGGCCGTGACGATCGGACTGTGGCTGGCGGGCGAGTTCCCGGGGCGGCGCGTGCCGGGCTACATCGCGGCGCAGATCGTGGGCGCGCTGATCGCGGCCTCGGTGCTGCACGGCCTGTTCCGCAACAGCGGCGGCGAGCTGGGCTCGACCGGGCCCGCGGGGACGTGGGAGCAGTCGTTCGGCATGGAGTTCATGCTGACGTTCTTCCTCATGTACGCGATCCTGGCGGTCGGACATCAGTGGCGGGCGTCGCTGCCGCTGGTGGCGGCGACGGCGGGGGCCGTCGTGGGGCTCGAGGCGACGTTCGCGGGCGGCATCTCGGGCGCGTCGATGAACCCGGCGCGGTCGTTCGGCCCGGGCGCGATCGCCTGGTTCTGGGACCACCACTGGATCTACTGGGCGGGCCCGATCCTGGGCGCCGCCGTCGCGTCGGCCCTGCACCTCGTGATGCGGGAGAGGTCGGAGGAGGGGTGAGGGGGTGTGATCGTCTCCGCGAAGCCCCCGGTGTGTCGAAGTAGCGCGAAGCATCCACCCACCAGGGCTCGCACACATCGCGGGCCCACCCGAGCTACTTGCCCTTCCCGCGACCGATCCGCACCGTCTCGGTCACGGTGGTACCCGGCCTCCTCTTCGCCTCGCTCTTGCGCACGAACTGACCCGTCCCAGCATCCCTCACGACCTTCTTCGTCTTGTTCGGCACTCGCCTTCGCCACCTTTCCCAAGCCCCAACGGAGCTTCGCTACGGCAGGTCTAAGAGACTCAGAGCCTTCTGCGGGCGCATCCCAACGGGATCTCGCCTTATGTCCCTGAGTACTCTACGGAGTTCATTGTTCGTCTCGATGCGAATTCCACCCCGCCGAATCAGTTCACGATTCCCCTCCGTGTCCGACGACTCCGTCCGGCCATGGACGACCAGAAGGGGCTTGTTGCGACGCAGACACTCGACGCCGGCAGCCCAGGTTCCACCGTTCACTCCCGCCTGAACGACGACCAGCGCATGCGAGAGCCCGATCACCAGCTTGTTGCGCTCCATCGCGCGCCAAGCCATCCACCGCGCAGCATCGTCGTAGCACGAGACAGCAAGGAAGTTAGTTCCCGACACGAGTGGCCGGTGATTGACGCGGGGCTTCCAGCCGCCAAGCCCTTCGGCCAGAACAGAGACAGTCCACCCGCCACGATTCAACACGGACCGCTGAGCCACCTCGTCAACGCCACGGGCGTTGCCTGAGATCACGCCAAGGTCAGCGTCGGCAGCCAGTTCTCCGAACTTCTGCGCCCGATCCAGGGAAGCCTTGCTCGCTCGTCGCGAGCCACAAATCCCGATGGCTGGTTGACCGATCAGGTCTGCGTTGCCAACGAGACGAATGCGCGGAACGCTCATTGCATCCGCCAGCTCAGGGAAATGCTTCGCGAGGGGGTAGTCGACAATCGACTGTTGCTCGTCATTGCGCATTGAAGCTGTACCCCTGAGTCCCTTCAGCTTTCTTCACCATCACTAGCGAGAAGACCCTGCCGAATCCCGCTGCCCGAAGGGCGCGAGCCGCTTCTTTGACGGATGAGCCGTGCCCCATGAGATCATCAACGATAAGAACCGTGCGATCGGCACCCCGCGCGTCGCAGGCCATCGTGCACTGCTGATGTTGATCGGGGTCGTCTTCCTTCCCCAGATCCTTCTGTTTCTTGGCTCTGGGTTTGGCCCGCTCAAGTGACACCATGTCCATGCCACACCGCTCAGCAATCCCGGCCGCTAGCCGGGCGGGCAGTTGTCCCTTCGGCGCTGTCCCGAGTCGATCGGTTGATGGCACCGCAGCAACCACCAGCGACTGTTTGAGGATCGGATGCCGGGAGACGAAGTCGGCCGCCATCCTGACTAGCTTCTCGGCCGCCTTCGCCGATCTCCCATACTTCGCATCGGACACGAGCTTGCCCGCTGCCGTGGGTACCCAGCCCTCCTGGCCCGCGTTGGGTGGGGACCGATATAGGTCCAAGCAAAGTGACAGGTCGCACGAGGTTTCTGCGACGAAGCACGGTGAACTCTGGACTCGGAGCAGAGTTTCGACATCCTCCCGCTTCGCCCCGTACACCACGAACCTCGCCCCATGAGAGTTCCAGCGCATCGGCTCTCCCTCGAGGGCAACTACTTGGTTCGCAACGAGTTGAAGAATGGACCCGACATTGGTGTTCTTGGCAGCACGGGTCCACGTCTGGACATCAACCTTGACATGGCCAGCGGCGACATCCACATGGAAATCCTTGATCTGATAGCAGGGAACGGGCATGTGGGTAGTATGCCTAGAACTCACGTTCGGATCAAGCAGTACGCTGTCCTAGCCGAGGATCGCTGCTGGCCGCATTTGGGCCAACAGACAGAACGCAGGAGCCCCACCGGCAATGACTCTGGCCCCGTATGATCGCGGGCATGACGGCTCCCGAACCGGCCGAAGCCACCGCCCTCTCCGGGATCCGCGTCGTGTCGCTGGGGCAGGTGCTGGCGGCGTCGTACTGCGCGACGCTGCTGGGCGAATTCGGCGCGGAGGTCATCAAGGTCGAGCGGCCCGGCAGCGGCGACGGACTGCGCGGCAGCATCGCCTTCCCGCAGGACAACCGCGGCCAGCTGTCGGTGACGTGCAACCTGAAATCGCCCGACGGCATCGCCGTGCTCAAGCAGCTGATCGACACCGCCGACATCCTGGTCGAGAACTTCCGTCCGGGGACGCTGGAGCGGCTCGACCTGGCGCCCGAGGGCCTGCGCGCGTCGAACCCGGGGCTGATCGTCGTGCGGATCAGCGGCTACGGGCAGACGGGGCCGTATCGCGAGCGAGCCGGCTTCGACCGTGTGGCGCTGAGCTTCGGCGGGCTCACGGCGCTGACGGGCGAGGCGGACCGCCCGCCCGTGCGCCCCGGCTACATGATCGCCGACTACGGGGCGGGCACGTTCGCGGCGCTGGGCGCGCTGCTGGCGCTGCAGGCGCGGCAGCGCACCGGCCGCGGGCAGGACGTCGACCAGGCGCTGTACGAGGCCGTCTGGCGAATGAGCGGCACCCACGTCAGCGCGTTCGGGCAGACAGGGCGCAACCGCGAGCGTTCCGGCAACTACTTCCCCGGCGTCGTGCCGGCCGAGCAGTTCCAGACCGCCGACGGCGAATACCTGATCATCAACGCCACGACCGACCGCGTCTTCGCCCGGCTGGCGGCGGCGATCGGCCGGCCGGAACTCGCCGACGACCCCGCCTACGCCCGCGGGGCGCAGCGCCGCGAGCATCACGAGGAGCTGCACGCCATCATCCGCGCCTGGGTGGCCGAGCGCTGCTTGGCCGAGTGCCAAGCGACCTTCGACGCGCACGGCGTGCCGGCGGTCAAGCTCTACACGACCAGCGACATCGCCGCCGACCCCCACTACGCGGCACGCGAGCAGGTCTTGGAAGTGGAGAGCGCCGATTTCGGGACGCTGCTGCAGCCGGGCGTGGTGCCGCGGCTGACGGACACGCCCGGCCGGGTGCGACGTCGCGCGCCGCTGCTGGGCGAGCACAACGGCGAGATCTACGGCCGGCTCGGGCTCGACGCGGACGCCCTGGCCGAACTGCAGGAGAGCGGCGCGATCTAGCGCCAAGCGCGCGCGCCGAACGGAGGAGGACCGATGTCTCTCGACTTGACCGGACTGATGGTGGCCCAGGTGACGCCGTTCGGCGTGGGCGGCGCCGGCGTCGACCTGGACTGGCTGCCCGCCCACATCGCCTGGCTGGACGGCCAGGGCGTCTCGTCGATCCTGACGCTGGGCACCAACGGCGAGGGGCCGTCGGTGGGGCTGGCGGAGCGGCGGCGGGTCGTGGAGGCCGTGGCGGCGCAGCGCGACGCGCTGGGGGGCGGGCTGGGCGTGGTCGCGGGGGCGGGCTGCCTGGCGCTGCCCGACACGATCCGCGCCGCCAACGAGGCGCTCGACGCCGGAGCGGACGCCGTCGCCCTGCTGCCCTCGCACTTCTACGACAACACCGACGCCGCAGGGCAGGTGCACTACTTCAGCAGCGTCATCGAGGCGCTGCCGGCGCAGGCGCGGGTGCTGCTCTACAACATCCCGCCGCGCACGAAGATGGACATCGCCGACGAGGTCGTGCTGGCGCTGCTGGAGTTGTTCGGCGAGCAGGTGATCGGCATCAAGGACTCCTGCGGCGACGTCGCCCGCACGCAGCGCTACATCGACGCCACGGCCGACGTGGAGTCCTTCGTCGTGCTGGCCGGGGCCGACCACGTCCACGCCGAGCTGTACGCCGCGGGCTGCGGCGGCGGCGTCAGCGGGATGGCGAACGCCATCCCCGCCCTGGCGATCGCCATCCAGTCGACGTTCCGGCGGGGCGGCGATGCGGGGCGGGCGCAGCGCCAACTCAACGCCGTCAAGGACATGGTGCAGTCGTTCCAGCCCGTGGGGGCCCTGAAGTCGCTGATCGGGATCACCAGCGGCCTGCCGGTTCCGCATTGCCGGCCGCCGAACCGCGATCTCTCGCCGCAGGAATCGGCCGCGTTCGAGGAGGCGATCGGGCGATTCCTGGCGGGGGCGCCGGCCTGAGTCCAGATGGAGGCCACGGCGCAGGGGGGGCATCGCCCTGGGCTGGATTCGCGGCGCGATATCGGCGCTTCCGCGGGGCTATACTGCGGTGGGACGACGGCGACCGATGCCGGGGGCGCGGGCCGTCGGCGAGTGGCGCCCCGTGCGGCGCGCGGGCCCGTCGGACCCGTGATCCACGTTGCCCCGGCAACGGTTCGGAGCGAGGCCCCAATGCGCATCCTCGTCGCAGATGATGAGCCCAACATCCGCGAACTCGTTCGCCTCTACCTCTCGAAGGAGGGGTACGACCTGGAGTTCGCCAGCAACGGCCCGGAGGCGTTGGAGAAGGCGCTGCAGACGCAGCCCGACCTCGTGCTGCTCGACCTGATGATGCCGAAGCTGGACGGCTTCGAGGTCACCAAGGGCATCCGGGAGCGATCCGACGTGCCGATCCTGATGCTCACGGTGCGCAAGGAGGACACCGTCAAGGTCGCCGGGCTGGAACTGGGGGCCGACGACTACCTGACGAAGCCGTTCAACCCCAAGGAGCTCGTCGCGCGGGTCAAGGCGATCCTGCGCCGCTCCGACGGCATCCAGCGCTCCGGCACGACCGTGCAGGTGGGCACGCTGCAGCTCGACCGGCAGCGGCGCGAGGCGAGCCTGGAGGGGCGCCCCCTGACGCTGCGCACGAAGGAGTTCGACCTGCTCTTCGCGCTGGCCCAGAACGAGGGCATCGCGATGTCGCGGGAGCAACTGCTGTCGCTCGTCTGGGGCTACACGTTCAGCGGCGAGACGCGCACGGTCGACGTGCACGTCAACCACCTGCGCCAGCATCTGGCGGGCAGCGCCGTGAAGATCGAGACGCTGCGCGGCGTGGGGTACAAGCTCGTCGCCGGTCCCCGCGACGCCCCCGGCGCGTGAGGGGCGAGCGGCCCCGACCATGGCCACGGATAGCGTCCGACTCGAAGGCGCCGCGGCGGTCGCGGGGAGCGCGGAGCAGGAACGGCGCGCGCGCCGTCGCGGCGCCGGCCTGCTCTCCACGCTGCAGGCGCGCATCTACGTGACGCTGGGCTTCCTGATCCTGCTCACCCTGGGCATCGCCGGGGTCGCCTTCTTCTTCCTGCTGGGCGGCTACCAGGACCGGCTGGCGGCCTCGACGCTGCGTCAGATCGGCGGGCCGGTGTACCTCTCGGTCGTCACGCCGCCGGGCTCCGACTTCCAGGCCTTCGAGGTCAGCCGCCAGCTGGCGACCGGCGCGACCGTGGGCGGCATCCCGCTGGACCCCGACGTGCGCATCCTCTTCGTCGACGGCGACGGCGCCGTCGTCAGCGAGGCCAGCGGCTCGCCGCGCTTTCTCGGCGAGCAGCTGGACATCGACTTCAGCGGCGCAACCACGGACACCTTCATCGAGGGCCGCCTGACGGCCGGCGACGAGACCCGGCTCGACTACCTGGCGGCGGCCCTCTCCGGCGAGGCGGCGCGGCGCTTCGCGGCCGAGTTCGTCGTGCTCGCCCTGCCCGTGGAGGACCGGCAGGCGGTGCTGGGCGACCTGACGCGGCAGCTGCTCCTGGCCGGGGGCGTGGGTCTGCTGGCGGCGATCGTCGTGGGGCTGTTGCTGTCACGATCCATCTACCGCCCGCTGCAGGCGACGACGGCCGCCGCCCGCAGCGTCGCGCGGGGGCGCTTCGATCAGAAGGTCAGCGTCGAGGGCACGCGGGAGGCGCGCGACCTGGCCGAGTCCTTCAACCAGATGACCGAGGAGGTGCAGCGTCAGCAGGGGGCGCTGCGCGACTTCCTGGCCAACGCCTCGCACGACCTGCAGACGCCGCTGACCTCGATCAACGGTTTCTCGCAGGCGCTGCTGGACGGCACCGTGGACGAGTCGGTCGCGCGGCGCAACGCCTACCGCATCATCGAGGAGGAGTCGCGGCGGCTGCTGCGCCTCGTCGAGGGGCTGCTCGACCTCTCGCGGATGGAGGCCGGCCACGTGCAGGTCGACCTCCAACCCGTCGACGTGAACGACGTGCTGGAGAACGTCGGCGAACTGTTCGTGCTGCGGGCGCAGCAGCTCGACGTGCGCCTGGAGGTGATCCCGGCCGACCTGCCGCCCGTGTCGGGCGACGTGGACCGCATGGAGCAGGTGCTGGCCAACCTCGTCGACAATGCGCTGCGGCACACGCCGCCGGGGGGCAACGTGGTGCTGAGCGCGCGCCGCGAGAGCGAGATCTCCGTGGGCATCGCCGTCTCCGATACGGGGGCCGGCATCCCCGAGGATCAGGTGCCGCACCTGTTCGATCGCTACTACCGCGCCGATCGTCCGGGATCGGAAGGGGGCACGGGGCTGGGCTTGGCCATCGCGCGGGAGCTGGTGCGCGCCCAGAAGGGCGAGATCCAGGTCGACAGCCGGCAGGGCGTCGGCACGACCTTCCGCATCCTGCTGCGCCTGCATCAACCGGCGGAGGCGGAGCCGGTGGAGCCCTTCGCGTGACACGCCCAGATCGGCCGTCGCGCCCGCCCGCGCCGAGGTTCCGGCCGCGATTCGCCCTGGCCGTGGCCGCGATCACGCTGGGCGCGCTGTCGCTGGTGGGCTGCGGCGGCGACGGCGACGGTAAAGCGGATGTCAGGCGGGGGCGGCGGCCGCGACCGGGAAGCGGTCCTCGACGGCCACGGCGGCGGGCGCCAGCTCGGCGCAGAGGCCGCACTGCACGCAGGCCGCCTCGTCGATCGCGC
>JAPOXB010000125.1 GCA_026707335.1 Chloroflexota bacterium
GGTCGCCGGGGCGGCCGCGGTCGGGGCGGCCTCCGCCTCGGCCGGCGGGGGCGCGGCGGGGTCGGGCGGGGGGGTTGGCTGGTCTGGCGCCATGTGGTCCTCGTGCTTTCGGCGTGCCTGCTGGCGGGCCTACTTCTTGAGCGCGGCCCGTCGCCGGCCGGCGACGGTCCGCCGGGCGCCGCGGCGGGTGCGGGCGTTGGTGCGGGTGCGCTGGCCGCGCAAGGGCAGGTTGCGACGGTGGCGCTGGCCGCGGTAGCAGTTGATGTCGATCAGGCGCTGAATGTTCTGCCGCGTCTCGCGGCGCAGGTCCCCCTCGACCAGGTAGTCGCGGTCGATGATCTCGCGCAGGCGGGAGATCTCCGACTCGGTCAGCTCGCGCATGCGCTTCTCCGGGTTGAGCTGGCTCTTGCGCACGATCTCGCGAGCGCGGGTGGGACCGATGCCGTAGATGTAGCGCAGGGCGTACTGGATCTTCTTGTCGTCCGGTACGTCGACGCCGGAGATGCGGGCCATCCTGGTTCTCCTCGTTCCCGTTCCGCTCGTTCCGACCTTGCCGGTTCTCACCCCGGCGGCCCCGGACGGCGCATGCGCCCGGCCGGGCCACCCCGCCGGGGTCAGGTCCAGGCGGTCAGCACGTCTGCCGGCTCTCCGTCCCGGAGGGCCATCGTGTGTTCGAAGTGGGCGGAAAGTTTGCCATCCTTTGTGGACACGGTCCAGCCGTCGGGTAACTCTACGGTCTCCGGGCTGCCGATGGTGGCCATCGGCTCCAGCGCGACGACCATTCCCTTGCGCATGATCATGCCGTTGCCCGGCCGGCCGTAGTTCGGCATGCTGGGCGGCTCGTGCATCGCGCGGCCGATGCCGTGCCCGACGTACTGCCGCACGACACCATACCCCGCGCTCTCGATGACCGCCTGGATGGCGGCGCCGATGTCGCCCTTGCGGACGCCGACGCGGGCGGTGTCGATGCCGACCGCGAGCGCCTCCCGGGTGACGTCCAGCAGGCGCTGGGCCTCCGCCGACACCGTACCGACGGGGACGGTGATCGCGGAGTCCCCCACCCAGCCGTCGACCGTCGCGCCGTGGTCGATGGAGAGGATGTCGCCGTCTTCCAGGATACGATCGGTGGCGAATCCGTGGACGATCTGTTCGTTCACGGATGCACAGATGGCGTGCGGGAAGCCGTGGTAGCCGACGAAGGTGGGGACGACGCCGAGGCGTCCGTACTTCTCGACGACGTGGCGGTTCAGGGCGGAGAGGCGCAGGCCGGGCCGCACCATCCCGGCGAGTTCCTGCAGGGTCTCGGCGACGAGGCGGCCCGCCGCGCGCATCTGCTCGATCTCCGCTGGGCTCTTGAGGATGACTTGGCTGGAGCGCCCATCGAGCATCAGTCCACCTCCGGCGAAGCAGTCGGTAGGGCGGCGAGCAGGTCGGCGCCGACGTCGGCGGGCGCCCGCGCGCCGTCGATGCGGACGAGGCGGCCGGCCGACTCGTAGAAGGCGATCAGCGGGGCCGTCTGGCGCTCGTAGACGGTGAGCCGCCGGTCGATGGCGGCCGGCGTGTCGTCGTCGCGCTGGGTCAGGGCGGCGCCACAGCCGTCGCAGACGCCGGCGGCGGCGGGCGGGTTGTTGGTCTCGTGGTAGACGGCGCCGTCGGCGGCGCAGGTCCAGCGCCCGCCCAGGCGGGCGCGGACCTCGTCGGGCGGTACGTCGATGAGGAGGGCCGCGTCGACGGCTTGGTCCCGCTCGGCCAGGGCGTCGTCGAGGGCGCGGGCCTGTTCGGTGGTGCGGGGGAACCCGTCGAGCACGGAGCCCGCGGCCGCGTCGGGCCGGTCGAGGCGCTCGCGCAGCATGGCGATGGTGACCTCATCGGGGACGAGTTCGCCGCGGTCCATGTAGCTCTTGGCGAGCAGGCCCAACTCCGTGCCGCCGCGCACGTTCTCGCGGAACATGTCGCCGGTGGCGACGTGCACGAGGCCGGTCGCCTCGACGAGACGGGCGGCCTGGGTGCCTTTGCCGGCGCCGGGGGGGCCGAGCAGGATGATGTGCATCGCTAGCGGATGAACCCTTCGTAGTTGCGCATGAGGAGTTGCGACTCGACCTGCTTCATCGTGTCGAGCGCGACGCCGACGACGATCAGCAGGCCGGTGCTGGAGATGGTGAGGGCCTGGCTGTCCGGGATGAACTCGGTGGTCAGGAAGGGCACGATGGCGATGAAGCCCAGGAAGAGCGCGCCGGCGAAGGTGATACGGATCAGCACCTTGTTGACGTACTCCTGCGTCGGGCGGCCGGGACGGATGCCGGGCACGAAGCCGCCCTGCTTCTGCAGGTTCTCCGAGATGTTCTGCTGCTGGAAGGTGACCACGGTGTAGAAGAACGTGAATCCCATGACCAGCAGGAAGGACAGCGCCCAGTAGAGCGGGCGGCCGGGCGAGAAGTTCTCCTCGACCCAGGAGGCGGCGCGCACGACGAAGCCCGGGCGCTGACCGGCGATCTGCCCCTCGACCGCGTCGACGGTGAGCGGATCGTCGGGGCCGTCGAGATGGGTGCGGACCTCCGTCAGGCCGATGAGGCCGCCCTCGACGTCCTGGAGCACGATGAGCTCGGTGCCGATCTGGTTGTTCTCGATGCTCCAGGTGGGCACGATCTGGCCGCTGCCGGGGTCGGTCTGCGCCTCGATGCGGGTGAGCACATTCGCGTCGCTGGTGCGGTTGATGTCGTCGACGACGTCCTGGAAGGTGTCCTCCTCGGCGTTCCAGGCGATCTCGCCGGCGTTGACGAGGATGCGCCCCTCGGGGGCGATGCCGGGGAAGGCTTCGGCGAGCGGCAGCTCGTCGGCCTCGTCCACGGAGAAGGGCAGCTCGACGCGGGTGCGCGTGGCGGTATCGTCGCCGGCAGTGCCCGTCAGCCAGCCGGCGATGACGGAGGGGAAGATGATGATCGAAAAGGCGAAGATGAGCGGGATCATGCCGGCGCTGTTGACGCGCAGGGGGATATGACTCTGGCCGCTCTGGCGGTACATGCGTCCGCCGCGGAAGACGGACCGGGCGTACTGCACGGGGATGCGCCGCTGCGCTTCCTGGAAGAAGACGATCAGCGCGACCAGCACCACCGCAATGGCGATGACGATGATGATGCCGCTGGCGCCGGTGTCGCTGGCGCGGATGGAGTTGAAGAGGGTGGGGAAGCTGGCGATGATGCCGCCGAAGATGATCAGCGAGATGCCGTTGCCAATGCCGCGCTCCGTGATCAACTCGCCCAGCCAGATGAGGAACATCGTGCCGGCGGTCATGGAGATGACGGCCGAGAGGGTGGGCAGGGCGTCGCTGCCGGTGAAGCCGATACCGGAGATGGCATTGGCGTTCTCCAGCAGCAGCAACTGGCCGTAGCCCTGCACGATCGACATCGGCAGGGCGAACCAGTAGGTGTAGACGCCGATCTTGTTGCGGCCCGACTCGCCCTCCTTGGACAGCTGCTGCAGGCGGGGGACCATGGGCGTCAGCAGTTGCATGACGATGGAGGCGGTGATGTAGGGGTAGACGCCCAGCGCGACGATGCTGAGGTTCTCCAGGCCGCCGCCGCTGAACAGGTTGAGGAAGCCCAGGACGGGATTGTTCTGCAGGGCGTTGTCGAGTTGGACGAGGTTGACGTTGGGAACGGGAACGTGCGCGAGGAAGCGGAAGACGATCAGCATCGCCAGGGTGAAGGCGAGCTTGCGGCGGACGTCCGGCTGACGCCAGGCGTCGACGAGGGCCTGGAGCAGGCGCGGCCTAGTTGGACTCTGCGCCGTCGGGGCTCGCTGCATTCAGCTCCTCGATGGTTCCACCCGCGGCTTCGATCTTGCGGCGCGCGGCGGCCGAGACTTTGGGCGCGCGCACCGTGAGGGCGTGGCCGACGTCGCCGTCCGCCAGGACCTTGAACGGCTCATCGGCGCGCTTCAGCAGCCGCGCGGCCACGAGCGCCGCCGGCTCGACGGTCGCGCCGGCCGGGAAGCGGTCGGCGAGCGCGCCGACGTTGATCGCGGTGTACTCGATGCGGAAGGGATTGCGGAAGCCCGGCTTGCGCGCCAGCTTGCGGATGAGCGACATCTGGCCGCCCTCGAAGCCGGGGCGCAGGTCGTTGCCCGAGCGGGCCTTCTGGCCCTTGAGGCCCTTGCCGGCGTACGTGCCGCCGCCCGCCGCGTTGCCGCGGCCGATGCGCTTGCGGTTGCGGGTGGCCCCTTCCGGGGGTCGGAGATCGTTGGCGCGCAGCGGCATGACTCAGTCGACCTCACTCACCGCCACCAGATGCGCCACCTTGCGGAGCATACCACGCACATCGGGCGTATCCGGCTTCTCCACGCTCTGTCCCAGGCGGCGCAGGCCCAGCGATCGGACCGTGTGCATCTGGTCCGATCGGTAGCCGATGGCGCTCTTGACGTAGGTGATCCGCAGCGTCGACATGGCGGTGCTCCGGGCTATTCCGCCGCCGGCGAGGCCGCGGGCGGCGCCGTGGGGGCGGGGGGCAGGCGGCCGGCCAGCGCGAGACGCTCGCGCCGGACCTCCACCGGGTCGCGCAGCAGCTGCAGCGCTTCGATGGTGGCGCGCACGACGTTGACGACGTTGTTCGACCCCAGCGACTTGGTGAGCACGTTGCGCACGCCGGCCGCCTCCAGGATCGCGCGCACGCCGCCGCCGGCGATCACGCCGGTGCCGGGCGCGGCCGGCTTGAGCATCACGCGGGAGGCGCCGAAATCGTGCGTGATGGGATGGGGCAGCGTGCCCTCGCGCAGGGGGACGGTGATCATGTTGCGCCGGGCGATGGTCGCGCCCTTGCGGATCGCCTCCGGCACCTCGTTGGCGCGGCCGATGCCGACGCCCACCTTGCCCTTCTGGTCGCCGGCGACGATGACGGCGGTGAAGGAGAAGCGCCGGCCGCCCCGGACGACCTTGGCGACGCGGTTGATGGAGACCACCTTCTCGACGACGTCGTCGCCGGGGCGATCGTCGCGGCGGCGCCGATCCGCGCGGTCGCGCCCGCCGCCGCCTCCTCGATGCTGGACCATGGGCGCCTCCCTAGAAGGCCAGGCCGCCCTCACGGGCGGCGTCGGCCAGCGCTCGCACGCGGCCGTGATAGCGGAAGCCTCCGCGGTCGAAGACGACCTGCGTGACCCCGGCGGATGTGGCGCGCTCGGCGACGCGCGCGCCCACGCTCTTGGCGCGGGCGGTCTTGTCGCCGCCGCCGCGCAAGTCGGCTTCGAGGTCGGAGGCGGCGGCGAGGGTGCGCTGCGCGTCGTCGTCGATGACCTGGCAGTAGATGTGGTTGTTCGACCGGAAGACGGCCAGGCGGGGGCGCTGCGCCGTGCCGCGCACATGCTTGCGCACGCGGGCGTGCCGGCGGATGCGGGCGGCGCGAGGGTTGAGGCGGCTGCGTCGGGTTCCCATGCGTCGCTCCTACGCGCCCACGCCGGCGGCGCCCTTGCCGGCCTTGCGGCGGACCCACTCGCCCTGGTAGCGGATGCCCTTGCCCTTGTAGGGCTCGGGCGGCCGGATCTTGCGGATCTCGGCGGCCTGCTGACCGACCGCCTGCTTGCTGATGCCGCTCACCTTCACCAACTGGCCCTCGACCTCGAGGGTGATGCCGGGGTGGGGCTCGACGACGACGGGGTGTGAGAAGCCGACCCGCAGGTTGACGTTCTTGCCCGCCATCTCGGCGCGATAGCCGGTGCCCTGGATCTCCAGCACCTTGCTGAAGCCCTCCGAGACGCCGACGACCATGTTGTTGATCAGCGCGCGCGTCAGGCCGTGCTGGGCGCGCATCTCCTTCTTGTCGTTGGGGCGCGTGACGACGACCGCGTCGTCCGCGACGCGCACGCCGATGGGGTCCGGCGCCCGCCAGTCGAGTTCGCCCTTGGGCCCCTTCACGGAGACCAGGGCGCCATCGACGTCGACGGTGACGCCGCTGGGGATGGGGATCGGCAGTCGTCCGACTCGGCTCATGGCGTCACCACACGTAACACAGGACTTCGCCGCCGACGTTCTGGCGGCGGGCGTCGCGGCCGGTCATCACGCCGCGCGGGGTGGACATGATGGCGACCCCCAGGCCGCCGTAGACGCGCGGGATCTCGCGGCGCTGCACGTAGACGCGCAGGCCGGGCCGGCTGACGCGCTGCAGACCGGCGAGCACGGAATCGCCGCCCTCTTTGTACAGCAGCTCGATGTCGATCTCGGGCTGGGGGCCGCGGGCCGAGTCGCGGGTCTCGTAGCTCTTGATGAAGCCTTCTTCGGCCAGCACCTCCGCGATGGCGAGCTTCATCTTGGAGGCGGGGACGCGGACGCGGGCGTGTCGCGCGGTGACCGCATTGCGGATCCGGGCGAGCATGTCGGCGATGGGATCGGTTACGGGCATCGCAGGCTCCTAGTTGTTCGATCGCGCGAAGGGCATGCCCAGCAGCTCGAGCAGGCGGCGGGCTTCGGCGTCGTTCTGGGCGGAGGTGAGGACGTTGATCTGCAGGCCGCGGATGCGGTCGACCGTGCTGAACTCGATCTCGGGGAAGACGATCTGCTCCCGCAGGCCGATGCTGTAGTTGCCGCGCCCGTCGAAGGCGGTGCGGGAGAGGCCTTGGAAGTCGCGGATACGGGGCAGCGCGGCGTTGATCGTGCGGTCGAGGAACTCCCACATGCGATCGCCGCGCAGCGTGACGGTCACGCCGACGGGGTTGCCCTCGCGCAGCTTGAAGTTGGCGATCGACTTGCGGGCGCGCGTGATGACGGGGCGCTGGCCGGTGATCTGCCCCACCTCGGCGGCCACGGTGTCGAGCACACGGGCGTTGCCGAGCGCCTCGCCGAGGCCCACATTGACCACGACGCGGGTGACGCGCGGCACCTGCATGACGCTGGCGTAGCCGAACTCCTCCTGGAGCTTGGCCTGGATCTCGTCGCGGTAGCGCTGCTTGAGGCGGGGGACGGCCATCAGTCGAGATCCTCCTCGCAGCGGCGGCAGAAGCGGACCTTGACGCCGTCGGTGCGGCGGCGGAAGCCTACGCGGGTGCGGTGGTCGCAATCGAGGCAGACGACGGCCACTTTGCTCCAGTGCAGCGGGGCCTCCACCTCGATGATGCCGGCCTGCGTGCCCAGCTGGCGCGCCTTCATGTGCTTTTTGACGATGTTGACGCCCTGCACGATCACGCGTCCCTTTTCCGGCTGCAACTCCCGGATCTGGCCGCGGCGGCCGCGGTCCTTGCCGCTGAGCACCTCGACGACGTCGTCCTGACGCAAGCGCCGCATCAGATCACCTCCGGGGCCAGCGAGACGATGCGCATGTAGTTCTTCTCGCGCAACTCCCGCGCGACGGGCCCGAAGATGCGGGTGCCCTTGGGGTTGGTGAGGTCCGAGAGGATCACCGCCGCGTTGTCGTCGAACTTGATGTAGGAGCCGTCGTTGCGCCGGTAGCCCTTGGCCGTGCGCACGACGACCGCGCGCACCACGTCGCCCTTCTTCACGTCGCGGCCGGGGTCCGCCTGCTTGACCGTCGCCACGATGACGTCGCCCACGCTCGCGTAGCGCCGGCCGGTGCCGCCGAGCACACGAATGCAGAGAATCTTGCGGGCGCCGGAGTTGTCGGCGACGACGAGACGGCTCTCCTGCTGGATCATGACTCCGTCTCCGCATCGGTCGCGGCGTCGGCGGTCGCGGCTGCATCCGCGGGGGCGTCGGCCTCAGCCTCCGCGTCCTCGGCGTCGGCGGCGTCGGCGCTTGGCGGCGCTTCGGCCTCCTCCGACTCCTCCGAGTCCACAGCCGGCTCGGGATCTGTCTCCTCAATGGCCGGCTCCAGCTCGGCGGCGGTCTCTGGCTCTGGCTCTGGCTCGGACGCAGAGTCGTCGGTCGGCGACACGTCGGCCGCCGCCTCCGCGTCCTCAACCGCCGCGGGCTCGGCCGTCTCCGCGGCCGGGTCCGGTTCGGCGTCGTCCTCGTCGGCCGCGTCCGACTCCGCGTCGTCGGCTGGCGGGGCCTCGGCCTCCGCCTCTGGGGTCTCCGCCGCCGCCTCGGCCGCCTCGGGCTCGGCATCGGGCTCCGCGGCCGCGTCGGCCTCGGCCGCCACTTCCTCGGCTGCATCCTCGACGGGCGGGGCGTCCGCCTCCGCCGGCGGTTCCGCAGGCTCCGCCTCCGCGGGCTCGGCCGCTTCCGCGGCCGGCTCCGGCTCGGCGTCGGGCGCGGCCTCGGCAGCCGCGACTGCCTCGACGCTCGACGGGGCCTCCGCGTCGGCCGACGCCTCCACCGCCTCGGCCGGCGCGGCCTCATCGACCGGGGGCGCTTGGATATCGCGCGGTTGGATATCGGCGACCTCGTGCCGTTCCAGGATGCGCACCACGCGCCAATGCTTGCGGCGGGACAGCGGCCGACACTCCTCGATCAGCACTTGGTCGCCCAACTCGCAGGCGTTGGTTTCGTCGTGTGCCTGGAACTGCTTGCGGCGCCGCAGCACCTTCTTATAGCGCCGGTGCGTGACGGTGCGCTCAACGCGCACGACGACGGTCTTGTCCATCTTGTCGCTGACGACGACGCCGGTGCGCTGCTTACGTGCCATCGCTAGCTCGTCTCCTTCTCGGGGGCGTCCTCGGCGTCGTCGGGCGCCTCGGCATCGGCCGAGGTCAGTTCGACATCTTCGACGGCCTCGGCCGCGAGTTCGTCGGCCAGGGCGCTGGGCGGGATCAGGGGGGCGGCCTCCTCGGGAAGCGCACTCTCGGCCGCCGCGCGCTCGTCGAGCGCGCGCTGCTTCTGCGGGGAGATCGGGGCGGGGGCCGTCGCGGCGAGCGGCGCCAGCGGCGTACCGGCGGCGGCGGCGAGTTCGCGCTCCCGCAGCACCGTGCGCAACCGCGCGATCTGCCGCCGCGCCCGCCGGATGGTCGTGAGATCCTGGAGCTGATGCGTGCCCTTCTGGAACTGCAGGTTGAACAGTTCACGGTAGGCCTCGTTGACAGCGGCCGTGAGCGCGGCGTCGTCGAGCCGGCGGGCTTCGTCGGCGAGTGGATTGGGCATGGTCAGATGACCTCCACTTCGCGCTGTACGACGCGGGTGTGGACCGGCAGCTTGTGCGCGGCGAGCCGCAGCGCCTCGCGGGCGTCGTTCTCGCCGACACCGCCGATCTCGAAGAGGATGCGGCCGGGCTTGACGACGGCGACCCACTTCTCGGGCGCGCCCTTGCCCTTGCCCATACGCGTCTCGGCCGGCTTCTGGGTGACCGACTTGTCGGGGAAGATGCGAATCCAGACCTTGCCGCCGCGCTTGACGTGGTGCGTGATGGCGCGGCGCGCGGCCTCGATCTGGCGGCCGTCGATCCAGGCGGCGTCGAGGGACTGCAGGCCGAACTCGCCGAAGGCGACCTGGCTGCCGCCGTGGGCGACGCCGCGGCGCCGGCCGCGATGGTGTTTGCGCCACTTGACCCGCTTGGGCTGCAGCATCAGGCGCTCCCCCCAGCCGCGCCGGTCGGCGCCAGCGGCGACGAGGGCGGCGGCGGCACGGCGTGGGCGGGGCCGGTGGCCTCGCGCTCGTCGCTGCGGCCCTCGGCGGCGGCGGGCAGGATCTCGCCCTTGTAGATCCAGCACTTGACGCCGATCTGGCCGAAGACCGTGTGCGCTTCGGCGAAGCCGTAGTCGATGTCGGCGCGAATCGTGTGCAGGGGCACGCGGCCGTCCATCTCGGCGGCGCTGCGCGACATCTCGGCGCCGCCCAGGCGCCCGCTGATGCGGATCCGGACCCCCTCCGCTCCGCGCTGCCGGGTGCGCAGCACGGCCTGCTTGATGGCGCGGCGGAAGGCCACCCGCCGCTCGAGCTGGTCGGCGACGTTGCGCGCCACCAGATAGGCGTCGAGTTCGGGGGTGCGGATCTCCTGGATGTTCACGCGCACGCGGCGTCCGGTGAGCCTCTCCAGGTCGGTGCGCAGTTCATCCACCTTCTGCCCGCCGCGGCCGATGACGATGCCCGGCTTGGCGGTGTGGATGGAGACGGTGAGCTGGCTGATGTTGCGTTCGATCTCGACGCGCGAGATGCCGGCCTCGCCCAGCGTGCGGTTGAGGAAGTCGCGGATCTCGCGGTCCTCGCGCAGGAGCTTGGCGTAGTCCTGGTCGGCGTACCACTGGCTGCGCCAGGTGTAGATGGCGCCGATCCGGAAGCTGGTGGGATGTACTTTGTGGCCCATGCTTAGTCCGCCTCGTCCGTGACGACCACCGTGATGTGGCAGGTGCGCTTGAGCAGCGGCTGCACGCGGCCGCGGGCGGCGGCCCGGAAGCGATGCAGCGTGCGCGCGTCGCCGGCGTAGATCTGCGCGATGCGCAGGTCGCCGGGGGCGATGTTGAAGTTGCTCTCCGCGTTGGCGGCGGCCGACTCGACGACCTTGGCGACCTGCTTCGCGCCCGGCTTGGGGGTGAAGCGCAGCGTCGTGAGCGCCCCTTCGACGGGCATGCCGCGCAGCCCCTGCAGGATCATGCGGGCCTTGCGGGGCGACATGCGGACGTACTTGGCGGTGGCGCGCACTTGCATGGCTATCGCACCCGGGTGCTGCGGTCGGAGCGCCCCACGTGACCGCGGAAGGTGCGGGTGGGCGCGAACTCACCGAGCTTGTGCCCGACCATGTTCTCGGAGATGAAGACGGGGATGTGGCGGCGGCCGTCGTGGACACCGATCGTCATGCCCACCATCTCGGGCGTGATGGTGGAGGCGCGGGCCCAGGTCTGGATGACCGTGCGCTTGCCGGAGACGCGGGCGCGCTCGACCTTCGCCTGCAGGCGGTGGTCGATGTAGGGCCCCTTCTTGGTCGATCGGGACATCGGGTCTCCTAGCGGCGCTTGCGCCCGCGGCGGCGGACGATGTACTTGTCGGAGGGCTTCTTGCCGCGCGTGCGGTAGCCCAGCGTGGGCTTGCCCCACGGCGTCTTGGGGGCGGGCAGGCCGATGGGCGCCTTGCCCTCGCCGCCGCCGTGGGGGTGGTCGGCGGGGTTCATCACCGAGCCGCGCACCTGCGGCCGCCGGCCGCGATGGCGCACCCGGCCGGCCTTGCCCAGCTTGATGTTGGCGTGCTCGACGTTGCCCACCTGGCCGATGGTCGCGAAGCAGTCGCGCCGCACGCGGCGCATCTCGCCCGACGGCAGGCGCAGCAGGACGAAGTCGCCCTCCTTGGCCATGATCTGGGCCGAGGCGCCGGCGCTGCGCACGATCTGCGCGCCGCGGCCGGGGTTCAACTCGACGCCGTGGACGGCGGTGCCGTTGGGGATCAGGTGCAGCGGCAT
>JAPOXB010000088.1 GCA_026707335.1 Chloroflexota bacterium
TGGTGGGCGATGCAGGACTCGAACCTGCGACCTTCCGGGTGTAAACCGGACGCTCTCGCCATCTGAGCTAACCGCCCCTGCTGGAGCGACCGTATGGAGCCGCCGCCGCGCCGGTCAAGCGGTGGGACGTGCATCCATCCCGGCGCCGCCGTCATGGGGCGGCGAGGCGGTCCAGGGCGGCGCGCAGGTCGTCGGCGGCGATGGCGAACAGGGCCGCCGCATCGTTGAACAGGTTCACCCCGCGCTCGATCCGCGCCGCATCGCCCTGCTTGACGCCGGTGACGAGCAAGCCGCCGGCGACCTGCAGGATCTCGAACGCCTCCTTGACGGCGGCGCTGGGCGCGGCGGCGGCGCTGGGCGGGTGCAGGTCGCGCCAGGCGCCGAAGTTGGCGACCCAGATCTGCGCCTGCGCGGTCACGTTCCGCTGCCAGGCGACGTCCTCCGCCAGGGACGGATCGGCGGCCAGGCGGTCGAACAGCTCGCCGGCGACGGCGTGGTTGGCGGTCTGGGAGTCGAGCAAGTCGCGCGCGCGGACGCTGAACGATTCGTCGATGGGCCCGAGATCGACCGCCAGGTCCTCGTCGAGCAGGCGGTTCGTGAGGGCGGTCATCTCCTCGAACGTGTGGAAGCCGATCTTGACCGTGTCGACGACGCCGTCGGCGCGGACGTAGAGCGTCGTCGGCATGCCGATGATCCGGTAGGGGCGGGCGAGCGCGTCGTCGAGGTCGAGCAGCAGGGTGTAGGTCACGCCGGTATGGCTCGCGAACAGTTCGGCCGTGTGCAGCGGCTCGGCGCGGTTGACGCCGATCACGGCCACGCGGTCGCCGGCCGCCTGATGGAGGCGCTCGAAGTCGGGCATCTCCTCGATGCAGAAGCCGCACCACGAGGCCCAGAAGTTGACTATCGCCGGCCTGCCCAGGGCGCTCAGGTGGACGGGCCGGCCGTCCAGGTCGAGCAGGCGGAAGTCGGGCACGAGCGCGCCCACGCTGGGGCCGTCGCCGTCGCGGGGGAGGTAGCCCAGGAAGGTGGCGTCCTCGAGCTCTTCGACGCGCGTCTCCAGCTCCTCGACCTGCGCGGCGTCGGCGGCCTCTTCCTCCCGCAGGTCGGCGAGGTCGGCGCGCGCTTCGTCGAGCTCCTGCCGCTGGACGCGGAACGACTCGTCGGCGACCTCGGCGACGTCGCCGACGTCGGCCCGGTCGGCGCCGGCGAGGTAGGCCCCGACCGCCGCCAGCGCCACCAGCCCCAGGACGGCGAGGCGCTGGACCGCCTCGCGGCGCGACCGGGGCCGCTGGAGCACGTTGACCTGCATCCCGCGCAGGGCGCCCCCGAAGGACCGGACGATCGCCGTCACCGCGCGCATGGCCATGCTCCGCCCCCGCCCATCGTAAGGGCCCGCGATCCCGCCCCGGCGGCCTCCGCCGTCCCCCGCGATACGGGCCGGGGCGGCCGGGCGGATGGATCGGCGCGCCGCGTCGCGCGCTGCATTGCCCGCCCATCGCGGGGGCCGGTAGCATGGGGAGTGGGTGTCCGGCGGCCGCGTGGGCCGATCCGGGCGCCGCACGGCTGGATGGCAGCGTAGCTCAGTTGGTAGAGCAGGGGACTCATAAGCCCTTGGTCGCAGGTTCAAGTCCTGCCGCTGCTACCATCAGCCTGGGACCTTTGACCACCGGTCGTTGGGCGATTAGCTCAGTTGGCTAGAGCGTCCGGTTCACATCCGGAAGGTCGCAGGTTCAAGTCCTGCATCGCCCACCAGCGACGGTGTCGGGGCCGGCGGTCGCGGGCCGAAGTGGCGGAATTGGCAGACGCGCTACGTTCAGGGCGTAGTGTCCGCAAGGGCGTGGGAGTTCGAGTCTCCCCTTCGGCACCAGCACAGTCGGACCAAGCGCTGTCGGCGCCAGCACGGTGGTCGCAGCGATGAGGATGGCTCCCGCGCGCTCGTAGCTCAGTTGGACAGAGCGCTGCCCTGCGGAGGCAGAGGTCGTGGGTTCGAGTCCCGCCGAGCGCGCCATCGCCGTCCCGCCCCCTCCGCCCCCTTCGCCGGGCTACGCTTGCAGACGTCATGTCCAGCGACGCTCCGCCGAGTGATCCCGCGCCCGGCGCCGCCGGGGGCCCCGATCTCGCGGCGCGCCTGGCGGCCCAGGTCCGCGCGATCCCCGAGAAGCCCGGCGTCTACCTGTTCCACAACGCCCGCGGCGAGGTGATCTACGTCGGCAAGGCGGCCAGCCTGCGGTCGCGGGTACGCTCCTACTTCGGCGCGCCCCACTCGCTGGTGGGCAAGACGCGGCGGCTGTCGGCGGCGATCGCGGAGATCGACTACGTCACGACGAACACCGCGCAGGAGGCGCTGCACCTCGAGGCGACGCTGTGCAAGCAGCACCAGCCGCTCTACAACGTGCGCCTCAAGGACGACAAGCACTACCCCTACCTCAAGATCGACGTCGACGAGCCTTGGCCGCGCGTCTACATCACGCGCAGCGTGCAGCGCGACGGCGGCCGCTACTTCGGGCCCTACGCCAACGCGAAGTCGGTCCGCACGACGCTGGACATCGTCAAGAAACTGTTCCCCTGGCGCTCGTGCACGAAGACGATCACGGGCACCGACCCGCGCCCCTGCCTCGACTACTACATCCGGCGCTGCATCGCGCCCTGCACGTCGTACTGCACGCCGGAGGAGTACCGGGCGGTGATCGACCAGGTGATCCACTTCCTGGAGGGCCGCACCGACCTCGTCCTGCGCGACCTGCGGGCGCGCATGGGCGCGGCCAGCGACGCCTTGCAGTTCGAGGAGGCGGCGCGCATCCGCGACCAGATCCGGGCCGTGGAGAAGGTGGGCGAGTCGCAGGTGATCGCCTCGACGCGGGACGCGGAGATCGATGTCTTCGGGCTGGCGCAGGACGGCAACGAGGCCATCGTGCAGGTGCTGTTCGTACGCGGCACGAAGATGACCGGCGGCGACAGCTTCCCGCTGACCGGCACGAGCGACGAGACGCCCGCGGCGGTGCTGTCGTCGTTCCTCAAGCAGTTCTACAGCGACGCGGTCGCGACGCCGCGCCTGGTGCTCACGCCCGAACCGCCCGACGACGCCGCTCTGTTGCAGGACTGGCTGCGCGCCAAGCGCGGCGCCGCCGTCGAGGTGCGCGCCCCGGTGCGCGGGGAGAAGCGCCGTCTGGTGGCGATGGCGGCCGACAACGCGCGCGAGTCGCTGCAGATGCAGCGCGTCAAGTGGATGGCCGACCAGGGCAACACGCGCGCGGCGCTGGCCGAGCTCGAGGAAGCGCTGAGCCTGCCGCGCCCGCCCGAGCGCATCGAGTGCTACGACATCTCGAACATCCAGGGGACGAACTCCGTCGCGAGCATGGTGGTCTTCCGCGACGGCCAGCAGGCGAGCAAGGAGTACCGCCGCTTCCAGATCAAGCGGGTGCAGGGCGCGAACGACTTCGCCTCGATGGCGGAAGTGCTGGAGCGCCGCTTCAAGCGCCTGGCGCGGCAGCGCCGGGAGGCGCGCGAGGCGGCCGACGGGGAGGAAGCCGCGTCCGTCGCGGCGGACGAGCCCGCGCCGGAGGAGGCGGAGCGCCCCCGCGAGGGCTGGGAGGCGCTGCCCGACCTGGTGATCGTCGACGGCGGGCGGGGGCAACTCTCCGCCGCCCACGACGTGATGCGCAACCTGGGCATGGACGACGTGCCGCTCGCCGGGCTGGCCAAGCGCAACGAGGAGCTGTTCGTCGTCGATAGCAAGGAGCCGATCCGGCTCGACCGGCGCTCGCAGGGGCTGTATCTGGTGCAGCGGGTGCGCGACGAGGCGCACCGCTTCGCGATCACCTACCACCGCAACCTGCGCGCGAAACAAGGCATGCGGAGCGCGCTCGACCTCGTGCCGGGCATCGGGCCGAAGCGGCGGCAGGCGCTGCTGAAGCGCTTCGGCGGCGTGCAGGCGATCCGCGACGCCAGTTTGGAGGAGCTGGCCGCCGCGCCCGGCATGACGCAGCGGGCCGCGGCGGCGGTCAAGGAGCACCTCTAGGCGGGCGCGCGTCGCGCTCCCGCGGAGCAGCTTGGGCGACGCCCTGTGACGCCGAGCGACCGACCGAACGACGCGCCGAGCGTCGCCCCGCCGAGCCCCATCCCCAGCCCGGCAAGAATGGCGTGAGAAGCGTGGGGATAGGCCGTGAACAGCCGCCCGCGGCGCCGGATCGCCGCCTATGCTTCGTGCGCAACGACACCCAACGCCTCATTCTTCCCCGGCCGGGAGCCCGCACGTGCAGCAACAGATCGAAGACTTCCTGACCTTCATGTCCGCCGAGAAGAACGCGGCCGCGAACACCATCTCCGCCTACCGCAACGACCTCGACCAGTTCCAGCAGTTCCTCGGCTCCGTGGGCGTGAACGGCCAGAGCCCGAGCCTGCGCCGCGTCGACGAGCCGATGCTGCAGGACTACATCGGCGTGCTGCGCGGGCGGGACTACAAGGACGCGACCGTGGCCCGCAAGATCGCGGCCGTCAAGAGCTTCTTCAGCTTCCTCACGGCCGAGGGGGTCGTGCCGATGGACCCCACGGAGGCGCTGACGACCCCGCGGGTCGGCAAGACCCTGCCCAAGGCGCTGAGCGTGCGCGAGATCGACGAGCTGCTCGAGCAGCCGCGCAAGCGCTCGACGCCGGAGGCCAAGCGCGACAAGGCGATGCTGGAGTTGCTCTACGCGACGGGCATGCGGGTCAGCGAGTTGGTCTCGCTGGGGCTGGACTCGATCGAGTTGCGCAACAACCGCGCGACCGTCCGCTGCGTGGGCAAGGGCGGCAAGGAGCGCCTGATCCCCATCCACGAGCAGGCGGTGCACTCCCTGCGCGTGTACCTGCAGGACGGCCGCCCCGAACTGTGCCGCTCGCGGGGCGAGAAGGGGCTGTTCATCAACCGGCGCGGCGAGCGGCTGACGCGGCAGGGCTTCTGGCTGATCCTGAAGAACTACGCCAAGGCGGCGAACATCCCCGGCGAAGTCACGCCGCATACGCTGCGTCACTCCTTCGCCACGCACATGCTGCGGGGCGGGGCGCCGCTGCGCAGCGTCCAGGAGCTCCTGGGGCACGCCAACATCTCGACGACGCAGATCTACACGCAGCTGACCGACGAGCACGTCCGCCGCGTCTACGACCACGCGCACCCGCGCGCGCTGTAGCGCCGCCGCCGGCGCACCCCGATTGTTCCCCTCCGGGGCCGCTCCTACGATGGGGCGGCCCTGCGCGTCGCGGCGGGGCCCGGTGGGGAGTGCGTGATGGAGATCGTCGAGGTCGGCGGGCGGGAGGTGCTCGACTCCCGCGGCAACCCCACCGTCGAGGCGACGGTGACGCTGTTCGACGGCGTCCAGGGCCGCGCGATGACGCCCTCGGGCGCGAGCACCGGCAGCCACGAGGCGGCCGAGCGCCGGGACGGCGACGCCGCCCGGTACGGCGGCGCGGGCGTCCTGGGCGCCGTGGCGGCCGTCAACGGCGAGATCCGCGAGGCGCTGATCGGCCTGGACGCGGGCGCCCAGAGCGACATCGACGAGACGCTCATCGCGCTCGACGGGGATCCGCACAAGGCGCGGCTGGGGGCGAACGCGCTGCTCGCCGTGTCGCTGGCCTGCGCGCACGCCGCCGCCGCGGACCTGGGCGAGCCGCTCTATCGCTACCTCGGCGGGCCGATGGCGCGCACGCTGCCCGTGCCGATGGCGAACATCCTCAACGGCGGCAAGCACGCCGCCGACAGCACCGACTTCCAGGAGTTCATGGTCATGCCGCTGGGAGCGGCGAGCTTCGCCGAGGGGCTGCGGGTCGTCGCCGAGGTCTACCAGGCGCTGAAGGCCGTTCTGCGCGAGCGCGGCCTGGGCACGACCGTCGGCGACGAGGGCGGCTTCGCGCCCGCGCTGGGCGGCAACGAGCCGGCCCTGGCCGTGATCCTGCAGGCGATCGAGCGGGCGGGCTACGCGCCCGGCGCCGAGGTCGCCATCGCCCTCGACCCGGCCGCGACCGAGCTCTACGCCGACGGCCGCTACCACCTCGCGACGGAGGACCGGCGGCTGACGTCGCAGGAGATGGCCGGCCTCTGGGCCGACTGGGCGGCGCGCTACCCGATCGTCTCGATCGAGGACGGGATGGCGGAGGACGACTGGACCGGCTGGGCGGCCCTGACGGCGGCGATCGGGGAGCGGGCGCAGACCGTCGGCGACGACCTGCTGGTCACGAATCCGTCCCGCCTGCGCCGCGGCATCGCCGAGCGTTCGGCGAACAGCATCCTGATCAAGCCGAATCAGATCGGCACGCTGACGGAGACGCTGGAGGTCGTGTCGATGGCCCAGCGGGCGGGCTGGACGACGGTGATCAGCCACCGCTCGGGGGAGACGGAGGACACGACGATCGCCGACCTGGCCGTCGCGACGAACTCCGGCCTGATCAAGACCGGCGCGCCGGCGCGCTCGGAGCGGGTCGCGAAGTACAACCGGCTGCTGGAGATCGAAGCGGAGCTGGCCGACGCGGCGGTCTACCCCGGGCATGCGGCCATCCCGCAGTCGCTGCGCCTCGCGCCCGGCTGACGGCGTCACGAGGAGGCCGCGATGCCCGATGAGCCGCCGCCGCAGCGGGTGTCGCCGATCACCGTCCCCGAGGACGATCCGGCCCTGCCGTCGCCCGACGCGGCGCAGCCGGCGCTGGTGCGCGACGCCTTCCGGGAGTACGGCTTCGCGTGCAGCGTCGAGTCGCGCTGGATCGGGCGCAGCCTGACGCTGCAACGCGGCATAGTGCGCGACAGCACGCACAGCCGCTATCGCAACCACCGCTACGCGGCGGCGCTGCTGCTCTGGTCGCGCATCGACGCGGCGGCGCTCGAGGCCTGGCGGCTGATCGCGTGGGCCAACTACGCCGCCGTGCCGCCCCTCGTCCGGGCGGCGCTGGAGTGGCTGGGGGCCGAGCAGGCGGTCGTCGGCAGCGAATTCGTGGAGTTCCAGGACTACCTGCGCGACTTCGCCCGGCACGACGCCGAACGCGCCGCCGCCGAGTGGGGCATGGGGCAGTACATGGCGGGTCAGCAGCTCGCGATGGCGCCCGACCTCAGCGCCGTCTACCGCGCCGCCGCGGAGTTGTCGCGACCGCACTTCGGCGCGTCGATGCTGGCGACGGGGTCGGGGTCGAACCGGCAGCGGGTGCTGGTGCACTGGGGCGACCGCAGCTTCCACCTGGGCTGGGCGCAGCTCCTCTCGGGTTGGCTGATGACGCTGCTGGGGCGGCAGACGCGCTTCGCGATCGGCTGCGGATTGTTCGCGGTCGATCCGGCGGCGCGGGAGTCGTTCCAGGCGTTGACGCGGGAGTCGGAGACGCTGCTGGCCCGGCCCGACCGCTGCCGGGCGGAATGGGTCACCCGCGGCGGCCGGCAGCGCCTGCTGGTCAGCGGCTTCCGGCGGCAGCCGTCGGGCGCGCCGCAGCGGATCCTGCTCTAGCCCGGCGCGAGCGGGGAAATCCGTCGGTTCTGTCCGGTCGGCGGCTTGCCCCCTGTGGGGCGATGGGCGACGCTCAGCAGGTCTGAGCCACGCCGGTCGCCGATGGGGTTCAGGGCCGCGAGCGAGCAGAAGAAGGGACCGGAGCGATGACGACGAAGATCGGGATCAACGGGTTCGGCCGGATCGGCCGCCAGGTGCTGAAGGGCATCATGGACTTCCACCGCGACGACCTGGAGGTCGTGGCGGTGAACGACCTGACGGACACCGCCACGAACGCGCACCTGTTCAAGTACGACAGCAACTACGGCCGCTACCCCGGCGAGGTGACGGTGTCGGATGGGGGGCTCGTGATCGACGGCCAGCGCATCGCCGTGCTGGCCGAGCGCGACCCGGGCCAGATCCCCTGGGGCGACCACGGCGTGGAGATCGTGATCGAATCGACCGGCATCTTCACCGACGCCACCAAGGCGGCCGCGCACATGCGCAACGGCCCCAAGAAGGTGGTCATCTCGGCCCCGGCCAAGAACGAAGATCTGACCGTCGTGCTGGGCGTGAACGACGACCAGTACGACCCCGCCGTGCACCACGTCGTCTCGAACGCCTCCTGCACGACGAACTGCCTCGCGCCGATCGCGAAGGTGCTCGACGACACGGTGGGCATCAAATCGGGCATTATGTCCACGATCCACGCCTACACGAACGACCAGGCGATCCTCGACACGGTGCACTCCGACCTGCGCCGGGCGCGGGCCGCGGGCCTGAACATCATCCCCACGACCACGGGCGCGGCGAAGGCGGTGGGGCGGGTGATGCCCCACCTCGACGGCAAGCTCAACGGGATGGCCTACCGCGTGCCGACGGGCACCGTCTCGGTGGTGGACCTGACGATCGACGCGGAGCGCGCGACGAGCGCCGAGGAGGTCAACGCCGCCTTCACGCGCGTGGCGGAGGACCGGGAGTCGCCGTTGTACGGCATCCTGGCCGTGGAGACGGAGCCGCTGGTGAGCAGCGACTACCGCGGCCACCCCGCCAGCTCGATCGTCGACGCGCTCAGCACGATGGTGCTGGAGGGCACGCAGGTGAAGGTCGTCTCGTGGTACGACAACGAGTGGGCCTACAGCGTCCGCGTCGGCGACCTCTGCACGCGCATGGCGGCGCGCGGCCTCTGAGCCGGGGTCGCGCCGGTCCGGACGGCATAGGCGGCGCCCCGCCGCGCACGTAGACTGAGGCGCATGTTCGAGAGTTTGACCGACAAGCTGCAGGGCGCCTTCGGGCGGCTGGGGCGGCGCGGCACGCTGACCGAGAGGGACCTCGACGAGGCCCTGCGCGAGATCCGCCTCGCCCTGCTCGAAGCCGACGTCAACTACAAGGTCGCGAAGGACTTCATCCGCGCGGTGCGCGAGCGCGCCCTGACCGACGCCGTGCTGCAGAGCCCGACCCCCACGCAGCGAGTGATCGGCATCGTCAACCAGGAACTGACGACGCTGCTGGGCGGCGAATCGCCCAAGCTGCAGCGATCGTCGCAGCCGCCGACCGTGATCCTGCTGGTCGGCCTGCAGGGCGCGGGCAAGACGACGACCGCGGCCAAGCTGGCGGTGCAGCTGCGCCGCGGCGGCGATCGGCCGCTGCTGGTCGCCGCCGACGTCTACCGCCCCGCGGCCATCGAGCAGCTCAAGCAACTGGGCAAGCAACTCGACCTCGCCGTCTACGAGGAGGGCGCCGACAGCCCGCCGCGCGACATCGTGGCGAATGGGCTCAAGGAGGCGAAGCGCCTCGGCGCGGCGATCGTCCTCGTGGACACCGCCGGGCGGCTGCACATCGACGACGCGATGATGGCCGAGATCACCGACCTGCGGATGCGCTACTCGCCCAGCGAGGTGCTGCTGGTCGCGGATGCGATGTCGGGGCAGGACGCCGTCAGCGCCGCGCGCGCCTTCCACGACGCCGTCTCCATCACCGGCGTCATCCTGACCAAGATGGACGGCGACGCGCGGGGCGGGGCGGCGCTGTCGATCCGCGCCGTGACGGGCGCGCCGATCAAGTTCCTGGGCACGGGCGAGAAGGCGCAGGCGCTGGAGGCGTTCCACCCCGACCGGCTGGCGTCGCGCATCCTGGGCCAGGGCGACATGGCCTCGCTGGTCGAGAAGGCCAAGGAGGAGTTCGGCGAGCACGACGCGCGGCAGATGAAGCGGCGCATGGCCGAGGGCAGCTTCGGGCTGGACGACTTCATCGAGCAGTTCCGCAAGGTCCAGAACATGGGCTCGATCAGCCAATTGCTGGGGATGATCCCCGGCATGGGCAACATCCGGCAGCAACTCAGCGTCGACGAGCTGGACGACGACTTCTTCGCCCGCGTCGAGGCGATCATCTGCTCGATGACGCCCGAGGAGCGCCGCAAACCGGATATCCTCAACGGCAGCCGCCGCCGTCGCATCGCGCAGGGCAGCGGCACGACCATCCAGGACGTCAATCAACTCTTGAACCAGTTCAAGGAAGCGCGCAAGATGATGAAGGCCATGGCCAGCGGCCGGATGGATAAGATGCTGGTCGGAGCGCGCCGCTAGCGCCCGTCCGGCGAGGGCCGGACCCGCGCCGCGCGCCGAGGAGATTGCCCATGCTGAGGATGCGACTCGCCCGCCACGGGCGCCGCAAGCGCCCCTACTACCGCCTGGTCGTGGCGGAATCGTCGAAGCCCCGCGACGGGCGCTTCCACGAGATCCTGGGCCAGTACGACCCGCTGGCCGAGAACGCCGCGCTGGAGGTGCAGGCGGAGCGCGTCGCCTACTGGCTCTCCAAGGGGGCGCAGCCGTCGGACACGGTGCACCGGCTGCTCGCCAAGCAGGGCCTGATGGAGCCGCTGGTCGCGAAGCCGCGCAGCAAGAAGGCCGACGCCAAGCGCGCCGCCGCCGCCGAGAGCGGGGCCTGACGCCGTGCAGGAACTCGTCGAGTACATCGCGAAGTGGGTCGTCGACGACCCGGAGGCGGTCGCGGTCAGCCAGCGCGGGCGCGGCGGCCGGGTCACCGTGCGGCTTGAGGTCGACCAGGAAGACATGGGGCGCGTGATCGGCAAGGAGGGGCGCATCGCCAACGCGATGCGCATGCTGCTCACGGTCAGCGGCGACCTGCGCGACACGGACGTCCAGCTCGAGATCCGCTGATGCCGCTGCGCGGGGCCCGCGGGGCGACGGCGCCGCAGCCGCGCGAGGGCTTCCGCGCCGTCGGCCGCGTGGAGCGGCCCTGGGGCCTGCGGGGCGAGGTCAAGGTCCTCCCCCTGACCGACTACCCGGAACGCTTCGCGCCCGGCGCGCGCGTGTTCGTGGGGGGCGCAGATCGCCGCGTCCGGCACAGCCGGTGGCACAAGGGGCGGGTCTTCGTGGCGCTGGACGGGGTCGATCGGGTCGAGACGGCGGAAGCCCTGCGCGGCGCGCTGCTGGAGATCCCCGAGGACGAGACGCCGGCCTTCGCCGACGGCGAGTACTACATCGACCAGATCGAGGGCTGCGAGGTCGTGTCGCTGGGCGGGGAGCCGCTGGGACGGGTGACGGAGGTGCTGCGGCCCGGCGCGAACGACGTCTACGTGGTGCGGGGGGCGTCGCGCCGCGAACTGCTGATCCCGGCGCTGCGCCGGACCGTCGTCGCGGTCGATGTGCAGGCGCGCCGGATCACGGTCGATCCGTCGGCGGGCGACCTGCCGGCCGACGCGCTGCCGGCGGGGGGCGGCGCGCACGAGCCGGTCGCGCCGGATTGACCCACTCGGAGGGGCCTGAGTAGCCTCGACTGTGCGCCCGGAG
>JAPOXB010000120.1 GCA_026707335.1 Chloroflexota bacterium
CCCAAGGAACGGCCGGGGTTCTGCTGGCCCGCTACGGCGTCGTCTTCCGCGACCTGCTGGCGCGGGAGAGCGTCACCGTGCCTTGGCGTCACATCCTCCGGGCGCTGCGGCGCATGGAGGCGCGCGGGCAGGTGCGCGGCGGCCGCTTCGTCGCCGGCTTCCTCGGCGAGCAGTACGCGCTGCCCGAGGCGGTCGAGGCGCTGCGCGCAGCCCGCCGCCGCGAGCACACGGGCGAGCGCGTCTACCTCAGCGCCGTCGACCCCTGCAACCTGGTCGGCATCGTCCTCCCCGGCGACCGCATCCCCGCCCGCCCCGGCGACGCCCTGACCCTGGTCGACGGCGCCCTGCCCGACGACGCGGAAACCGTGGGTCGCATCCCCTGGCCCCACCGCCCCGAGCAGGTCGCCGCGACGCCCCGCGCCGACCTCGACCCGGCCGCCCTCCCGCCCGACGCGGCTCCCGGCGGCAGGGCCGCCCGCCGCGCCGTCAACCGCGTGACCGGCCGCTCCTGAGCGTGCGCCCTTGCCCTCAGCGCGCGTAGCTGCGCGCCAGCGACTCCGCCGGGTCCGTCTCGATCCCCAGCGAGGCGATCGGATAGCGCAGTCCGTTGCGGTCCAGCGCCGCCAGCCCCTCGAACGCCTTGGGCAGGTAGCGCGGCGGGATCGCCATCAGCAGTTCGTCGTCCTGCACGCCGCCGAAGCGCCGCTCGGCGAAGCAGGGGATCGACACGCTGGGCTCGCCCGTGCGCAGCGCCCGCCCCCACGAGTCGGCGCAGGCCGACTCGCCCACGCAGGAGAACTCGAGCTTCTTGTAGCCGCGGAACTGCAGCGCGTTGATCAGGATGATCATCTGCCCCGGCGTCGCGTAGACCAGCGCGATGTCCGGCGGGTCGAGCCGCCCCGTCGCCAGCGGCGACACGGCCAGCGCGGTGTAGCGCCCCGACGGCAGGCAGTCCATCGCCTGCTGATGCGCGATGGCGTCGCCGTCGGTGGCGAACCAGACGCCCGACATGTTCGTGCTGCGCCGCCAGTCGGGCTCCTGCGGGTAGAGGCCCACCGGCGCGCCGCACTGCGGCCCCGCCAGGTCGTCCATCGTCACGCCCACCGTGCGATTCAGCCATCGCGCCTGCGCCACGATCTGGTCCAGCGCGTGCTTGCGGTCGGGCCGGCGGATGCGCGTCACTGCCTCCATCTCGGCGACGGTCTCGAACAGCTTCATGCCGATGGGCGTCGTCTTGATGCGCAGGTAGCGGCTCAGCCCCGCCACCAGCGCCGCCCAGTCGTACGACTCCGGCTCCGGCGGCGCGTCGGCCGCCACCCCAATCGCGACTGTCTCAGTCGGCATGCGACACCTCCAGCTTCCCGGCGGTCCGCTTGGTCCGGCGCGGTCCCGCCCGGCGCGACGAGGCTAGCAGCCGGCCGGCCGCCGGCGGGGGTAGACTCGACGTGTCCCGGCCGGGGAGAGGAGCCACGAGCGATGGCGGCAGCGCTGGACGGCATGCGCGTCCTGGACATGACCCAGTACGAGGCCGGCACGTCGGGCACGCAGGCGCTGGCCTGGCTGGGGGCCGACGTCGTCAAGATCGAGCGGCCCGGTTCCGGCGACCCCGGCCGCGTCGTCCGCACCGGCCAGGACCACGCCCCCTACTTCCTGACCTGGAACAGCAACAAGCGCAGCGTCTGCATCGACCTCGCCGCGCCTGAGGGCCGCGACATCTTCCTCAAGCTCGTGCCCCACTACGACGTGTTCGTCGAGAACTACGGGCCGGGCGTCATCGAGAAGCTCGACATCGGCTACGACGTGCTGGCCGCCATCAACCCGCGCATCATCTACGCGCGCCTCAAGGGCTTCGGCACGACCGGCCCCTACGCCGGCTTCAAGTCCTTCGACATGATCGCGCAGGCGATGGGCGGCGGCTTCTCCGTGACGGGCGAGCCCGACGGCCCCCCCATGCGCCCCGGACCCACCGTCGGCGACGCCGGCACGGGCGTGCAACTGGCCCTCGCCATCACCGCCGCCTACGTCCAGCAGCAGCGCACCGGCCGCGGCCAGGAGATCGATCTCGCGATGTACGAGGCCTACACCTACTACATGCGCACCCAGCTCTCCCTCGCGGAGGCCGCCGGCGGCGACCGGCCCGCCCCCCGCCACGGCAACGCGGGCGGGTCGCCCACCGACCTCTACCCCTGCAAGCCCTTCGGCCCCAACGACTGGGCCTACATCATGGTCGTGACCACGCGCATGTGGGACACGCTCTGCATCACCATCGATCGGCCCGACCTCCTGGCCGACCCCCGCTTCGCGCGCGGCCGCCTGCGCAACGCCAACCGCGAGGCGCTCTATGAGGAGGTCGCCAAGTGGACCCGCGCCCACACCAAGCGCGAGGTCTTCCAGATCCTCGGCGCCGCCGGCGTGCCCTGCGGCTACAACGCCGACACGACCGACTACTGGACCGACCCCCACATGCAGGAGCGCGGTCTCATCGAGACGGTCCGCCACGCCGAGGCGGGCGACATCGACCTGCTGCGCTTCCCGCCCCTGATGTCCGAGTCGCACGTGCCGATCGAGGCCGCTCCCCTGCTCGGCGCGCACACGGCCGAGGTGCTCGCCGCCGACCTCGGCCTCGACGCCGCCGAGATCCGCGACCTCGAGCAGCGCGGCGTCCTGGCCTCCCCCGATGTCCCCGAGGGGGCCGAGATGGAACCGGACCCCCAGGCCGCCCGCTGACCCCCGCTACGTCGCCGCGCCGGGCCGGTTGCGCGCGTACTGCTGCAGCAGCGCCGTCAGCGTCGCCAGGTGCGGCGTCGCCACGCCCAGCTCCTGGGCCCGCGCGAGCGGCGCACCGAAGATCGCCGGCACCTCCATCTGCCGTCCCTCCACGTAGTCGATCATCGTGCTGGGCCGGTAGGGCCCCATGTTGTCGGTGAGGGCGAACATCGTCTCGACGATGGCCGGCCCGTCGAGCCGCAACGCCTCGCCGCGGGCCTCCAGATCGGCGTTGCCCGCCACGACGACCTCCTCCATGGTCGCCCGCGCGATGGCTCGCAGCGCCGGATCCCCCACCACGACGTCGGTCATGACGCCGCCCGCCGCGACGCAGAGCCCGTTGAAGGGGATGTTCCAGCAGAGCTTCTCCCAGCGCGCCCGCCGCAGAGACTCCACGCCGCTGAACTCCACCCGCGCTGGGGCCCACAGGGCCAGCGCCCGCGCCACCTCCGCCGCGTCGTCGAGCAGGTGCCCGACCGTCACCGCCCCGTAGGCCAGGTGATGCACGCAGCCGGGCTCGCCCCGGTTGACGCAGGTGAAGGCCATCCCGCCGAAGATCCGCTCGCGCCCGAACCACTCGGCAAAGCGCTCCTCTAGACCGAGCCCGTTCATCAGCAGCAGGATGCGGGTGCGCGGCCCCACGCACGGCCCCGCCAGCGCCCGCGCCTCCCCGATCGATGTCGACTTCAGCGCACAGACCACCCAGTCGGCCGGACCGATCTCCGCCGCCGTGCGCGCGATCGACGGCGCGTCCAGCACGAAGTCGCCCTGCGGGCTCGTGCAGTGCAGGCCCCCAGCCCGCACGGCGTCGTAGTCGCGACGCATGAGGAAGTGTACGTCGTGGCCGGCCTGCGCGAGCCGGGCCCCGTAGTAGCTGCCCACTGCCCCCGCGCCGATGACCGCGACCCGCTGCGCCTCCACGTCGTCGCCGTCCCGGCCCGTCAGGCCGCGTGCTCGCGCAGGAACGCCCGGATCGTCTCCGTCGTCGCGGCCCGCTTCTCCTCCGACCGGCAATCGACGTCCAGGCAGCGGGCGTCGGGCGCCTCGGCGCAGATCTTGCGCGCCACGCTGGTGGGGTGGAAGTCGTCGCTGCCGGGCAGGATGAGCAGCGGCGCCGGGCAGCCCCGCACCCACTCCTCCGACACGGTGAAGTACGGCGGCCGGTCGGGCCAGATGTCCCAGGCGAACTCCTCGATCAGGCCGATGTAGTCCTCCCGCGACATCGCGGCGATCTCGCCGCGGAAGGCCGCGTCGGCCGCGATGCGCCGCGCGAAGGGGCCGCCCCCGTTGGCCCGCACGAACAGCGGATCCTTGGTGGCCGACCGCACGACCGCCTCCGGCCCGTGCTCGCGCGCGAGTTGCAGCGTCGAGGCGAACATCTGATGGAAGGTGGCCGGCGAGTTCGTGTGGTCGAGGCCGACCGGGTCCTGCCCCACCGCGCCGCTGATCCGATCGGGCGCCTCCTGGATCAGCCGCAGCAGGTAGCCCACGCCGATGCAGCCGCCCCAGACCTGCGCCCGCTCCACCCCGGCGTCGTCGAGGACCGCCAGCTGATCCTCCCAGGCCAGGTCGTACGAGAAGTGCGGCGGCGCGTTCCAGCTCCGGCCCGCGTGGCGCTGGTCCATCCCGATCAGCGTGAACTCCGAGGCCAACTCGGCGATCGGGTCGATGGCCCCGCGGGCCCACATCCCGACCTCGCTGTTGACGCCCCCCGGCGCGATCAGCAGGACCGCCGGCCCGCTGCCGAACGTCTCGTAGTGGATCACCGCCCCATCGGGCCGCGTGATGTCGGGCATCGTGTCGCCTCCTCCTCAGTTCCTCAGTTCACCCGGCGCGACTTGCCCTGCCAGTACATCTCCCGCAGCTCGAACTTCTTCAGCTTCCCCGTCGCGGTGCGGGGCAGCGCCTCGACGAACTCCACCCGGCTGGGCGTCTTGAAGTGGGCCATCAGCGCCCGGCAGTGCTCGCGGATCTCGTCGCTGGTGGGACTCGTGCCTTCGCGCGGCACGATGACCGCCATCGGCGTCTCGCCCCACTTCTCCGACGGCACGCCGATCACCGCCGCCTCCAGCACCGACGGATGTTTGTAGAGCACGTCTTCCACCTCGATCGACGAGATGTTCTCCCCGCCCGAGATGATCACGTCCTTCGCCCGGTCGACGATGTTGATGTAGCCGTCCTGGTTGACCGTCGCCATGTCGCCGGTGAAGAACCAGCCGTCGCGGATCACCTTGGCGGTCTCCTCGGGCTGCTCCCAGTAGCCCGCCAGCACGACGTTCGAGCGCGCCGCCACCTCGCCGATCGACTCGTCGTCCCAGGGCACCTCTTCCCCGTCCGAGCCGAACACGCGCACCTCGGTGCCGATCACCTCCTGTCCGGCCCGCGCCTTGGTGCGGTAGTACGACTCGCCCGTCAGCCCCAGGTGCGGCTTGATCTCGCTGATCGTCAAGATCGGCGAGGTCTCCGTCAGCCCGTAGATCTGGATGAACTCCCAGCCCAACTCCTCCTCGAGCCGCTGTATGAAGGTCTGCGGCGGCGGCGCCCCCGCGATGACGAACCGCGGCCGCGTCGCGATGCTGTAGTCCCCCTTGTCGGGGAACTCGAGGATCGTGGCCAGCACGGCCGGGGCCATGCAGGCGAAGGTGATCCCTTCGTCCTGCATCATCTGGTAGATGGCCGCCCCCTCGACCTTGCGCAGTACGACGTGCGTGCCGCCCATCGCGGTGATCGCGTAGGGGCCGCCCCAGCCGTTGGCGTGGAACATCGGCAGCGTCCACATCTCGCGGTCGTCCTGCGTGATGCGCCAGTGCGCGATCGCGTTGTAGGCGTTGATGTAGGCGTTGCGGTGCGTGATCATCACGCCCTTCGGCCGCGCCGTCGTGCCCGAGGTGTAGTTGATGCTCAGTGTGTCCGACTCCGACAGCCCCGGATCCGGCGGCGGCGTCGCCGGCTGCGCCGCGACCAGCGCGTCGTAGTCCTCCCAGCCGGG
The DNA here is from genome assembly GCA_026707335.1 of Chloroflexota bacterium. Classification (GTDB taxonomy): domain Bacteria; phylum Chloroflexota; class Dehalococcoidia; order Bin125; family Bin125; genus TK10-74A. The sequence goes on from JAPOXB010000120.1 coordinate 5,756, forward strand.
CAGCACCTCCTCCGTCTCGAAGCGGGCCGTGACGTAGTGCTCCACGGTCGGCAGCTTGCCGCGCAGCCCGTCGACCACGCCTGCGTAGTCCGAGTCGACCACCGCGACCTTCGTCCCGGAGTGGTTGAGCACGTACTCGAAGTCCGAGGCGATCAGGCGGTAGTTGATCGGCACGACCACGGCGCCCATCGCGTGCGTCGCGAAGAGCACCTCGAGGAACTTGTGGCTGTTGGGGCTGAGGATCGCGACGCGGTCGCCCTTGGCGACGCCGAGCGCCGCCAGCGCGTTGGCGAGCTGGTTCACCCGCGCGCCGAACTCGGCGTAGGTCAGCCGCAGCTCCCCATCGACGACGGCCTCTTGCCCCGGATAGAGCTTGACGGCGCGGCGCAGAAAGTCGCCGGCCAGCAGCGGAACTTCCATCGTGCGGCTCCTCTTCCTATGTATTCGGGTTCCGATGTATTCGGTTGGCCTGTAAGCGGTTGGCTGGCGCAAGTCTGGCAGCCACGCGCGGCGGCCGGCAAGACGGGCGCGCCCCCGCGGCGACGCCTACTGCCGCGCGCCCGGCATCACCCACACCGACGGCTTGGGACGGTCGAACGACAGCCCGGGCATGCCCGGGTACAGGTTGCTCAGCGTCAACTCGAACGGCTGCGTGTAGACGATCTCGCCGTCCACCAGCCGGAAGGGCCGGTCGTGACCCGGATAGAGCACGTCGGACGCGGCGACGACCTTGCGGATGCTCGCGTCGGCCAGCGGCTTGTCGAAGAAGACCAGCGGGCTCTCGCCCGTCAGCGCGACCCGCGCGAAGTGCAGCGCGTCGCCGGTGAGGCCGCTGATCCCGTCCTCCGTCTCGACCAGCAGGCCGATGCTGCCCGGCGAGTGCCCCGCGATGTCGATCACCCGCACGCCCCGCGCGAGCTCGTCGCCGTCGCTGACCTCCTGGATCGCGTGCGTCTCGAGCGCGGCCCCGGTCCAGGCCGGCGTCGCCCAGTCGTTCGGGTGGGGGTTCAGCGCGTAGCGGCGCTCGTCGGGATGGATCAGCATCGGCGCGTTGGTGAAGCGGTCGAAGTTCTGGGCGTGGTCCCAGTGCGCGTGCGACATCACCTGCAGGTCGATGTCCTCCGGCCCCAGCTTGCGCTCCTTCAGCGCCGCCTCCAGCCCCGTGTAGCGGCCCACGTGGCCCGTGTCGAAGAGGATGCGCCTGCCCTCCGATTCGACCAGGATGATCGAACACATCGCGGGGATGCCCGAACTCGCGCCCCAGGCCTGCCCCGGCATCAAGACGTCAACCGTCGCCATTGGTCTTCCTCCGGCTCGTGCGATCCGGGCGGCGCCGGACCGCCACGCTGCGTATCGTCCCGCCCGTCCGCGGCGCAGTCTAGCGCCCGGTCCCGGCGGGCCGCGCGACTGCCCGCCCCCGATCGTCACCTCGGCGCTGGCGACAGCCGCCCCGCCTGCCCTACCATCGCGGCGCCCCAGGATCATCATCACCGCTGGGCCCCGGCCGGGACCGGCGGGCCAGGACGAAAGGGAACCCCATGCCAACCCCGGACGAAGCGCGCGCCGCCGTCGACGCCGCCCGCAGCGATTTCAGCGCCGCCATCGATGAGGCCATCGGCGGCTGGCAGAAGAAGCCCGACGCCGCCGAGGGCGAAGAGGCCTGGTCGGCCCAGGAGACGGCGAACCACGTGCTGGGCGCCGAGATTTTCTTCGCGCGGTCGGTCTGCGAGGCCTCCGGCCTTGAGGGGCCGCGCAACCCGATCAAGGGCGCGCAGATCTCCACGCCGCAGGAGGCGCAGTACGCGCTCGATGCCGTCACCGAGGCCGCCAACGCCAAGCTCGCCGCCATCGGCGCCGACGACATGAGCAAGCCCCACGAGATGATGGGCACGGTCGAGCAGGCCTTCACCGCTTGGGCCGGCCACCTGCGCGACCACGCGGCGCAGATCCGCGCCGCCGCCGCGTCGTGAGGCGGCTGCTGACGCCCCTCGCCGGGGCGGTGTTGCTGCTGCTGCTGACGAGCGGCGCCGCCTTGGCCGCCGGTGAGGGCGGTGGCCCGCTGCCGCCCGGCGCGATCGTCGGGCTCGTCGTCTCCGTGATCATCGCGGGGGCCGTCGTGGTGGTGTCGCTGGGCTACGTGCTGCCCAAGCCGCCCGGACGCTAGGGGCCGCCCCTGCCGCGGGCGCGCGCCACGCCCATCCTGCTGCTGCCGGACGCCGGCCACGACGCCCGATCCTGGCCGGCCGCCTTCCTGCACGCGCTCGGCGTGCGCCCCGTGCTGCGCCCCGACTGGCCCGCCCTCCCGCCGGACGCGGCGATCGATCAGCTGGCCGCCGCCATCCGGGCGGAGGCCGATGCGCAACTGCCCCGGGGCGGCCGCGCGCACATCCTCGGGCAGGGGCTGGGCGCGCTCGTCGCGCTGGAACTCGCGCTCGGGCGGCGCAATCTGGCCGCGTCGCTGACGCTCGTGGCCGGACATGCGGGCGAGCGCACGGCCGTCGCGCCGCCGCCCTGGGTCGGGAGCGCCCTCGCGGACGCGCTCGACTGCGACGCCGCCGCCCCGCCGGACGCGATCAACGCGCTGCGGCATGTCCCCGCCTTCAGCGACCGCCCCGCCCCGCTGCTGCCCGCCGGGGAGACGCGGGCCCAACTCCGCGCCGCCGCCACCGCCGACAGCTACGCCCGCCTGCCCCGCCTGCGCCTGCCCACGCTGCTGCTGCACGGCGGCGCCGACATCCTCGTCCTGCCCGACAACACCCGCCTGCTGGCGCTTCGCATCCGCGGCGCGCAGACACGCATTGTCCCGGGCGCGGGGCACGCCCTCGTACAGGAGCGGCCGGCGCTCGTCGGGGCGCTGCTGCGCGACTTCATCGCCCGCCACGACTGACGCGACAGAACGAGCCAACACGCGGGAGACAACAGAACGAACCCGCCACGGCGCTCCCGCCCCGCTAGACTGCCGGCGTGTCCCCCTCCACCCGCACCCCGATCCGCGACCGCCGCCTCGCCTACGCGCCCCTGGAGACCGCCCTGGGACGGCTGCTCGTCGGCTACCGGGGCGAGACGGTGCTGCGCTCGAGCCTGACGCAGACGCCGGCCGAGTTCGCCTCCGACCTCGGCGAGGAGTACGGCCAGCCGCCGGAGGCCCGCCCGGCCCTGCCCGACCGCCTGCGCGAGCCCGTGCGCACCGCCGCCGAGGGCGGCTTCTGCGCCGTCGACATCGACCTCGACCCGCTGACGCCGTTTCAGCAGCGCGTCCTGCGCGCCGCGATCGCGATCCCGCGCGGCCACACCTGCAGCTACGGCGAACTGGCCGAGCGCATCGGGGCGCCCGGGGCAGCCCGCGCCGTCGGATCGGCGCTGGGACGCAACCCGGTGCCGCTGCTGATCCCCTGCCACCGCGTCGTGCGCTCCGGCGGCGACGTCGGCAAGTACGGCATGGGCGGCGCCCAGATGAAGGTGCGCCTCCTGCGCCGGGAGGGCGCGCTCAGCCGCGGCGGACGCGTCGTCGCCTGACCCGGCCTCGCCTCAGCCAAGGCCTAGCGGAAGTGCGGCAGCACCTGCTCGGCGAAGAGCCGCGCCGGCTCGACCGTGTCGCGGCCGAAGAACTCCATCATGAACATCGTGCAGCCCAGATCGATGTGCTTCTGCACCCGCTCGGCGACGCGCTCCGGCGTCCCGGTCAGCGCGATGGGGCCCGCCGGGTCGCCCATGTGCCCGCCGAAGATGCGCTGCGCCCGCTCCATCGCGACGGCGGCGCTCTCCTCGTCGGCGGCCAGCGTGACCAGCACCTGCTGCGAGATGGTGATCTCGGCCGGATCCCGGCCCACCGCCTCGCAGTGCCCGCGCAGCACGCCGATCTTGTGCTCCAGTTGCTCGTGCATGCCAGCCGCGTTGTTCCAGATGTCGGCGTGCTGCGCCGCCAGCTTCAGCGTGACCTTCTCGCCGCCGCCGCCGATCAGTAGCGGCACGCGGCGGGCCGGCTTGGGCAGGCAGACCAGGTTCTCGGTGCGGAAGTACTGCCCGTCGTAGCTCAGCGACTCCGTGTCCTCGTCCCACATCCCGCGCAGCAGCTCGACCGCCTCCCGCATCTGCCCCAGCCGATCGCGGGTGTTGGGGAAGGGCATGTTGAAGTCGGTGTACTCGCGCGGCATCCAGCCCGCGCCGAGGCCGGCGATGATGCGGCCGTCGCTGATCTGGTCGACCGTCGCGATGACCTTGCCCAGGTGGGCCGGGTTGCGCATCCCCGCCGGCGTCACCAGCGTGCCGATCTCCACCCGGTCCGTGCTGGCCGCCAGCGCCGCCACCTCCGACCACGCCTCCAGGATGGGGATGCTGGGCGACTGCGGCCCGTAGAGGTGGTCGTTGACCCAGATCGAGTCGTAGCCCATCTCCTCGAACGCCGTCGCGGCGCGGCGGGCGTCGGCCCAACTCCGCTTGATCTGGGGCGTCATCACCCCGAAGTGCGCCTGACTCATCGCCGCCGTCCTTTCGCCGTGCCGTAGTCGCCTCGAAGCATGGGCGAGGGTAGCTGGCGCGGCCGGGCGATGCGAGCCATGCCGGCGCGCCGGGTATGCTCCGCGCGCAGGGAGCGACGCATGCGCTGGCTGAGCGCCACGGCGAGCGTTGAGATCGACCGTCCCATCGAGACGGTCTGGGCCTTCGTGACCGATCTCGCCAACATGCCGCAGTGGGTCGACGGCGTGTCGGAGCCGGCCTTTTTTTCGGGCGCGGGACCGGAGCCGCCGGCGCTCGGCCGCGGCGTCCCGTTCACCAGCCGCTACACCTACGCCGGACGCACCCACACGATGCACTACGTCGTGACCGCCTTCGAGCCGCCCGGCCGCTACGCGCTCAAGTCGACGGAGGGGCCGTATCCCGTCGAGTTGACGCTCCGCCTCGACGCCGCGCCCGGCGGCGCGACGACGCTGTCGAAGACCACCCGCGCCGGCTCGGACGGGCCGGTCACCAGCGCGATGTTCCTGCTGGTCGGTCCGCTGCTGCGCCGCCTGATGCGCCGCCAGATCGCGAAGGAACTCGCCCGCTGCAAGGCGGCCTGCGAGAGCTGAGCGGGCGCGCCGAGATCCCCCTCACCCGAACCCTCTCCCCAGGGAGAGGGGATCAGAACCTCACCCCCGCGGCGCGGCGGGGTGGAGGGAGGGGGCTACGGGGTGCGCCGGGGGTCAGGAAGGGTGCTCCCGGGGTGTTGCAGGGGTGTTCCAGGGCGGCACAAGGGCGGCACAAGGGCGGCGCAAGGGCGGCGCAAGGAGTGCGCGGGGGTGAGGTTCGGGCGCCCGCCCGCCCCGCGGCCCGCGCGCAGAATTTTTTTGCGCGACTCCCTCTCCCCTCCCTCATAGCGAGGGGGGCCACGTGCTCCCCATCACGCCCTTACGTCAACTGTGGAAACTTTACATCCAAAAACCTTGACGTGACCCCCCCCC
>JAPOXB010000032.1 GCA_026707335.1 Chloroflexota bacterium
GCCCCGAGATGAAGGCCTTGGTGCCGTCGATGGGGTCCAGCACCCAGACGTACTCCGCGCCGGCCCGCTCGGCCCCGTACTCCTCGCCCACGACGCCGTCGCCGGGCCGGCGGGCGGCGAGCAGCTCGCGCATGGCCGACTCGGCCGCCCGGTCGGCGACGGTGACCGGGCTGGCGTCGGCCTTCGCCTCGACCGCCAGGCGGCGGCGGAAGTGGGGCCGGATGGCGGCGCCGGCGGCGTCGGCCAGCGCCTCGGCCAGGGGCCGGAAGGCGGCGACGTCGTCGGGGGCGGGGCGGTCGGCCATGGGTTGAGTATGGCGCGGGCGGTCGTCGGGCGCAGCGAACTGGGGCGCGGTGGGGGCTACGACCCGTCGCCCTCCGCGGGCGGCGGTTCGTCTCCCTGACTCTGGGCGGGTCGCGTGTGAACGATCCGGCGGGCGCGCGAGGCATCGGCGACGCGGAACTCCGTCCGGGCAGCTACGCCGACTTCAACGAACGTCTGCCACTTCCGCAGCTTGGATGCCTCATCGGGCTCCCCGGAAAAGCTGTCCGGGTGCGCACCAAGATGCTCTCGCGCGCGCTCCAGGGAGATCGCATCGACCTCCACCAGCAGGTCTTGGCCACCCTCGACCTGCGCGCGTACGAAGCAGCCCCACGTGCCGGGCTCGACGACATACAGCCGCCGATCGCCATCATGTGGACCCCGGATGATGGGGTGCCCAAGGTAGCGTCCCGTCTCACCACATCGATCGGCCTCCGGTATCTGCCTAGGGTGCTGATATCCGTCGGAAGCCTGTCTCGCCAGTTCGGAGAGAACGTCGAACCAGTCCCCCGCCAGCAACAATATGATCTGCCCCTGTGGGTTAAGGCTTTCCAGCGCGCCATCGATCGCGCGGAGCAACTCCTGCGACGAGCCCAGCGAGGCTGTCATCACGGGGGCGTCGTCCAGCGCAGTGCAGAGGTCTTGAAGGACGCCGTCCGCAAACATCCTTCCCCACCGCTCCGCGTGGAGCGGGGCATAGTAGATACGGGCGCGTTCAGGCGAGACGGCGAGAGGCCCTTTAGGTATGAATTCGCGAGTGCCCCGCAGGGGGGCATCTTCGTGGCCGCTTGAGAGGTAGAGGAACGCGTCCGCGCGAGCGAAGATCCGCTCGATGGTGTTGGGCATGAACGCGGAGGCGTATACCCCGGCCTTGAACGCTGCGATCCTCTCGGCGCTGAGTTCCCGCTGGATGATTCTCTCATCCTCGGCGACATCGTCCCTGCGCACTGCATCACGCAGCGCGCCCATCGCGACCTCACGCCGCTGTTCCATGCTCGTGTCCGGGTCGGCACGTACATGGCGTTCTAGACCCTCCGAGTTCACCGTGAACCAGTTGAGCACTTGCTCCGCACTTCCGTGCAAGTCAAGGGTTGGCATCTGGCTGGTAGCCAGTTCCAATAGCCGCACCGAAAAGTACGTCAGAGGATACCGTTGCCGATCCACCGACTGCCGTCCGAAGTCGCCATCGCGTTTGGTGTCCCAGTCCAACCACAGCGAGAACCCTTGGTACTCCTCATCAACGAGTGCTTGCGAGACGTCGTCGGCGAGTTGCTGGGGATGAACGAAAGCGCTCCGGGCCACCTCCAAGTACGGAACAGCGTCGGCAATGTTGCCTGCACTTGCGAGGACTACGGCGCGACCTCCGAGACCCATGAGAGCGATCCGGTAGCGCTGCTCCAACTGTTCGTACAGTCTTGGGGCCTCCTGGCGCGGCCAGTCCTCAACTCTCCATCCCAAGCGGATCATCTCCAGGAAGCGATCGAACCCACGTGCGAGTTCCTCGTAATCGCCGCGCCGATCAGCGTGCATGGCATCGGACAGCAATTGCTCCTGATGCCGTACCAGATGTCTCGCATACGGGAATGCCTCCTCGGGACTCACGGCGAAGAGAGTCTGGTCCGCGACGAGCCAGGTACGATCCCGCAACACCTCGCGCAACTCAGTGTTCCCGACTCGGGTGGCGATCTCGTAGTTCCATCGGTAACCACTGAGAGCAGCCGTGAACAACTCGCCACACCGACGGCGTACCCCCTTGCTCAGGAGTCGATAGTCGAATCTCAGCATTTCGAAGGCATACTCCCGGTCTCCCCGGCGGATCACATCCTCCCGGAACGCGTAGAGGTTGCGGCCTAGCTCGCGAACTGGCGGCCATTGGGGTTCTGGCCCGGGGGGCCCCCACGCGATGCCTCCGCGCTCAAGCTCGTCCATTGCGTCCTCCACCAGTTCCTCAATGGATGTCAGCACTCTTCTGACGTCTGCTAGCCTCCGTTCGTCCATCCCCCGGCGCGCGCCGTCTAGCAGCGCCCGGATAGCCTCATCGGCCGTTCCCTCGGCTGGATCAGGAAACATGTCCGCCAAGTCGATTCGCTCGGGCGGCGTGGTGGCTACTCTGCGGTACCGTTCCAGGAACACTTGGGTGGCTTCGCGTGCGTCACGCGCGGTGATATCGTGCTGGAGCGCGTTCCACTGAGACGGGCGGGCTAGGTGGATTGCCTGCTCGAACAGTGTGCCTGCAAGCAATAGGTTGAATCCGAACGCGGTCGCCGCCACTAGCGGAAGGTTCCGGAGTCCCGGCGCCGATCCGACCACCGGTGCGCCCCTGCCGAGTTCCTCGGCAAGCAGAGCCAGTCCTGTGGTTCCCACCGCGACGATGCTGCTCCAGAAGATCGGCTGCACCCACGATCGACGGATGTACTCTCGATGCACCCGATCGTCGGTTTCCGGTCGGTTGCTCACGCCCTGCATGACGAAGAGCGTGACCGCGAGTGTGAGCGCTGCGATCGCAGCCTGCGCTCCGAGTAGGGGCCCGAGGAGTGAGTCCGCTTCGTGAGGGGGCGGCAGCCAGCCGATCGGGCACGTTACCATGGGTACCCAGATGAGCGACGTAACCAGCACGATGCTGATTGCCGCAACCCATCCGCCAGTCAAGGGGCGCTCTCTGCGCACATGCAACTCGGGGAGCTTTAGGCGGGAGAAGATGGGCGCGCGCATCATCTGAGCTTAGTCCCCGACCCTTGCGTTGCGCGGGCTCGCAGCGACCCGGTCGGTCCACCCCCAGTTCCCGCGGACGAGAGGCGCTACTCCTCCTCGATCTCCCATCCGGCGAACGCAGCGACCTCGACCGATCCGGTGGCGTTGACACGGAAGACGCCGTCCTCGTCTGAGGCGAGGGCCCGGGCGGCCTCAACGCGCTCCTCGTCCGTGGCGTAGGGGCCGTGCAGTTCGGGTTCGACGCTCCCCCACACGTGGAGCAAGTAGCGCTGCGCCACTTCGCCGTTCGCCTCTGTGGTCATCGTGCTCTCCTTCCGGCTTAGGCCGGCGTCCGTTGATGCCAGCGGAATACCTCCGCGTTGGTCATGAAGCCGCACAGTTTGTCGAGGCCGCTCGTCTGGAACGTCGGACGGCGGAGATGCCTGGCGAACACGCTGCGCCGCGTCTCGTCGGCCACGATCGTGCACCGTGGCGGCTCTGGCAGGGACAGATGGACGTCGTTCATTCGCAGCAGCCCGGAGTAGATGGGCGTCGAGTGTTCGACCTCGTACAGGCTGACCGGCGTGCTGGCGCCCCGCGCCATCCACACGACGTCGATCTCGCGAAGCAGGGGGTCAAGAGCCGACGGCATCGCTGTCCGGAACGGAAACTGTGGCGCAAGACTCCAGTCCATCTTCTGGCGATCGTTCGGCGGAACCCACACGTCGAGTCCCCGGGCAGCGCCGATCGCGCCCAACAGTGTCTGCACCTGCGAGTGGTCGAGGTCGGGTGAGTCGTCGCGGGCGTCCGCGAGTGCGCCGAGCAGCGCGTCCCAGCCGAAGTGCGCCTCGACGTTGTGCCGTCCGGCGCGCGCGATGTAGAACTCGGTGGGCTGGCCGTCGTGGATGTAGACCTGCGCCTTGATTTGGCCGTCGGCCGCCGGCCCGGCCTCGCCGAAGAGCTCGCGGAAGTGAGCCAGCGGGAGCAACAGCGGCTCAACCTGTCCGTCCCACAACAGCGCAATGAACGCCGTGCGCCCATCGAGCGCCCGCAAGTCCTCCTCACGGAGCCCGTAGAACGTGGCGCCGTTGGGGTGGACGCGCGAGTAGCGCACGTACACGATCGCCTGCCCGTCGCCGAGTTCGAGCAGCGAGCGACTGTCGCCCAGGCGCTTTGTCTGCCCCGCTCGTTCGGAGAGTTCCCGCAGAAATGCTTGACGTGGATTCATCGCTCCGACGATACCGCGAACCGGCCCCCGAACGCACGTTCGGCCGGCCCCCGTCGCCGCTCCCGCCGCGTTCGCCGCGCTGCCTCATCCGCCCCGCCCCTGACCCAACGCCGGGCGGCTGCTATGGTGCACTACTCGCCGCCTCCCCCTGCGAGAGCGCGCCGCGAGCTCCCCGGCGGGGCGCCGGGCAGACGCGCCGCAGGGCAGCCGGGAGGGGCATCCGCCATGGGCAAGATCAACGTCGCGATCATCGGAGTGGGCAACTGCGCCTCCTCGCTCGTGCAGGGGGTGCAGTTCTACCGGGACGCCCAGGAGGGCGAGGAGATCCCGGGCATCATGCATCCGCTGCTGGGCGACTACCACATCGGCGACCTGAACTTCGTGGCCGCCTTCGACATCGATGGGAACAAGGTGGGCAAGGACCTCTCGGAGGCCATCTTCGTCGAGCCCAACAACACGCTGACCTTCAGCGAGGTGCCGCACCTGGGCGTGCCGGTCGAGCGGGGCATGACGCACGACGGGCTGGGCAAGTACCTGAGCACGGTGATCGAAAAGGCGCCCGGCTCGACGGTTGACATCGCCGCCATCCTCAAGGAGCGCGAGGTCGACGTGGTGATCAGCTACCTGCCGGTGGGCAGCGAGGAGGCCACCAAGTGGTACGTCGAGCAGGTGCTCGAGGCGGGCTGCGCGATGGTCAACTGCATCCCCGTCTTCATCGCGCGCGAGGAGTACTGGGCCAACCGCTTCCGCCGCGCCGGCGTGCCGATCATCGGCGACGACATCAAGAGCCAGGTGGGGGCGACCATCGTGCACCGGGTGCTGACGCGCCTCTTCCGCGACCGCGGCGTGCGCATCGACCGCACCTATCAGCTGAACTTCGGCGGCAACACCGACTTCCTCAACATGCTGGAGCGGGAGCGCCTGGAGTCGAAGAAGATCAGCAAGACGAACGCGGTCACGTCGCAGATCGACTACGAGATGCCGCCCGACATGGTGCACGTGGGCCCCAGCGACCACGTGCCCTGGCTGCTCGACCGCAAGTGGTGCCACATCCGCATCGAGGCGACGACGTTCGGCAACGTGCCGCTCAACCTCGAGTTGAAGCTGGAGGTGTGGGACAGCCCCAACTCGGCCGGCGTGGTCATCGACGCGGTGCGCTGCGCGAAGATCGGGCTCGACCGGGGGCTGTCGGGGCCGCTGCTGGCGCCCAGCGCCTACTTCATGAAGTCGCCGCCCGAGCAGTGGACCGACGACCGCGCGCGGGACGCCGTGGAGGCCTTCGCGTCGGGGGAATAGCGCTAGCCGACGGGGAGGAAGAGGTAGCGGAAGTTCCGGTGCGGCCCGCCGGCGACGGTCGAGTAGGGCCGCCAGGCGGGGCGGTACTCGCCGCGCAGGCGGAGGTCGGCTTCGCGGCCGCGCGTGGTGCTCTTGCCGGTCCCCGGCGCCCAGCGCAGCACGCCCGCGATCCGGCGCCCCTCGTGCAGGCGGAAGTCGGCGTCGTTCGTGTCGGGCAGGCCCGCTCGCCAGTAGCCGAAGTCGTTGGTCAGGGCGATGACGGCGCCGGCGCGCGCGTACCCCTCGGCGATGAGGCGCTCGACGCGGGTCACGTCGCGCAGGAAGTCGTAGCGGCAGACGTCGCGGTCGTCCTGATCGATGAGCACGAAGGCCTCGCGGCCGATCGTGACGCGCAGGCTCTGCTTCCAGTACTTCAGCTCGATGACGACGGATTCCCCGGGCGGGCCGCCGGCCGGCGCGAGCCAGATGTCGGCGTAGGCTCGCCGGCCGCCCCAGGGCAGGGGATACTCGAGCCGCACGACCACGTCGTCGAAGTCGCGGTGCAGGCGCCAGGCGAGGGCGTACTGGAAGTCTTCCTCGGAGTGGAAGACGGGACGGTCGTCTGCGAGGCGCTGGAGGGTCGCTTCGACGTCGGCGAGTCTGCGCATGCGCGCGTCCCCTAGTCACTCGCTCGTCACGACGATAGGGGACGCCATCACCACATAGGGAATACCCCGGCCGGATCTATGCCACGTGCGTCACGCCTCCCCGCCCCCGTTAAATCCAGAGAGCCAGTCGTGACACCGCCGGGGCGTCACATCTGGCTCTGGGCGGATTCTAGCAGAGTCTGTGGGACTACTCGACGGTGTGGAACAGGTAGCGGAACTCCCCGTAGGGTCCGCCGGGGACGGTCGAGTAGGGCCGCCAAGCAGGGAGGTACTCGCCGCGGAGCGTGATGGGAGCCTCCCGGCTCTGCGTCGTGCCGGCGCTGGCGGCGTCCGACCACCTCATCGTCCCACTCAGCCGCCGCCCCTCATGGATGCGAAATTCCGCGTCGACCGTGTTCGGCCGTCCCTCCTGCCAATACAAGTGATCATTGGTGATCGCGATGACCGCCCCGGCGCGAGCGCGCTTGTCGGCCACGAGCCGCTCGACGCGGCTCACGTCCTTGAGGAAGTCGTAGCGCCTGATGTCATTCGCCGACTGGTCACGCAGTGAGAACTCCTCGTCCGCCCAGGTGACACGTGTCTCGCGCGTCCAGTACTTCAACTCCAGCACCACGGGTCCCTCGGGCGTGGGCAGCCAGATATCCGCGTAGGCGCCACCGCTCTCCGAGGGGAGCGGATACTCCAGACGCACCCGCAGATCGGGGAACCGCTCGCGGAGGCCCCACGCGAACGCGTGCTGGAAATCCGCCTCGGAGTGGAAGACGGGACGCTCGTGGGCGAGTTGCTTGAGGGTTGCTTCGACGTCGGCGAGTGTGAGCATCGACGGATCCTCCTGTCCCGACGGTAGACGGTCATCGAGACTGGACCCATGCTGAGCCCCCTGCTCCACCGGCCCCCGCCGCGACCGCTCTACGCCCTGGCCGACCTCGCGGCCGACGCGGTCTACGCGCTGTGGACGCCGGGGCGGCGCCGCATCCGCGAGAACCTGCGCGTCGTGCTGGGCACGGACGACCCGGCGACGCTCGACTACTGGGGCGGGCGGCAGCTGCGCCGCTACGCGGAGTACTGCCTGGAGGCGCTGTGGCCGCCCGGCCCGACGCCGGCCGCCTGCCACGCGGCGCTGGCCGCCGACCCGGCCGACTGGGAGCGGGTGCGGGCGCTGGCCGCCGAGGGACCGCTGATCTTCGCGCTGCTGCACCAGGGCAACTGGGACGTGGCCGGCGGCGCGTTCACGCACAACGTGGGCCCCTCGACGGTGCTGGCGGAGTCGCTGGGGGCGCGGCGGCTGGACGCCTTCGTGCAGGGGCGGCGCGAGCGGCTGGGCATGCGCGTCGTGTACGAGACGGCGCCGCGGGCGGCGCTGCGGGCGCTGCGCGACGGCGGCGCGCTGGGGCTGCTCATCGACCGGCCACTGGGCGCGGGCAACGCGGGCGTCGACGTGACGTTCCTCGGCGCGCGCTGCCGGCTGCCGGCCGGGCCGGCGCGGCTGGCCCTGGCGACCGACGCGCGGGTGATCCCCATGGCGGTGCTGCGCTCCGACGTCCGCGCGCCCCGCTTCCGGGTCGAGATCGGTCTCGACTTCGACCCGCCGCGGGGCGGCGATCGCGAGGCCGACGTGCGGGCGCTGACGCAGGCCCTGCTCGACTGGTTCGAGGGGCCGGTGCGGCGGCATCCCGACCAGTGGTACATGTTCCGCCGCTTCTTCCTGCCCGACTGAGTTCCCACGCGACCGGGGCCGGGCGCGGGCCGGATCGGCCGCGCGGGCGGCGATGGCGTACGATCGGGCGCGTGTTCGTCGCCCTGACGCTGCTCGTGCTCGATCGGCTGGCCCGCGCGCTGCCCGCGGCGTGGCTCTACGCCCTGGCGCGACTGGCCGGCTCGGTGGCGCCGCCCATCGCGGAGCGGCGCCGGCAGACCGTGCGCGCGAACCTGCAGATCCTGCGCCCCGAGTGGTCGCCGCGGCGGCTCGACAAGGCCACGACGCGGGTCTTCCAGGAGAGCTGCGCCTACTACGTCGATATGGCGAGGCTGGCCGGGATGACGCCGCGGGCGGCGCTGGCCCAACTCGACGTGGAGGGGCTGGAGTTGCTGCGCGAGGCGCACGCGGCGGGGCGGGGCGTGGTCGTGGCGGGGGCGCACGTGGGCAACGCCGAGTTCGTGGTGCGGGCGCTGCCGGCGGTGGGGCTCGAGTGCGCGGCGCTGGTCGAACCGCTGCCCGAGGGCCCGCGCATGCGTGCGATGGAGGCCCTGCGCCGCGCGCCGTCGGGCGGGGGCGGCCTGCGGACCATGCCGGCGACGGTCGGGGGGATCAAGGAGGCGGTGCGCTACCTGCGCGACGGCGGCATCCTCGCCGTCCTGGCCGACCGCGACATCCAGGGCGGCGGCTCCTGCGTGCCCTTCCGGGGGCGGCAGGCGCGCTTCCCCCACGGCGCCGTCGACCTGGCGCTGCGCACCGGCGCGGCGCTGCTCTTCTGCCTCACCCCGCGCGCGGCCGGCCCGGCCCGCGGCGACCGCTTCCGGGTGCAGTTCATGGCGACCGAGCCGCTGCTGCGCTCCGACAACTCCGGCCTCGACGTGCGGGTCAACGTCGCCAACCTGGTGCGGCTGATGGAGCCGCACCTCGCGCACCACGCCGATCAGTGGCGGCTGTTCGAGTCTCCCTGGGCGCCCTGCCGCGACAGCGCCTACATCGACCCGACCGGGCACGGGCGACCGGCGGAGGCGCCATCGTGACGGCCCCGACGCCCCCCGCGCGCCGCCTGGGCCGGGCCGACCTGCACCTGCACACGCTCGCCAGCGATGGCACGGCCTCGGCCGAGGAGATGCTGCTGCGGGCCGCGCGGCTCGGCCTCGACGTGGTGGCGGTGACGGACCACGACGACCTGCGCGGGGCCCTTCGAGCGCAGGAGGCGGCGGCCCGGCTGGACAGCCCGGTGCAGGTCGTCGCCGGGGTCGAACTGACGACGCGCGGCGGCCACCTGCTGGCGCTCTTCCCCGGCGACCTCGGGGCGGGCCGGCCGACGCCCGACGTGTCGCCGCTGCGCTCCCTGGCCTGGACGATCGCCGCCATCCACGCGCAGGGCGGGGTGGCCATCGTGCCGCACCCCATGTCCTGGGTGCCGCCCGGCGCGAAGGCGCGCGCCATCGACCGGCTGATGGCCGGGCCGGCGGAGTCGCGGCCGGACGGGATCGAGCTGGCCAACCCGACGCCGCCGGCGGGGCGCCGCAGCGCGGCGGCGCGTCGCTGGAACCGGAGCTGGAGGATGGCCGAGACGGGCAGCAGCGACGCCCACTTCCCCGAGGTCATGGGCGCGGCGCAGACGCGCTTCCCGGGCCGCACGGTCGACGACCTGATGCGATCCCTGACGATCGGCGCGACGGTGGCGGAGTGGGGGCCGTCGCCGCCGTGGCGGCAGATCGGCGCGCGGCGGCTGCTCGCCCAGCAGGGCCGCTCGGGGCTGGCGACGCCGCTGGCCCTGGCGCGTCGCGCCATTGGCGCGCAAAACGACAGCGTCCGTCGGCGCGCCGCGAGGACCGCGCGATGAAGATCGCCATGGTCACGCCCTACGACCTCCGTACGCCGGGGGGAGTCAATCGCTACGCGCAGGACATCGCCGCCTGGGTGCGGGGGCAGGGGCACGAGGTCCAACTCATCGGCCCCGCCTCGCCCGGCGACGGCCGCACGCCGCTCGACGCGACGATCGTCGGGCGGGCGCGGCGCGTCCGGGCAGGCGGCACGGTGGCGCCGGTCGCGCTCGACCCGCGCCTGGGGTCGCGGGTGGGGGAGCTGCTGCGGCGCGAGCGCTTCGACGTCGTGCACCTGCACGAGCCGCTGATGCCCATGCTCTCGCTGCAGGTCCTGCGCCGCGCCGAGGCGCCGCTGCTGGGCACGTTCCACTCGTCCGAACCGGCGGGGGGCCGGCTGTACCGCATCGCCGGGCCGCTGCTGCGTCGCTGGACGCGACGTCTGGCGGCGCGCACGGCCGTGTCCGAGACGGCGCGGGCGGTCGCGGGGCCGGCGCTGGGCGGACCCTGCGCGATCGTGCCGGGCTGCATCGACGTGTCGCGCTTCGCCGCGGCAGAACGAGCGCCGGCCGACGGGGAGTCGCGGCGCACGATCCTCTTCGTCGGGCGGGGTGACGCGCGCAAGGGCCTGGGCGACCTGATCGACGCCTACGGCCGGCTGCGCGCCCGCCACGACGGCCTGCGCCTCGTAGTCGTGGGGCCACTGGGGCCGCGGGGCGAGGCGCTGCGCGCGCGGGCGGCGGCGTCGGGCTGGGACGACGTGCATTTCGCCGGCCCCGTGGCGCCGGCCGAGTTGCCGCGCTACTACGGTGCGGCCGACGTGTTCGTCGCGCCGGCGACGGGCGGGGAGTCCTTCGGGCTGGTGCTGGCCGAGGCGATGGCCGCCGGCGCGCCGGTCGTCGCGGGCGACAACCCCGGCTACCGGGCGGTGCTGCGCGACGGCCGCGACGGCCTGCTCACGCCGCCGCGCGACCCGGCGGCGCTGGCCGACACGATCGAGCGGCTGCTCGACGACGAGCCGCTGCGCCGCCGCCTGATCGACGCGGGGCGGACGCGGGCGCGGGACTTCGACGTATCGGTCGTGGGGGCGCGGTTCCTGTCGCTGTACGAAGCGCTGGCGGAGGGCAGTCCGGCGCGGTTGCCGCCCGGCTTATATGATGAGGGAGCGGGCGCGGGGTCGGCGGCCCTGGGGGAACGCACGATGGCCGGCGCCTCGCCGTCTTCGCCGCAACCGCCCCGCGAGCCGGGAGCCGCGTCGTGAGGCTGCCCTTCCGGCGATCACGCAGGGGGCTGCACCTGCCCGGCGACCGCATCCTGCACGGCGGCGGCCGCACGCGCCGCCGGACCACCCGCCGACCCCTGCGCGGCGAACCGCCGCCCGCCCCGACCTTCGAGGCCGCCCTG
>JAPOXB010000194.1 GCA_026707335.1 Chloroflexota bacterium
CGGCCTGCGGCCGGGCGGCGGGGGCGGCGGCGGTCGGCGGGGGGGAGGGGGCGGCCGGAGGCGTCGGCGGCAGCGCTGCAGCGGATGGTGGCGCGGGCGGGGGCGGCAGCGGCCCCGACACCTGGCCCTCCTCCAGCGCGGCGAGGTCGAATTCGTCCTGCGGCATGGGGCGAGTCTATCGGGGCGCACGACTTTACACGCCGCGCCGATCAATCTTGACAATCCTGGTTGTCTTAGTATGGTTTTGCTGCGGACGGCGCGACGCCGCCGCGCAGGAGCCCCGGGCCCACCGGCCCGAACCCGAAGGAAGCCCGACGCATGGTCGCCACGCCCCTGGCTCCCGCCCCCGCCGCCCGGCGCGTCCCCCACCTGCGCGAGTTGGAGGCCGAGGCGATCCACATCATGCGCGAGGTCGCAGCCGAGTTTGAGCGGCCGGTGCTGCTGTTCTCGGGCGGCAAGGACTCGATCGTGATGCTGGCCGTCGCGGCCAAGGCCTTCGCGCCGGGCCGCATCCCCTTCCCGGCGATGCACGTCGACACGGGGCACAACTTCCCCGAGGTGCTGGACTATCGCGACCGCCGGGTGGAAGAGTTGGGCGTGGAGCTGGTCGTCGCGTCGGTGCAGGAGAGCATCGACGCGGGGCGCGTGGTCGAGGAGACCGGGCCGCGGGCGTCGCGCAACCGCCTGCAGACCGTGACGCTGCTCGACGCCATCCAGGAGCATCGCTTCGACGCGGTGTTCGGCGGCGCCCGCCGCGACGAGGAGAAGGCGCGGGCCAAGGAGCGCATCTTCTCGCTGCGCGACGACTTCGGCCAGTGGGACCCGAAGAATCAGCGGCCCGAGGTCTGGACGCTGTACAACGCGCGCCATCGCCGCGGCGAGCACATGCGCGTCTTCCCGCTCTCCAACTGGACCGAACTCGACATCTGGGAGTACATCCACGCCGAGGGGCTGGAGTTGCCGCCGCTCTACTTCGCGCACGAGCGCGAGGTCTTCCGCCGCGACGGGATGCTGTACGCCGTGGGCCCGTACGTGTCCCTGCTGCCGCGGGAGGTTCCCTTCCGTACGCGGGTGCGCTACCGCACCGTGGGCGACATGACCTGCACGGCGGCGGTGCCCTCGGAGGCGACGACGCTGACCGCGGTCGTGAGCGAGATCGCGGCGACCCGGATCACCGAGCGCGGCGAGACCCGCGCCGACGATCGCATCTCGGAGACGGGCATGGAGGACCGCAAGCGTGAGGGCTACTTCTAGCCCCGTCGGCGGCGGTCCCTCCGGCGCGGCGGCCGGCCCGGCGAACGGCGGCGGCGCGGACCGCTACGGCGCATCGGACCTGCTGCGCTTCTCGACCGCCGGCTCGGTGGACGACGGCAAGAGCACGCTCATCGGGCGGCTGCTGTACGACGCCAAGCAGACCTTCGACGACCAGTGGGAGGCGATCGAGCGGACGAGCAAGGCGCGCGGCGACGCCGGGGTCGATCTGGCGCTGCTGACGGACGGGCTGCGCGCCGAGCGCGAGCAGGGCATCACGATCGACGTGGCCTATCGCTACTTCCAGACGCCGCGCCGCAAGTTCATCCTCGCCGACACGCCGGGGCACGTGCAGTACACGCGCAACATGGTCACCGGCGCCTCGACGGCCGACCTGGCGCTGATCCTCGTCGACGCGCGCCACGGCCTGGTCGAGCAGACCCGGCGCCACGCCTCGCTGGCGACGCTGCTGGGCATCCCGCACCTGGTGCTGTGCGTGAACAAGATGGACCTCGTGGGCTACGAGCAGGCCGTCTTCGAGCGCATCCGGGACGACTTCGCCGACTTCACCGCCAAGCTGCGCGCGACGCACGGGCGGGAGATCGACCTGAGCGCCATCCCCATCTCGGCGCTGGTCGGCGACAACGTGGTCGAGCGCTCCGAGGCGATGCCCTGGTACGACGGCCCCGCGCTGCTCGACTACCTGGAGTCGGTCGAGGTGGCCTGGGACCACAACCTCGAAGACGGCCGCCTGCCGGTGCAGTACGTGATCCGACCGCTGGGCTCCGACTACCGCGGCTACGCCGGCGTCGTGGCGGGGGGCATTCTGCGGCCGGGCGACCCGGTGACGGTGCTGCCGTCGGGGCTGGAGAGCACGATCCGCGGCGTGCAGGTCGGCGGCGACGAGGTCGAGTCGGCGCGGCCGCCGCTGTCGGTCACCGTCACCCTGTCCGACGCCCTCGACATCTCGCGCGGCGACCTGATCTGCCACAGCGCCAGCCGTCCCGCCGCGCGGGGGGAGTTCGACGCGATGATCTGCTGGATGTCGGAGGCGGGCCGGCTCGAGCCGGGGCGGCGCCTGGGCATCAAGCACACGACGCGGACGGCGCGGGCCGTGGTGGACGCGGTCGTGCACCGGCTCGACGTGAACTCGCTCCAGCCCGAGCCCGGCGTCGAGGCGCTGGCCCTGAACGACATCGGGCGCGTGCGCCTGCGCTGCACCACGCCGCTGTTCCCCGACCCCTACGCGCGCAACCGCGTGACCGGCAGCTTCATCCTGATCGACGAGGCGACGTCGAACACCGTCGCGGCGGGGATGGTCCTGGCCGAACCGTCGTAACCGCCGCGCGGCGGCTTGGCTAGACTGCCCGGGAGGAGTCGCCATGCCAGTGGAGCAAACCACCGACGTCGGCGCGCCCGGCCCGGTGGGTCTCAACCACATCGTGCTCAACGTGCGCGACCTGGATCGCGCGCACGCCTTCTGGACCGACGTGATGGGCTTCCGCCACGTCGCGGAGTTGGACCCGTCGCGCGACCGGCGGATGCGCTTCTACGCCGGCCGGGGCGGCAACCACCACGACCTGGCGCTGATGCAGCTGCCCGAAGGCTCCGACGCGGAGGCGGCGGGGACGCCGCGACCGGGGCTCAACCACCTGGCGGTGGAGTACGGCGATCAGGCGTCGTGGCTGGCGCAGCTGCGGCGCCTGCAGGCGGCCGGGGTCGAGTTCGGCAGCCGGGTCAACCACGGCACCAGCCACAGCGTCTACATCGAGGATCCGGACGGGCACGGCGTCGAGTTGATGTACTCGCTGCCGGCCGAGCAGTGGCTGGGCGACGTCGGCGCGGCGCTGAACCACCTCGACGTGCTGCCCCGCGAGGGCGAGGCCGCCCTCGCCGACCCGGAGACGCCGCGCTTCGGCTAGCGGCCGCGCGTCAGTGGCGGGGCCCGCGGCGCCCGGGGGCGGGGTCGCTCTCGTCGACCTCCCGGACCCCGCCCGGCTCCTCCCGGATCACGGCTTGGAAGAGGCCCAATTCGGGCGGCCCGGCCAGCACGCCCGCCAGCGAGCCCTGCGCGTGTCCCTTGCGGAAGGCCTCCGACCGGGTCCAGGCCTCGAAGGCGGCGCGGTCGCGCCAGATGGTGTGGCTGACGTAGTCGCCCTCCTCGTCGCCGCGCAGCAGCGCGAACTGCACCAGGCCGGGCGCCTCCTGCAGGTAGGTCTCGCGCTCCTTCCAGATGCGCTCCCAATCGCGCTCGCGCGCGGGCACGACCCGGAATCGGTTCATGGCGACGAACATCGCACGGTCCTTTCGCCGGCTGCGGCCGACCGTCGCAGCGTACCCCGCGGCGCGCAGCAGCCGACCGGATTTCAGGTCACGGCCGGCCGGCTTCGCGGATCCGATCGCGCAGTTGGCCGAAGTACTCCGCATCGGCCGTGACCGCCGGCGGCGAGGCCGCGCCTTCGAGGAGCAGGTCGCGCAGGCGCTTCCGGGCGGCAGCGTCTTCGGAATTGGACATCAGGCGGCGTCTCCGGGCTCGGCCTGCATGGCCGCCTGCGCGCCGACGCCCGCCAGATGCCCGATGTAGATCGGCACCAGCGGCAGCACGCAGGGCGACAGGAACGAGAGGAAGCCGGCCAGGAAGGCGACGCCCACGCCGAAGACGCCGCCGACGCCGCCGATCGACCCGCCGGCCTCCTCGGCGGCGGTCGGCACGAAGGTGAAGCTGTCGTTGAGGACGCGCACGTTGTCGAGCAGGATCAGCATGCCCATGAAGACGATGAGCACGCCGCTGGCGATGGAGATGAGCGCCATGTACGGGCCCAGCTTGCGCAGCAGCGCCGCCGACGAGCCCAGCGCGGCCCCGGTGATGAGGAAGGGGATGCCCAGGCCGGCGGCGTAGAAGAGCAGCAGCAGGGCGCCGTGCGCGACGGAGGCGCCGTCGGCGGCGAGCGTGAGGATGCCGGCCAGCACCGGCCCCACGCACGGCGTCCAGCCCAGCGAGAAGGCGCCGCCGACGATGAGGGAGTGGCCGTAGCGGCGCAGTCGCCCGCGGGGCGCGGCCGGCGGCGCAGCCGGACCATCGGTGGATGAGGGGCCGCCGAGCTGGTAGGTGCGCAGCAGGAAGGGGATCGTGATCAGGCCGGTGAGGTGCAGCCCCAGCACGACCAGCGCCGCCCCGGCCACGCGCTGGAACCAGATCATCTGCTCCTGCAGCGCGAAGCCCACCACCCCCAGCGACGCCCCCATGACCACGAAGACGGCCGAGAAGCCGGCCACGAAGGCCGCCGCGTGGGCGAAGGTCGCCCGGCGGGGCGGATCGGCGAAGGGGGCGGGCGCGGCGATCGGCGCGGTGGCCATGCACCTATCGTAGTCGAGGCGCGGGCGCGCCGCGGCGAGGGGCAGGGCATCGTGGCCGAGGCGACGCTGAGCGTGATCATCCCGGCGCTCAACGAGGCGGAGACGATCGCGGGCGCGATCGCCAGCGCCTTCGCGGCCGGGGCCGACGAGGTGGTCGTCAGCGACGGCGGCTCGCGCGACGAGACCGTACGGATCGCGGAGTCGCGCGGGGCGCGGGTGGTGCGGGGGGCGCGGGGGCGGGGCCCGCAACTCAACCGCGGCGCGGCGGCGGCGAGCGGCCGCATCTACTGTTTCCTGCGGAGCGGCGGCGGCGAGCGGCCGCATCTACTGCTTCCTCCACGCCGACGCCCGCCTGCACCCCGGCTCGGGCCGGGCGATGCGGGCCGCGCTGCGCGACCCCGGCGTCGTCGGCGGGAACCATCGCGCCGACTTTGGGCGCGGCGCGAACGGCCGCGTCCTGGCCGCGCTCTACCACGTCATGCGCCCGTTTCGCGTCTACTACGGCGACTCGGCGCTCTTCTGCCGGGCGGACGCCTTCG
This sequence comes from Chloroflexota bacterium, assembly GCA_026707335.1. GTDB lineage: Bacteria > Chloroflexota > Dehalococcoidia > Bin125 > Bin125 > TK10-74A. The sequence goes on from JAPOXB010000194.1 coordinate 5,148, forward strand.
CGGCCAGCGGCGGCTTCCCCCCGTACCCGCTGATGGAGGACCTGGCCTTCGTGCGCCGGCTGCACAGCCTGGGGCGGATGGCGTATCTGCCCACGCCCGTCTTCGCCTCGGCGCGGCGCTGGGAGCGGGGCGGGGTCGCGCGGACGTGGGCGTCGTGGGTCGTGATCCAGGTCGGCTACTGGCTCGGCGTCCCACCCGAGCGGCTGGCCCGGCTCTACCGGCACATCCGCTGATGCCGCGCCCCGCCGTCGGCATCCTGACGCGCGCGCCGGCGCCCGGCCGGACCAAGACCCGGCTCGCCCGCACGATCGGCGCCGCCGCCGCCGTGTCGCTCGCGACGGCGATGCTGCAGGACGCCGTCGAGGCCGTGCGGGCCGGACCCTGGCGCACGGTCGTCTTCGTCGAGCCGGGCGTGGCGGTGGACGCGGTGCGATCCCTGACCGGCCACGCCGACGCCCTGCCGCAGGGGGAGGGCGACATCGGCGCGCGCATGCGGGCGGCGGCGATGGCGCTGTTCGACGCGGGGCGGGGGCCGGTCGTGCTGGTGGGGACCGACATCCCATCCTTGGGCGCGGCGCAGGTCGCGGCGGCGCTGGACGCGGTGGCGGCGGGATCGGACGTCGTCTTCGGGCCGGCCGCCGACGGGGGCTACTACCTGCTGGGGCTGCGCCGCCTGCGCGACGACCGCGAGGGGGCGCTGTTCAGCCCCGCGATCCCGTGGGGCGGCCCCGGCGTGCTGGCCCAGTCCGAGGCAGCCGCCGCGTCGGCGGGACTGCGCACCGCCCGCATCGAGACGCTGCGCGACATCGACACCGCCGCCGACCTCGCGGCCCTGCGGCTGCGCATCGGCGCGGCGGGGGTCGCCGGGCCGCGCACGACCGCGGTCGTGCGGACGCTCGGGCGTGGTGCTGGCTGCTAAGGCCCTGCGCAATCCGGGAACACCGACACAGCGAACTGGGAGCCGTCCGCCAGCCACTGGGAGTGGTAGCAGCCCTTCAAACGATGCGCGGAGAGGAGCCGTCCAGATATATCGTACATTCGCAGTTGGAGCATGCCGAAGTCCACGGACGAGCGACCGATCCACTCGTTGGTCCAATCCACGACCGCGACATGCTCTCCATTCGGAGACCAGTGCGGGTGATCTGGAAGATGAATCTGGTTTGTACGTCCGGAAGGAAGGTGCTCGATCGTCCACACGCCGTCGAAGGGTCTGCCATCGGTGAGGTATGCGATGCTATCACCGCTGGGGAACCAGTGGTCTGGTAGATCGGCACGCTCGCCGAGCAGTTCTCCCTGATCCGTGAAGATGTGCCACTTCCCATCAACCGATGCCACGATCTCGTCCCCGCGGGGCGAGATTCGGTACACACGCCTAGACTCGATCGGGGAGAAGCCGGGCCATTCGTCACCCTCAAGCGTCAATCGATGCAAGACCCCGTCATAGCGGTTGGAGCGGATCGCGAACGCATAGATCGACTGACCGTCGGGATGAAACTGGACGTTCATCAGGCGAAGACCGGCCGCCACTGTTACTTTCCGGAGATCTACTCGCTTGCCCGTGACTACGTGGTATAGCCAGAGGTCTGAGTAGTCGGGGTCCGTCTGCTCCGGGAACGGCGTGTCACCGACAATGATGGTTTGGCCATCCGACGCCCAACGTGCCTGGCGCTGAAGAAGATTCGCTCGTGCACACCGGCAGTACATCCAAAGATGACCAATATCCTCAGTCCGGCCGTCGGGATGAAGGAGCGTGAGTCGGTAGGGAGCGTAGGACTCCCGATCCTCCCTTGCCATCATGAGCACCCTCCCGCCAACGGGCGCGACCAGGATATTGTAACCCGACATTCTTGAGAGGAATGTCAACTCCCCAGTCCCAGGTGTGTAGCGTTTGAGTTCTCTAGTGGTAGAAGAGTAGTGGTCAGCGAATACGAGACTGCCATCCTCGGGATCGAAGCTCCACGCCTCGCTCGACCATGTGTCATACACGCGGACCGGGAGCCGGGATGGCTGGATCTGCGGGTCCACCGGGAAGAGCCAAAGCCCATCTGGGTACACCACCGGGACTCGGCTGAGCATGGGGTCATATTCGAGGTCCGCGCCGTGGATCCAGCCTTCCCCGTAGTACCACTCCGCCGGATCTCGACACCATACCTGCGCGAATGACACCAGCGACCACTCACCATCGGGGCTGCGACCGCCGACCGTCGCCGGGCCGCCCTCTGTCAGTGCGCACCCTGGCGACGCGTGATCGGGCTGCGCGCGGATCCAGGCGCCTTCCGGCACGCTCGTGATCACTTCCATTCCGGACGGCTGCAGTTCCCGCAGCACGGCCAGCGTGTCCGGGTCGAGCGCCAGGTCGTCGGCGGTGAGCCATCCGCGCGTGCCATCGGGCATCTCGGCCAGGAGCCAGCCATCCTTGGGCCAAACCAGATCAGGAGCGCGACCGATGATCGTCAGCGGGGCGCCGGGCGCAAGCGTGGCGAGGGCGGCCCAGTCGATGGCGGGGCCGGCGTAGAGCGTGATGGCTTCGGGGCGATCCGGGACCACCACTGCAAGTTCGCGTGGCTGCGGCTCTTCATCCTCGACGGCCGCCGGATCCTGGGCCGGTTCGGGCGCTTCGGACGTCGCCGCGCCGTTCGCCGGCTCCTCGGGCGCCTCGGCCTCCTCCGCTGCGGCTCCAGCCGGCGCCTCTTCCGCCGCATCGTCGGGGGTTGACGCGCTCGCTGCGGCCGGCTCTGTCTCCTCGACCTCAGGTTCGACCGGCGCCGGCTCCTCGTCCTCCGACGCCTCCGACTGCGACGTCTCCGCTCGTCGCTGCGGCTGCTCGGGCGCGTCGGCTTCTTCAGGTTGCGGAGTTGGCTGGTCGGCCGGCTCGGCCTGCGCCGGCTCGGCCTCCGCCGGCGCCGGCGGCGCCTCCGACGTGGATTCTTCGCACGCGATCGCCGAAAGGGCTGCGGTCAATACGAGGACGAGGAGCGCCAACCACCCCGCACGCTCGCTCTTCGAGCGTCCCGGCATGTCGTTCCCAGGCTCTAGCCCGCCAGATCACGATCGTAGCAGGTGGAAGCGGTGCGGTTAGTCCGTCCGAAGGGCGTCCCGCACTACGGGCCAGTTGCGGGCGACGGCGGGGGTGGGGCGCTCGGCGGGCGGGGGCGCGGGGGCGTAGAAGGAGTCGCCGGGGGCGGTGAACAGCTCGACGAGGGTGGGGCCGTCGCGGGACAGGAGGTCGTCGAGCTCGGCGTCGAAGGCCTCCACGTCGTCGAAGCGGGCGGCATGGGCGTAGCCGGCCTCGCGCGCCATGCCGGCGAAGGAGAGCCGGCCCTCGCCGGGGATCGGCTGGGCGCCGCTGGTCTCGTAGATGCCGTTGTGCATCACGACGTGCAGGAAGTTAGCCGGGGCGGCGTGGGCGATCGTGGCGAGCGAGCCCAGCTGCATCAGCAGCGACCCGTCGCCGTCGATGACCCAGACGGGCACGTCGGGCCGCGCCAGCGCGACGCCCAGCGCGTAGGTCGACGCGCCGCCCATGAAGCCGAGGTTGAACAGGTTGCGGTCGCTGGGGGAGCGCTGCCGCCACGGGCCCAGCGCGGTCATGGCGGAGACGACGACCTGGTCGGTGCGGCGGCGGGCCAGCACGTCCAGCGCGGCGTCGCGGGTCATGCGGCGTTCGGGGGCGTCGTCGGGCATCGCTAGCAGGTCTCCGCGCCGAGCAGCAGCGCGACGGGGCCGCCGCGCGCCTCGGCCTCGGCGTAGGCAGCGGCGAGGTGGGGCAGGTCGGCCGGGCCGTCGATCAGGTAGTGCGGGATCTCCAGCGCGTCGAGCAGCGGCCCGGCCAGCCGCACCATCGAGCCGAAGTCGTCGCCGGGCGCCTTGGCGGGGTCGCGGCCCAGCAGGCCGGCCAGCAGCACGATGGGGAAGGCCCCGTCGATGCCGAGCCCGCGCAGGTTGTTGACGCAGGCGTAGAGCCCGGCGTGCTGGATCTGCAGCAGCGGCCGCCGCCCGCCCACGATGAGCCCGGCGCAGATGGCCGTCGCCTCGTCCTCGGTAGTGGCCTGGATGAAGCGCAGGTCGGCGTGCTCCTCGATCGCCGAGATGAGCGTGCGCTGATGCGTGTCGGGCACGGCGACGACGTCCTGCACCCCGGCGTCGAGCAGGGCTTGCAGGAGCGATGCGGCGGGGATCGACTGCGCGACCGTCGGCATCGGCGATCCTTCCGGGCGGGGCGAGGATAGCCGGGGCGACCGCATGGGGCTGCTCATCGGCGCCGACACCCGCACGGGCCACCCGGCCGTAGAATCGTGCGGGAGCGCAGCCGGCATGAGCAGCGACGATTCGGACCACGCCGAGACGGACGCGACCGACGCGGCCTTCCCGCACGAGAACCCCAACCGGCCGCGCGAGTACCACGGCGCGCGCACGCTGATCGTCGCCGTGCTGGTGCTGGCGGCGGTCGCGATCCCGCTCTGGCTCACGCTGGGCCGCGACGGGGGAAGCAGCCGCACGGGCGACCTGGGCCCGGCCCCGCGTCCCGCCTGGCTGCTGCCCACGGGCCTGCCCGCCGACGCCCTCCCGCCCGACGACGCCGTCGGCCGTCTCGCGCCCGACTTCGAGCTGGAGACCCTCGACGGCGCGCGCTTCCGCCTGTCGGACTGGGCCGGGCACCCCGTCGTGCTCAACTTCTGGGCCTCGTGGTGCGCGCCCTGCCGCCGCGAGGTCCCGGTGCTGATCCGGCTGCAGGACCGGTACCGCGACGACGGGCTGGTCGTGGTGGGGGTGAATATAGAGGAGGCGCGCTCGCCGGCCCGCGGCTTCGCGACCGAGTTCGGGATCAACTTCGCGCTGCCGATGGACTTCGACGGCAGCGTGACGCGCGCCTACGGCATCGGCGGGCAGCTCGGGCCGCCGCACACGATGTTCCTCGACGCCGACGGCGTGATCCGCGCGATCTTCCGCGGCCAGGCGCCCGACGCGGCCTTCGAGGAGACGACGGCGGAACTGATGGCGACGCTGGCGGCGCCGGTGGGGCCGGGCCTGCTGCCCGGACCGAAGGCGCTGCCCGTCGCGCTGCTGGCGGCGGCCGGCGACGAGGCGCGGGTGGGGGCGATCGCGCCCGACATCGTGCTGGTCGACGCCGGCGACCCCGCCCGTCGCTGGAGGCTGTCCGACCAGCGCGGGCGCGCCCTGCTGCTGATCTTCGCCCGGCCGAACTGCGCGCAGTGCGACGACGAGCTGCGCCGCGCGGTGGAGGCCGCGGCGGCGGCCGGGGTCGCGGCGGCGGTGATCCGCACGCCGGCGGCGCCGCTGGCGACGGCCGCCCCGTACGCCAGCCTCGTCTGGGAGCGCGACAGCGCGGCGCTGTTCGGGGCGGGGGCCAGCGTCGAGTACGTGCTGATCGACGCGGCCGGCGTCGTGGAGGCGCTGCCCGCCGACGAGGACGTCCTGGCGGCGGCGCTCGCCGCGCGCGCGGGGCCGGGCTGACCGCCGCCTCGGGCGCTCAGCGCCAGCAGTCGGGGAGGGGGTCGCCGATCCTGGCCGCCTCCCAGCACTCGACCGTTGCCTCATACACCGGGGCGGGCTCCGCCAGATCATCGCCGGCGGGCACCAGGCCGACGCGCTCGCAGCGCTCCAGGACGCCGCCCGGCACCGTGTAGGTGATGCAGAGCCTGGCCAGCATCGGGTCGGGCACGGTCCAGTCGACCTTCGCGACGAGGAAGAGATCGCCGGCGGCACCGGCCCGCTCCTCCAGGGCGGCGAGGCGGTCGCCCACCCGCGTCTCCAGTTGGCCGAGCGCGACGTTCAGCGTGCTCTCGGTGAGCCCCAGCGTGCGCTCCTCCAGGCTGGCGAGGCGGTCGAGGGCGACGGCGCGGTCGGCGCTCGCTGCCGCGTCCTGCGCCTCCAGCGCCTCGATGCGGGCGAGGGCGCGGACGAGGTCGCCCTCCGTCACGCGAGGCTCGGGCGCGG
>JAPOXB010000235.1 GCA_026707335.1 Chloroflexota bacterium
CTGCCCCTGCTCGACCCCGGCGAGGCGCAGTGGCGCGGCATCGGGCCGGAGCGGGTGATCGGCTGCGTCGCCTGGCAGTCGGCCGCGATGACGGCGCCGGGCCACATCGCCCACCTGCACGGCGACCGCCTCGCCCTGGGCGAACCGCTCGGCAGCCGCCGCGACCAGACACGCGTGCGCCGCCTGGCCGCGCTCCTGCGCGAGGCCGGCGTCCGCGCTCCCGTCGCCCCCGACATCCGCACGGAGATCTGGCTCAAGCTGTGGGGCAACCTCAGCTTCAACCCCGTCAGCGCCCTCACCGGCCTGACGCTCGAGGAGATCGCCCGCGACCCCGACGCCCGCGCCGTCGTCGCCGCCATGATGGAGGAGGGGCGCGACGTCGCCAGGGCGCTGGGCGTGCGGCTGCGCATGTCCCTCGACGAGCGCATCGCCGTCGCCGGGCGCGTCGGCGCGCACCGCACGAGCATGCTGCAGGACCTCGAATCGGGCCGCCCGATGGAGATCGACGCGCTGGTCGGCGTCGTCGCCGAGCTGGGGCGCATCACGGGCGTGCCCACCCCCACCATCGACCACGTCCGCGCCCTCGTCGTCGCGCGGGCGCGCGCCGCCGGCTGCTACCCGGCCGCCGCTCCCGCCTGAGCGCCCGCCCGGCGGGCCGAACAGGAGGCTCCCCATGTGCCGCAGCATCAAGACCCTCCGCGCCGCCGATCGCCCCATCGACGAGGCTGAGGTCGAGGCCGCCGCGCTGCAGTTCGTGCGCAAGGTCAGCGGCTACCGCGCCCCCTCGCGGCGCAACGCCCCCGCCTTCGACACCGCCGTGGCCGAGGTCGCCCGCGCCACCCGTCGTATGCTGGACGAGTTCCGCGCCCGGAGTTGAGGGAGTGCCCATGCGCCGCCTGACCGTCCTGCTCGTCGCGCTCGCCGCGGTCCTGGCCGTCGCCTGCGGCGGTGACGACCGCAGCGCCGAAGTCGAGCGGCTGCAGGCCGACGTCGAGGCGCTGCGGGCGCAAGTCAACGTGCTGACCCGTGAGCTCGAGATCGCCCAGGATGCGCGCGGTGAACTCGCGCGGGAGATGGACGATCTCAAGGACGCACGGGATGAATCGGCGCGGGAGAACGCCGCGGCCGCCGGTGCCGCCGCCGAAGCCAAGGCCGCCGTCGAGAGCGCCGCGGAGGCCGCCGCTGCCGCCGCCGCCGAGGCCGCGGCCCGCGTCGCTGCCGAGGCCGTCGAGGACGCGGAGCGCCGCGTGGGCGAGTCGCTCGACGCCGCGCTGGCCGACGTCGAGGCCGCGATGGTGCTCGTGGCGGAACTCTCCGGCATCGTCGACGCCCTCGCCGACGAAGCCGCTTGGCGCGAGGCAGCCCTGCAGGAGCTCTGGTTCGCCCTCGACGAGGTGCATGCCCGCCTCGATGCGCTTCCCAGCGCCCCGCTGGGGCCGTACTTCGATCAACTCCAGCGCCTGGCCCAGGACACCGACGCCATCGCCCAGGACATCCTCGCCGCCTGGAACCGCGACATGGACGGGGGCGATCTCTCGGCCGCCAAGGAGCACTTCCAGGATCTCGTGGCGCTGGAGGCCGAGTACGCCGACGCGCTCGCGGCGCTGGATCCGCCGCCGGAGTTGGCGCGGCGGCACGGCGCGTTCCTGGAGAGCGCGCAGGACTTCGCTGCCGCCCTCGTCGAGTTCGAGGACGCGGTGGCACAGGCCGGCACGATCGAGGAGTACCGGGTCGCCGTCGACGCGTACGGCGAGTCGGACGCTTTCGAGGCCGTCTACCGGCGGCGCGGGGATGCCTGTTTCCAGCTCCAGGACGGCGCGGCCGATTTCGGCGTCACCGTCGACCTGCGCTGCGTGTCCATCTGACGCCGCCACCCGCCGTATGCTGGACGAGCTCGCACCGCCACTTGAGGGAGTGCCCATGCGCCGCCTGACCGTCCTCCTGATCGCGCTCACCGTGATCCTGGCCGCCTGCGGCGGCGAGGACCGCAGCGCCGAAGTCGAGCGGCTGCAGGCCGACGTCGATGCGCTGCGGGCGGAGGTCGCCTACCTCGCGGGCGAGTTGGAGATCGCCCAGAGCGAGCGCGACCGCGCGCAGGAAGAGTTGACGCAGACGCTGGCCGACCTCGAACGCCAGACCGCCATCGCCGAAGCCGCGGCCGCCGCCGTTCCCGCCGCGTCCGGCGACACGGGCGCCGACGACGCCGACGCGACCGCCGCCCCCGCGCCCGCCTCCGACGAGGTCCGCGCCTACCTCCAGCAGCTCGAGGCAATCTTCCAGGGCGCCACGGCCTACTCGGCGGGGATCGTCGCGAAGATCGACGCCACGGCCCGGACGGGCGACCTCGACGCGACGAAGACCCTCTTCGGGGATCTGGCGCAAGCGCTGGCGGAGGCCACCGGCAAGGCCGCCGGGCTCGAGCCGCCGCCCGCGCTGGCCTCGCTGCACGGGGAATTCATCGCCTCGCAGGAGGGATTCGCGCAGGCCATGGCCGACTACGCGCGAGCCATCGGCAACGTCACGACGTGGGAGGGATTCGGGGCGGTCGTCGAGGCGTTCCCGCAGAGCCCCGACTTCCTGGCCGCCGCGGGGCGCGCCGTGATCGCCTGCTTCGCGCTGCAAGAGGCCGGCGCCGAGTCGGGCGTCACCGTCGATCTGCGCTGCGAGGGAATCTGACGCCGCCCGGCCGCCGTATGCTGGACCCGGTCCGCGCCCTCAGTTGAGAGAAGCGCCCATGCGCCGCCTGACCGTCCTGCTGCTCGCGCTGCCCGCCGTCCTGGCCGCCTGCGGCGGCGACGATCGCAGCGCCGAAATCGAGCAGCTGCAGGCCGACGCCGAGGCGCTGCGGGCCGAGGTCGCCACCCTCTCGGGCGAGTTGGAGATCGCGCAGGGCGAGCGCGACCGGGTGCGGGAGGAGCTGGCGCAGGCGCGGGCCGACCTCGAACGCCAGACCGAAGCCGCCGAAGCCGCGACGGCCGCCGCCCAGGCCGCCGTGACCGACGATACCGCCGCCGCCCCCGCCTCCGGCGACGTCCGCGCCTACTTCGAGGAGGTGGAGCGAATCTCGCAGACGTTCGCGACCGCGGGCGAGGAGATCGTCGCGAAGATGGACGCCCTGGCGCTGCGGGGCGACCTCGACGGGACGAAGGCCCTCTTCGACGATCTCGCGGAGTTGCAGGCGAAAGCGGTCGCCGAGGCCGTGGCGCTCGCTCCGCCGCCCGCGCTGGCCGCGCTGCATCGGGAGGCCGCCGCCGCCGAGCGGGCCTTCGCCGAGGCCATGGCCGATTACGCGCGGGCCGTCGGCAACGTCACGACGTGGGAGGCCTTCGCGGCGGTCGTCGAGGCGTTCCCGCAGAGCCCCGCGTTCCTGGCCGCCGCCGATCGCTCCGTGGCGACGTGTCACGCCCTGCAGGACGCCGCCGCCGCGTCGGGCATCACCATCGATCTGCGCTGCGAGGGGCTCTGAGGTCGGTTGGCCTTGTGACGGCCGCAGCGGCCGTCTGCTATAGTGCTGGTGGAGCCGGGGGCGCTACCCCCCGATGATCCAGCGGGCCGTCGGATAAAGGCCTAGCGGCCCGCGACCGTCACCCGATAACGGGCGACCCCACCAGCGCCCCCGACGATGCCGCCGGGGGCGCTGTAGCGTCTGCCCCCGGCGCCACGCCGACTGCCGCCGCCCCCACGCCGGTCTGCTATGGTGCTGGTGGAGCCCGGGGACGTTACCCCCGACGATCCGGCAGGCCGCCCCGATTAGCCATGGCGGCCCGCAGGCGCCACCCGATAACGGGCGGCCCCGCCAGCGCCCCCGACGATACCGCCGGGGGCGCTGTAGCGTCTGTCCCCCGGCGCCGCCCTCTCGCCCCGGCCGGAACCCGGCCCCGCCCCGCCGCGTCATACTGGTAGCCGACCGCGCCCCGCATGCAATCCGCCCTTGCGCCGCCGGGCGAATTTGTGATCAGACGTTTAATGGAATCAGCCGATCCGGCGACGTACGGTGGACGCCACCCCGCGGGAGGAGGACCGGAGGCCGTGTCGCAGAACTCCGGGCCGGGCGAGCCCGGCCCCTGGCGCACGCTGATCTGGATCGTCGCCGTCGTCATCTCGGCGACGGTCTGCTCGCTCGTGGCCTTCTACATCACGTCCGAGCTGCTCGACGACGGCGCCGTCGCCGGGGCGTCGGCCGACCGCGCGCCCGCCGGCGAGTCCGCGACCGGCGGCAACGCCGCCGCCCTCGAGGACGCGGACAGCCGCGGCGCGACGCAGATCAGCCCCGGCGCGCTGGCCGGCGGCCCCATCCCCGGCGACGAAGAACCCCCCGAAGAGCTCTTCACGACCACCAAGCTCCCCGACTTCGACCCCGACACGCTGATCTACGGCGGCGCCGGCGCCGACGGCGCGATCCTCGCCGGGCCCGGCATCGTGCGCAGCAGTGGCGCCGACCGCCGCACCAACTGGGAGATGATCGTGCCCAGCGCGCAGATCCACGCCTCGATCGTGCGGGTGGGCGTCACGCCCAGCAACCTGCTCGGCGCGCCCGACAACCCCGAGGTCATCGGCTGGTGGGAGGACGGCCCCGCCCCCGGCGAGCCCGGCAACGTCCTGATGGACGGCCACCGCGACTACCGCGACATCTTCGGCAACGTGGGCTTCGGCGTCTGCTGGCTGCTCACCGAGACCCGCCCCGGCGACCTGATCATCGTGCGCGACCTGCGCGACGCCCGCGCCTACGTCTACACCGTGACCGAGGTGCACAGCGTCGCCTGGGACGACCCCAGCGGTGACCGCTTCCTGCGCAGCACCGAGGCGTCCATCCTCACCCTCGTCACCTGCGAGGGCGCCTTCGACGAGGAGACGCACAACTACTCGCAGCGCCGCGTCGTCATCGCGGAGCTGACCGACCGCGTCGCGCCGCCGTCGGTCGGGGGGTAGCGCCGGTCGCGGTCGGCGGGGCCCGGACATGGGTACGCTGTGGGTCTCGACCGAGGAGCGAGACCGCGATGCCGACCGACGATTCCGCCGCCGTGACCGACCACTTGGCTCAGGCCCAGGAGCACCTGGAGCGGGCCCGGCAGCACCTTGCCGCCGGCCGTCTGCACAAGGCGTCGCGGAAGGGCTGGCGGGCCGCGGAGCACATGGCGAAAGCCGTCGCGCAGGCTCAAGGCTGGGAGTATGAGAGGCACGAGCACTTCAGCGTCGTGCTCAACAATGCCTACGGTCTGACCGGAGATGACGGTGTGCGCGTACTGCGCGCCATCGCCAACGAGTTGCACGGCAATCACTACCGGCGCAAGCGGCACCTCCATGCCGACCTCATCGGCGAGGACATCGAGCGTATGGCGCAACTGCTGGAGTTGCTGGCCCCGCTGACCACGCCGTCCCGCTAGCGCCGCTCTACGGCCGCATCTCCGTCCAGGACGAGGGCCCCGTCTCGCGCAGGGGCGCGGCCAGGTTGGCGAACTCGCAGAGCAGCGGCCGCGTGTCGCGCGGGTCGATGATCTCCTCGATCCAGAACGTCTCCGCCGATCGGAAGGGCGACTGCAGGCGCGTCAGCCGCTGCTCGATCTCGGCCAGCTTGGCCGCGCGGTCCTCCGCCGCGTCGAGGTCGGCGCGGTAGGCCGCCTCGATGCCGCCCTCCAGCGGCAGCGACCCCCAGTGCCCCGAGGGCCAGGCGTAGCGATAGCTGAGCCGGCCGCCCGGTTGGTGCGCCGCGCCCGCCACGCCGAAGGCGTTGCGCACGATCACCGCGCACCAGGGCGTCGTGGCCTGCCAGATGGCCGCGATGGCGCGCGCGCCGTGCCGGATCGTCGCCTGCTCCTCGGCCTGCCGGCCGATGAGGAAGCCGGGGCAGTCGACCAGGTGCACGACCGGCAGGTGGAAGGTCTGCGCCAGGTCGACGAAGCGGATGATCTTGTCGCACGTATCGGCCGTCCAGGCGCCGCCGTAGTGGTAGGGGTCGCCGGCCATCAGCGCGACCGGCCAGCCGTCGAGCCGCGCCAGCCCCGTCAGGATGGCGCGCCCGAAGTCGCGCCCCATCTCGAAGAACGAGCCGCGGTCGACCACCGCCTCGACGATGGCGCGCATCTTGTAGGGCTTGCGCAGGTCACGCGGGACGGCGCTCAGCAGGAACGGCTCGCGGCGCTCCGGGTCGTCGTTCCGGGGCCCCCGCGGCGGCGTCTCGTGGACCGACGACGGCAGGTACGAGAGGAAGCGCCGTGCGTAGTCGAACGCCTCCTCCTCCGACGCCGCCGCCTGATCGACCGCGCCGCTGCGGGTGTGGGTGCGCGTGCCACCCAGGTCCTGCTTGTCGACGTCCTGGCCGATGCGCTGCACGACCGGCGGCCCCGCCACGAACAGCGCCCCCGTGCCCTCGACCAGCACCGAGTAGTGCGTGGTCGCCAGGTCGGCCGCGCCCAGCCCCGCCACCGAGCCCAGCCCCAGCCCCACCCGCGGCACGACGCCCAAGTTGCGCACCGCCATCTCCCAGCCGGCCAGCCCGGGCACGTTGGCCCGCCCCGTCGTCTCGATCGTCTTCACCGAGCCGCCGCCGCCCGACCCCTCGACCAGCCGCACCAGCGGCAGGCGCAGGTCGTGCGCCATCCGCTCCGCCAGGTCGTGCTTCTCCTTGATGTTCGCGTCGGCCGAACCGCCCCGCACCGTGAAGTCGTCGCCCGCCACGATCACCGGCCGCCCGTCGATCCGACCCCGCCCGAAGACGAAGTTCGCCGGCGTCAGGTCGGTCAGTTCGCCGTCGTCGTCGTACTCGGCGACGCCCGCGATGGCGCCGATCTCGTGGAAGGAGCCCGCGTCGAGCAGCCGGTCGATGCGCTCGCGCACCGTCAGCCGGCCGCCCGCGTGCTGCCGCGCGACCTTCTCGGCGCCGCCCATGCGTCGGGCCAGCGCCTCGCGACGGCGCAGCTCGTCGAGTTCCGGCTGCCAGTCCATGCCGTGTCTCCCGTCCGGCCGCGCCGTCGTCGCGCCGCCCGCGATCATACCGCCCGACTCGTCGACGTAGCAGAAGTACATGGCCCAAGACGCAACTACGGCCGCCCGAGAGCGGCCGTAGGACGTGGCGTTCGGCCGAAGGCCTATGCGCCGGTGCGATGTACTAGGGCAGGATACGCCCCCTACCCCTCCGGCGGCAGGACGCGGATCGACGCGGGGTCGAGGCGCACGCGCACGGCGTCGCCGACCTCCCAGCCGCCGCCGCCCGACGGCGGATCGACCGCGAAGGCCAACTCGGCCTCGCCGCTGCGCACGCGCAGGCGCACGCGGCGGCCCTGGAAGGCGCGCCCCACGACCTCGCCCGTCACCACGCTCTCGTCCGGCATGGGCGCGCCGCTCTCCTCCCCCGCCTCTGCCGGCTCGACGCGGGCGCGCTCGTCGCCGAGCAGCAGCGTGACCGGCCCCGGCGCCGCGGCCGCGCTCGCGACGACGAACTCCCCCAGCGGCGTCCGCACCCGCGCCCGGCCGTCCCCCGACGGCGTCAGCTCGCCCGCCACGAGGTTCGTGCGGCCCAGGAAGCGCGCGACCCAGGCGTCGGCGGGGGCGCCGTAGATCTCCTCCGGCCGGCCCGACTGCCGCGCCAGCCCGCCCTCCATGACCAGCACCCGGTCGGCCAGCGCGAAGGCCTCCTCCTGGTCGTGCGTGACGTAGATCGCCGTCAGGCCCTGCGAGCGCAAGATGTCGGCCAGCTCGGTCAGCAGCTCCTCGCGCAGCGCCCGGTCGAGCGCGCCCACCGGTTCGTCGAGCATCAGCAGCCGCGGCCGCGGCGCCAGCGAGCGGGCCAGCGCGACCCGCTGCCGCTCCCCGCCCGACAGTTCGTGCACCTTGCGCCCGCCGTAGCCCGACAGGCCGACCAGCGCCAGCATCTCGGCCACGCGATCGGCCCGCGCCGCGCCGCCCAGCCCCTGCATGCGCAGCCCGAAGGCGACGTTCGACTCCACGTCGAGGTGGGGGAACAGGGCGAGCTCCTGGAACATCAGGCCGATGCCGCGGCGGTGCGCGGGGACCGCGTCGATGCGGCGGCCGTCGAGCCAGACCTCGCCCGACTCGGCCCGCTCGAGCCCGGCGGTGACGCGCAGCAGCGACGTCTTGCCGCAGCCGCTGGGCCCGATGACGGCCGAGATCTCGCCCTCCGCCACCTCCAGCGACACCCCGCCCAAGGCCGGCGTCTCGCCGTAGCGCAGGCGCACGTCGCGCACCGAGAGCAGCGGCGGCGCATCGGACCCGGCCATCAGAACTCCCCCACGTCGCGGTAGCGCAGCCGCTCGATCAGCAGGAAGCCTAGGCCGCTCACCAGCATCAGCACCACGCTCATCGCCAGCGCCGCTCCCAGCCGCTCCGCGCCCGCCAGCCCCAGGTAGCGGAAGATCGCGACGTTCATCGTCGCGTACTCGGGCCGCGAGAGCAGCAGCGCCGCGCCGAAGTCGCCGATCGAGATGGCGAAGGCGAACGTCGCGCCGACCAGCGTCGCGCGCGAGACGATGGGCAGGTCGATGCGGCGGAAGGTCTGCCGCGGCGAGGCGCCCAGCGTCGCCGCCGCCTCGCGCAGGCGCTCGTCGATGCCGCGCACGACGGCCAGCACGCTGCGCATCACGAACGGATAGGCGATCAGCGTGTGCGCCACGACGATGATCATCCACGACGCGCGCAGGTCGAGCACGCCCGTGTCGAACGCGATCAGGATGCCGAAGGCCAGCGTGATCACCGAGACGCCCAGGGGCAGCATCGCCAGGGCGTCGGCGAGGGCGCGCCAGCGGCCCCGCGCCCGCGCGACGGCGAAGGCCAGCGCCGTGCCCAGCGGCACCGCGATCGCGACCGTCGTGGCGGCGAACCAGAGCGAGTTGGTCAGCGCCTCGGACAGCGAGACGAAGAACAGCTCGCCGCGGGTGTTGCTCTCCAGCCCCGCGTAGAAGCCGACGCCGTAGCCCTCGGCTCCCCGGAACGACCGCTCGACCAGCGCCAGCAGCGGCGCCCCCAGCCAGCAGAACACGACCGCGAAGTTGCCCCCGATCAGCAGCCGCTCGCGCCGCCCGCGCACGCGCCGCAAGGCCGACGCCTGCGGCTGCAGGTTGAGCGGCACGGCGCTGCGGGCCTGCAGCCGGGCGTAGGTCCACATCACCGCGAGCGTGAACACGATCTGCACGACCGCCAGCGCCGCCGCCAGCGGCAGCCGGAAGAGCCGCGCCGTGAGGTTGTAGATCGTCGCGTCGAGCGTCGCGAACTGCGGCCCGCCCAGGATCAGCACGACGCCGAAGCTGGTGAAGCAGAACATGAAGACCAGCAGCGCCGAGGAGAGGATCGCCGGCGCGATCTGGGGCAGCGTCACGCGGCGGAAGACCGCCAGCGGGCCCGCGCCCAGCATCCGCGCCGCCTCCTCGCTGCGCGGGTCGACGTTCGCCCACAGCGCCGACACCGTCCGCACGACGATCGTGTAGTTGTAGAAGGCGTGCGCCAGCAGGATCACGGTGATCGTGTTGAGCACGCGGATGGGCGGCTCGTCGAGGCCGAAGATCGCCTGCAGGGCCTCGTTGAGCGCGCCCGACGGCCCCAGCAGCGCCGTGAACGCGATCGCCACCACGACCACCGGCAGCACGAAGGGGATCGTCGTCAGCGCGCGGATGAGCGACTTGCCGGGGAAGTCGTAGCGCGCGAAGACGTAGGCGCTGGGCAGCCCCAGCGCCAGCGTCAGCGCCGTCGAGGCGAAGGCCTGCCAGGTCGTGAACCAGAGCCGGCCGAGGTAGAAGTCGTCGCCCAGCACCGTCTCGAACGGCGCCAGGCTGAACGCGCCGCCGGGCGCGAGGCTCTCGCTCAGGATCGCCGCCAGCGGGTAGACGAAGAACAGCGCCAGGAAGGCCAGCGCCGGGATCAGGACCAGCCGGCCGACCGTCACGGCGCCGTCTCCATCGCCGGGGCCGCCCCGGCCGCGCGCCTACCGCACGACCGTGTCCGTCCACTCGTCGAGCCAGCGCTCCAGGTTCTCGGTCACCCGCGCGGCGTCGAGCTCGGCCGGCTGGGCCGGGATCTCGGCGAACTCCAGGAACTCCGGCGGCAGCGCCACGCCGCTCACGACCGGGTAGACGAACATGTTGAGCGGGATGTCGGCCTGGAACAGGTCGCCCAGCATGAAGTCGATGAAGGCCCGCGCCAGCGGCTCCTTGTCGGTGCCGCGCAGGATGCCCACGCCCTCGATCTGCAGGTAGCTGCCCCCCGGCACGATCAGGTTGCCCGTCGGCGACTCATCCAGCGCCGTCTCGGCGAAGATCACCTCCGCCGCCGGCGACGTCGCGTAGCTGTTGACCAGCCAGGCGCCGCCGCCGTAGTGCGAGAACTGGGTGTAGTAGGCGTCGCTCCAGCCGGCGCTGACGATCACGTCGTTGGCCCGCATGTCGCGCCAGAAGTCGAGCCAGGTGTAGTCGCCGTCCTCGCCGAAGTAGGCGATCGTCACCAGCATGAACTGCAGGCCCGGCGACGACGTGTTCGGGTCCTCGACCGCCACCCGGCCGCGCCACGTCTCCGAGGTCAGCTCCTCCAGCGTCGTCGGGGCGGCGACGCCCGCCTCGGCCAGCGCCGCCTTGTCGTAGTTGAACAGCACGAATCCGAAGTCGACCGGCGTCACCCGGCCGCTGTCGTCGAAGATCAGCGACGGGTCGATGCCGGCCAGCGCCGCCGGGCGGTACTCCAGGAAGATGTCCTCCGCCAGCGCCCGCACATAGGAGACGTTGTCGACGCCGAAGAGCAGGTCGCCCTCGGGGTTGCCCTTGTTGAGGATGGCCCGGTTGAGCGCCTCGACCGCGTCGCCGAGCGGGGTCACCGCCACTGTCACGCCGTACTGCGCCGCGAAGGCCGCGATCGTCTCCTCCGAGATCCAGAAGCTGTCGTGCGTCAGCAGCACCAACTCCTCCCCGGCGAAGTCGGCCGCGGTGGGCTCGTCCTCCATGCCCTCCTCCGCGGCCATGACCGCGGCGGCGGCCAGCTCGGCCGCCTCGGCGGCGGCGGCTGACGCCTCCTGGGCGGCGGCGGCGGCCGCGGCGGCG
>JAPOXB010000034.1 GCA_026707335.1 Chloroflexota bacterium
TCCGTGACGCCGCCGGCGTCGTGCGTCGAGAGGTCGACCACGACGCGGTTGTAGACGTTGAACCACTCCGGGTGGTGGTCGAGCTTCTCGGCCTGCAGGGCGGCGGCGGTCATGAAGGCGAAGGCGCCCACGAAGTCGTCGAACTGGAAGGCGCGGCGGATCTTGCCGTCGGCCACCGACCAGCCGGCCAACTCCGCGGCGCGCTGCGCGACGGTGGCGTCATCGAGTTTTTTCGGGCGGGCCATGGCGACTCCATATCGTGTCAGCACTGCGTGCGCCGGCGGCGGGCGGCGCAGCCCGATAATAGCCGCGATAATGGGCGCGTGAGGCAGATGCGATGAGCGAATCGTTGATCGACGCGGAGACGCGGCGGTTCATCGAGGGGCAGCGCGTGGGCCGGCTGGCGACGGCGGGCGCCGACGGCGCGCCCCACGTCGTGCCGGTCGTGTTCGCGCTGGTCGGCGACGACGCGTACGTCGTCATCGACGAGAAGCCGAAGACGACGCTGCGCCTGCGGCGGCTGCGCAACATCGCCGAGAACCCGCGCGCGGCGCTGCTGGTGGACGTCTACGACGAGGATTGGTCGCGGCTGCGCTGGGCGATGCTGCGCGGGCCGGCGGCCGTGCTCGAGCCGGGGCCCGTGCAGGCGGCGGCGGTCGCGGCGCTGCGGGCGCGCTATCGGCAGTACGCGGCGATGGCGCTGGAGGACCGGCCCGTGATCCGGCTGCGCGTCGAGCGGGTCTCGGTATGGCGGGCCGACGCGGGCGCTTGACCGTCGGCGCGATCGGCTGACAGACTGACCGCGCAAACCCAGGGACGCCGCGGGGGAAGCCGGTCGAAATCCGGCGCTGTCCCGCAACGGTAGCCCCGCCGCCGCGACGCGGCCGGTGGGGGAGCCCGAATACCTGCGTCGTCCCGAACGCTGCATAAGCCTTCGAGGAAGGGCTTGGCGCTGTGCGACCCCGCCGCGCCGGCCGGGTCGTTTTTTTTTTCGGCCCGCCGACACCGCGAACCGCCCAACGTCCGGACCTTGCCGGGGCTGGAAAGGGGCATGGCGTGCGCGGATACACGAAGAAGCCTGCGGAGTGGGGCCGAAACTGGAAGGCGGTGGCGCTGGTCGCGCTGCTGGCGTTGGCGCTGCCGGCGCTGGCCGCATGCGGCGGCGACGGGGACGACGAACCGGCGCCGAGCGCGGCGACGACCACCGCGGCGGCGGAGACGCCGACCGCCGAGGCGGAGGCCGAAGAAGCCGCCGAGGCGGAGGCGGCAGCGGAGGCCGAGGCCCAAGCGGCGGCCGAAGCGGAAGCGGCAGCCCAGGCGGAGGCGGAGGCTGAGGCCGAAGCAGGGGCCGAAGCGGCAGCCGCGGCAGCGGACGAGGCGGAGGCCGAGGCCGAGGCCGAGGCGGCCGACGAAGCGCCCCCGCCGGGCCCGTTCCCGCTGACCGTGACCGACGACACCGGCGTCGAGGTCACGCTGGAGGCGCGGCCCGAGCGGGTGGTCGCGGTGCTGCCCTCGGTGGTGGACCTGGTGGCCGACCTGGGCCTGGCCGATCGCCTGGTGGGCGTGGACGACTTCTCGCTCGCGCGGGCGCCCGACGCGGTCAGCGTGGGGGGCGCGAACTTCACCTTCAACATCGAAGCGATCGCGGAGTTGCAGCCCGACCTGGTCCTGATCGCGGTGGGGGGCACCGAGGAACTGGCGCAGCAGTCGCGCGCGCTGGGCTTCCCGGTCTACTCGATGGCCTACCCGGACCGCGTGGCGACGGTGCTGGAGCAACTCCGCACCATCGGCCGGCTGCTGGGCGAGGAGGAGGCCGGCGAGGCGCTGGCCGCCGACCTCGACGCGCGGCTGGCGGCGGTCAGCGAGGCGGTCGCCGCGGCCCTCGGCTCGGCCGAGCCGCTGCGGGTCTACCTGGAGGTCGACCAGTCGACGCCGACGCAGCCGTTCAGCGTGGGACCCGGGTCGCTGCACCAGGAGATCATCGAACTGGCGGGGGGCGCCAACATCTTCGCCGACGCCGAGGGGCCGTTCCCGCAGGTCGGCTGGGAGAGCATCATCGCCGCCGACCCGGAGGTGATCCTGCTGCTCAACTCGAAGGAGTTCGCCGACGAGATGTCGTTCAACCCCATCTCGGCGGCGGAGGTCGGCGAGCGCACCGGCTGGAGCGGGATCACGGCCGTGCACGAGGGCATGGTCGTGCCGCTGCCCGGCACGCTGTTCAGCGTGGGGGTGGGGCTGGTCGAAGCGGTCGAGCGGGTCGCCGAGGCGCTGGCCGAGGCCCGGATGGCGGCCGCCGCATGACGAGAGGCGCCCTCCGGTGACGACCCAGCGCCTGCCGCTGCAGCGCCACGTGCCGCGCCTCGTCGCGCGGAGTCCCGCCCGGCGGCGGGGGCTGCCCGGCGCGGCGCTGGTCTACGGACTGGGCGCGCTGCTGCTGCTGTGCGCGGTGGCCGTCGCGACGGCCGCCGGCTCGGCGTCGATCGGGCTGGGCGACACGCTGCGCATCCTGATCGACTGGCTGCCCTTCGTCGAGCTGGAGCAGCGCTGGACCGACGCGGAGGCGACGATCCTGCGCGAGATCCGCCTGCCGCGGGTCATCTCGGCGGCGCTGGTGGGGGCGGCGCTGAGCGTCGCGGGCGCGATCTTCCAGGGCGTGTTCCGCAACCCGCTGGTCGATCCGTTCATCATCGGGGCGAGCAGCGGGGCGGCGTTCGCGGCGGTGATCGGCTTCCTCATCGCGCCGCAGGCGGGCTTCATCATCTATGGGTTCTCCTGGGTGCCGGCGCTGGCCTTCGCCGGCAGCCTGGCGACGGTGCTGCTGGTCTACTTCCTGGCCCGCTCCGACGGCCGCGTCGCCGTGACGACCCTGCTGCTGGCGGGGGTCGCCGTGGGCGCCTTCCTGACCGCGGCGATGTCGTTCCTGATGCTGACCCAGAGCGACTCGCAGTTCCGCCTGGGCGCGATCCTCTCCTGGCTGCTGGGCGGCGTCGGCACGGTGGGCTGGCAGCAGTTCCTGCTGCTGGGGCCGTTCGTCGCGGCGGGGCTGCTGGTCGCGCGGGCGCTGGCGCAGCCGCTCAACGCGCTGGCCCTGGGCGAGGAGCACGCCCACGCCCTGGGCGTGCGGGTCGAGCGGACGAAGCTGATCCTCATCGCGGCCTCGTCGCTGATGACGGCGGCGGCCGTCGCGGCGGCGGGGCTGGTGGCCTTCGTGGGGCTGGTGACGCCGCACGTCCTGCGGCTGCTGATCGGCCCCGACCACGGGCGGCTGTTGTGGGCGTCGGCGCTGTACGGGGCGCTGTTCGTCGTCCTGGCCGACCTGGCCGCGCGGATGCTGCTCTCGCCCACCGAGGTGCCGCTGGGCGTCATCACCGGCATCGTGGGCGGGCCGTTCTTCCTGCTGCTGCTGCGGCGGGCGCGGGGGCAGTATGTCTTCTAGCGCCCCACCGTTGAGCCGCACGGCCGCGCCGCTCCCGTCCGCCGGCGCGCCGGCCCTGGCGCTCCAGAACGTCCACTTCCGCTACGACGGCGCGCCGCTGCTCGAGGGGCTCAGCCTCGAGGTCGGGGCGGGGGAGATGGTGGGGCTGCTGGGGCGTAACGGCTGCGGCAAGACGACGGCCCTGCGCCTGATCACCGGCACGCGACGGCCGCAGTCGGGCGTCGTGCGGGTGGGCGGGCGCGACCGCGCCTCGTGGGGCCGGCGCGAGCTGGCGCGACGGCTGGCGCTGGTGCCGCAGGAGCTGCAGGTCGCCTTCGACTTCACCGCCGAGGAGTTGGTGCTGCTGGGACGCGGCCCCCACATGGGCTGGCTGCGCGGCCACACCCGGGCCGACATCGAGGCGGCGCGGGGCGCGATGCGGGCGGTCGGGATCGAGCAGTTCGCGGCGCGGCCCTACCGGCAGTTGTCGGGCGGCGAGCAGCAGCGCGTCGCGCTGGCGATGGCGCTGGCCCAGGAGCCGGCCGTGCTGCTGCTCGACGAGCCAACGCACAACCTCGACCTGGCGCAGCAGTCGCTGTTCTTCCAGGTGCTGGCCGGCCTCACGCGGTCGCGCGGGCTGGGCGCGCTGGTCGTGATCCACGACGTCAACCTGGCGGCGCGCTGGTGCGACCGACTGCTGATGCTGGCCGGCGGGCGGATCATCGCCGAGGGCGACCCCTGGACGGTGCTGACGCCCGACAACCTGCGCCGCTGCTACGAGATCGAGGCGCGCATCCTGCCGCACCCCGACAACGGCCGGCCGCAGGTCTTCCTCTCGCAGGGCTGAGGCTCCGCGGCTATCCCTCGAAGACGGCCGTGTCGGGCCGGAAGGCGGCCCAGGCGAACCAGAAGTGGTCGGTGTGCACGACGGGGGTCAGTTGCGCGCCCGCCAGCGGCCCCGACAGGGCCGCCCCGAAGATGTTCCAGACCGACTCCGTCTGCTCGTCGAGGAAGGTGGCGGGGTCGCCGGGGTTGGGCCGGAAGTCGAGAGCGCGGCCGTCGACGGTGCGCTCGAAGACGCCCGTCGCTCCGACCTCGCGCGACTGCGCGATGCCGGCCTGGTCGAGGGCGGAGCGCGCCCCCGGGGCCCAGAAGACGACGATCGGCCGACCGTCGCGCACGTCCGCCACGGCGCCCCGCTCGGCGAGCAGGGCGAAGGGGTAGGCCACCGCGTCGTCCGGCAGGTCGAGCGTGACGACGCGCTCCATCGCGCCGAGCCGGGGGTCGATGTCGCCGCGGAAGAGGAAGGGAACGTTGTCGGGGTCGTCGTAGCCGACGTAGGGATTGCGGCCGTAGCTCCGCGAGTAGCCCGTCTCGCGGGAGAGCACGATGCCCTCCGGGTACTGCGCCTTGAAGTCGCCCCAGGCGGCGATGGTCGAGGGCAGCACGGTCAGGCGGGCGCCCACCATGTCGCCGACGATGGCGACGCCCCCGATCTGCTGCCAGAGCGACTCGGTCTGGCGGTCGAACATGACCAGGTCGCTGTTGCGCAGCACGCCGCTGACCCCGAAGTCGTAGGTCGTGCCGCCGATCGTGCGGTCGAAGGTGATGGCCGTGTTGCAGAGCGGGCAGTAGGTCACGGCGACCGGCACGCCGCCCACCACGTCCTCGACGATCTCGTGCCAGATGAGGATGTCGAGCGGATAGGCGCGGGCGTCGCCGTTGAGGGTGAACTGCAGGACGGGGCTGCCGTCCACGTACAACTCGTCGGCCTCGGCGATGGAGATGAAGCGGGGCTCGCGGATGGCGGGGATGCCGTCGCGGGGCACGCCGCCGGAGAGGATCTCGCCGTACTCGACGAGGCTGATGTCGAAGTTCGTCCGCCAGCCGCGGCCGAAGTGACTGGGCGCGCCCAGGTCGCGCAGGATCGGCTCGCCGAAGGGCGTGACGGCGGCGTCGAGCGGCAGGAACGTGTCGCCGGCGGGCGGGGCGGGTGGGGCGGGGTCGGCTTCGGCGGACGCCTCCGTGGCTTGCGCCGGCTCCTCGTCGGCCGGGGACGGGTCGGCCTGCGCCGCGGCCTGCTCCTCGGACTCGTCCGCCGGCTCGTCCGCGTCCACTCGTGCGGGCTCCTCGACGACGGCGGCCTCAGGGGCGGCCTCCGGCGCCTCCGGTTCGTCGGCGTCGGAGCCGCAGGCCAGCGCGAGCAGCGCGATCGCCGCCAGCGCCGGCGCCACAACCCACCCGATTCGCCGTCGTGACGCCATCAGCCTGCCCTCGCCCATGCCCGCATCATCGCGTCGCGGCGGCGTTCACACGATACGCTGGCGGACGCCGTCGGGATTGCGCATCGAACGGGGGCGAGCCATGCCGCAGGACCCCATGCCGCACGACCCCATGCCGAAGGGCGACGAGGCGGCGGTGCTCGCCGCCAACGCGGCCTTCTACGCCGCCTTCAACGCTCGCGACGCCGACGCGATGGCGGCGCTCTGGGCGACCGACGCCGAGGTTACCTGCGTGCATCCCGGCTGGAACATCCTGCGCGGCCGCGAGGCGGTGCTGGCGAGCTGGCGATCGATCCTGGGCAACGCCGAGCAGGCCAAGATCGTCGGCGCGGCGGAGGCGGCGCAGATCATCGGCGAGGTGGCGATCGTCGTGGGGCGCGAGGTGGTCGGCGGGCATCCGATCGCGGTCAGCAACACGTTTCTCTTGCAGGAAGACGGCTGGAAGATGCTGCACCACCACGCCAGCCCGGTGGCGCAGCCCTGACGCGAAACAAGCGAGGATGATGGGGAGGAAGCGACGATGATCGTCGGCACGGTGACCGAGACGAAGACCGAGGAGTACCGCGTCGCGCTGACGCCGCAGGGCGTGGCCGACATCGTGGGCGCCGGGCACACGGTGCTGGTCGAGACGGGGGCGGGGGCCGGGTCGAACTTCGCCGACGCCGAGTACCGCGCCGCCGGGGCGGAAATCGCGCCCGACCCCGCCGCCGTCTTCGAGCGGGCCGAGCTGCTCTGCGAGGTCAAGGAGCCGCAGCCCTCGGAGTACGCGCTGCTGCGCGAGGGCCAGATGCTCTTCACCTACCTGCACCTGGCGGCCGAGGAGGAGGTCACCGACGCGCTGCTGGCCTCGGGCTGCACGGCGATCGGCTACGAGACGGTCGAGCGGGACGACGGCTTCCTGCCCCTGCTCGCGCCGATGTCGGAGGTGGCGGGGCGGATGGCCGTCGAGATGGCGGCCCAGTTCCTCAAGAAGCCCGGCCCGGGCAGCGGGCAGTTGCTGGGCGGGCTGCCGGGCGTGCCGCCGGCGCACGTCGTGATCGTGGGCTCGGGCACGGTGGGCAAGAACGCCTGCCGCGCGGCCGTGGGGGCGGGGGCCCGCGTGACCGTGCTCTCGATCAATGAGGACCAGTTGCGCGGCCTGGAGGAGTTGTACATGGGCCGCATCGAGACGGCGCTCTCCAGCCGGCAGACGGTCGCGCACGCGGTCGCGCAGGCCGACGTGCTGGTCGGCGCGGTGCTGGCGCCGGCCCGCCGCGCGCCCGTCGTGGTGACGCGGGAGATGGTGCGATCCATGCACGACGGCGCGGTGATCGTCGACGTGGCGGTCGATCAGGGCGGCTGCGTCGAGACCACCCGCCCGACCGACCATCGCAACCCGGTCTACGTCGAGGAGGGGGTCGTGCACTACGCCGTGCCCAACATGCCCGGCTCGGTGCCGCGCACCTCGTCGCGGGCGCTGACGGGGCTCACCCTGCCCTACATTCTCGAAGTGGCGGGGCGCGGCTTCGAGGCCGCCGTGCAGTGCGACCGGCCGCTGCGGCGGGCCGTCAACACCTACCGGGGCTGGCTGACGCACTCCGACGTGGCGGCGTCGCTGGGCCGCGAGCATACGCCGCTCGACGACCTGCTGGGAGCGGGCTAGCGGCGGCTGGGGTATCGTCGGGCGCGAGCGACCCGCAGAGCGCCCCGCCCGAAGGAGCCCCCATGCGAAGCCCCCGCGAATTCCTGCGACCCCTGGCGATGGGCGCGCCCGCGCCGCCCGCGGAGATCCCCACCCGCGCCTCGCGCATGGTGCACTTCTTCGACCCCGGCAGCGAGAAGATGCGCGCCCGCGTCCCGCAGATGCTGGAGCAGGTCGACATCCTGCTGGGCAACCTGGAGGACGCGATCCCGGCCGACCGCAAGGAGGCGGCGCGCGAGGGGCTGATCACGGTCGCCCGCGCCAACGACTTCGGCGACACGCAACTCTGGACGCGGGTCAACAGCCTCGACAGCCCCTGGTTCCTCGACGACATGCTGGACCTCGTCGATGCGATCGGCGACCGCCTCGACGTGATCATGCTGCCCAAGGTGAACGGCCCCTGGGACGTGCAGTACGCCGACCAACTGCTGGCGCAACTGGAGGCGCGGCGCGAGCTCTCGCGTCCGATCCTGCTGCACGCGATCCTCGAGACGGCGTCCGGGGTCGCCAACGTGGAGGCGATCGCGACGGCGAGCCCGCGCATGCAGGGCATGAGCCTGGGGCCGTCGGACCTGGCGGCGTCGCGGCGCATGAAGACGACCCGCGTCGGCGGCCCGCACCCCGGCTACGTCGTGCGCGACGACGCCGACCCGGCCCGCCCCGACGCCCCCCGCGCCACTTACATGCAGGACCCCTGGCACTACACGCTGGCGCGCATGGTCGACGCCTGCGCGGGCAGCGGCATCTTCCCCTTCTACGGCCCCTTCGGCGACTTCTCCGACGACGCCGCCTGCGAGGACCAGTTCCGCGACGCCTTCATCCTGGGCTGCGTGGGGGCGTGGACGCTGCACCCGCGCCAGATCGCGATCGCGCGGCGCGTCTTCCGGCCCGACCCGGAGGCGGTCGACTTCGCGCGGCGGGTGGTGGCGGCGATCGACGGGGGGTCGGGCGTCGCCGTCGTGGACGGCAAGATGCAGGACGACGCCACCTACAAGCAGGCCCGCGTGCTGCTGGAGACGGCGGAGCTAATCGCCCGCAAGGACCCCGAGGTCGCGGCGCTGTACGCCCGGTAGCGGGGGGCCGCTCGCTCCCCCCTCACACCGCGCGGCCGCGCTCCAGCTCCTCGGCCTCCGGCTGCTTGACGATCCAGCCCAGGATCTGCCGCCAGTTCCGGCTCAGGACGTACTGGCCGACGATGCCCATGACCACGGCCGGGATGACGATGCCCCACTCGTCGGCGCCGACGCTGACGAAGTCGAAGAAGTCGCGGATGGGGCCGGTGTAGATCGTGAGCACGAAGAGGCCGAGCAGCACGGCGCCGAAGAACGACGTCATGGCGGGGCGGACGAGGTCGCGGCCGCGCGCCGCGCGCGTGATCCCGTCGAAGCCGATGACCAGCACCATGAAGTAGATGCCGACGATGCCGATCGTCAGCGCGACCAGGGTGCGCGAGTCCTCGATGGGGCGGTTGAGGAAGCCCTCGGTGAGCAGGTGCACGGCGACGCTGGCGGCGGCGAGGGCGAAGGCGGCGGGCAGCGCGAAGCGCAGGACGGCGTTCGTCCAGTCGGCGCCGGCGCGCGGGGGCGGCGTGGTCAGCGCGATGAAGATCGCGGGCAGGCCGAGCGTGAACAGCGCCGTCAGCGAGCCGTGGCGGGGCAGGAAGGGGAAGTCGAGGCCGAGCATGTCGGAGGCGATGATGATGAGGAACGCGTAGAAGCTCTTGGTGATGAAGAGCTTGCTGAGTTGCGCGCTGTTGCCCAGCACCGACTGCGCCTCGGCCGTCCCATGCACGAAGGCCGCGAAGGAGTCCTTGAGCAGCACGATGCCGGCCACGGCGCGGGCCGTCTGCGTGCCCGACTCCATCGCCACGGCGACGTCGGCGGCGCGCAGCGCGCGCACGTCGTTGGCGCCGTCGCCGACCATGGCGACGAAGTGCTTGTTGTCGCGCAGGGCCGTGACGATGCGCGCCTTCTGCTCGGGCGCGATGCGGCCGAACACGCTGTGCTGCTCGACCGCCTCGTGGAAGCCGGCCTCGTCGAGGGCGGCCAGCTCCGCGCCGGAGATATGCCCGCCCGGCAGGTCGATGCCGAGCTGCCGCACCAGCGCGACCACGGTCTCGGGGTTGTCGCCGCTGATGATCTTCGGCTCGATGCCGATCTCCTCCATCTGGGCGAAGGCGTCCGCGACCTCGTCGCGCAGCACGTCGGCGACGGTGATGAGCGCCAGGGCGCGCACGGCGCGCAGGCCGGCCTCGGGGTCGGGCAGGGCCGGCGCCTCCGCGAAGATCAGCCCCCGCAGGCCCGATCGGGCCGCGTCTTCGTAGCCGCGCTGCAGGCGGCCGTCGTCGTCGGCGTAGGGCAGCACCGTCTCGGGCGCGCCCAGGACGAAGTGCCGCCGCACGCCGCGCGACTCGAGCGTCAGCGCGCTCCAGCGCCGCTCCGAGTTGAAGGGCACGCGCGCGACGGGCTGCGCCCCGTTGGTGTCGGCCGCGAGCCCCGCCGCGAGGGCGGCGCCGGTGCCGCTCTCGTCGGCGCCGGCGGCGGCGAAGGCGGCCAGCCAGCCGCGGTCGGCCGCGACGGCCAGGTCGTCGTCGGCGACCCAGTGCGTCTCGCGCAGGCTGAGCTCGTTGGCGGTGATCGTGCCCGTCTTGTCGAGGCAGACGACGTCGAGGTAGTTCATCGCCTCGACGGCGTTGATGTCCTGCACGATCGCGCCGCGGCGGGAGAGGCGCACGGCCCCAACGGCGAAGGCGACGGTCATGCCCAGCAGCAGCCCCTCGGGCACGACCGAGGAGATGGTGGCGGTGGTGTTCTTGATCGCGTCGGCGAGGTCGTCGCCGGTGACGGCGGCGGAGACGAGCAGCAGCCCGCCCAGCGCCGCCGTCGCGATGAGCAGGATGCGCACGATGCGCTTGAAGCGGATCTGCAGCGGCGTCGCCCGGCGGACGAGCTCGCGGGCGTCGGCGGTCAGCCGCTGCGCGTAGGCCTCGCGGCCCACCCGCTCGGCGACGTAGCCCAGGCGGCCGGCCGTGCAGAAGCTGCCCGACAGCACGGGCTCGCCCGGAACCCGCCGCACCGACAGCGACTCGCCGGTGAGCAGTGACTCGTCGATCTCGGCCCCGTCGGCGACGACGCGCCCGTCGGCCACGACCTGGTCGCCCGGCCCGATCAGCACGAGGTCGCCCTCGACGACGTCGCTGGCGAGGATCTGCGACTCGGCGCCGTCGCGCACGACCGTCGCGCGGGGGGCTGCGAGCGCCTGCAGGGCGCGCAGCGTGCGCGTCGCGCGGATCTCCTGCCAGGTGCCGACGGCGATGTTCGCGGCCACGATGATGCCGACGAAGAAGGCGTCCTGCGCGTGGCCCGGATCGCGGTCGACGATGGCGAGGATGAAGAGGACGAGGATCAGGGAGAAGAGGACGAGGTTGAAGTAGGTGAGCGCGTTCTCGCGGATGATGTCGCGGTCGCGGCGCTGCTTGCTGTCGTCGCGGTTGACGAGGCCGCGCTCGACGCGGTCGGCGACCTCGTCGGCGCGCAGGCCGTGGGGGTTGTGGGCCGGGGGCGGGCCGTCGAAGAGGAAGGGGGAGCGGGG
>JAPOXB010000174.1 GCA_026707335.1 Chloroflexota bacterium
GCCGGGGGGGGGCAGGGGACCCCTGCGCGGAGCCGCGCGGCGGCTCGGGACCGAGAGGGGGGCTCTCCCCCCGAATCGAAGCGTCACCGCCACATGTCGGGCAGCCGCCGCGGAGTTACCCCCATCGGGTGTGTTATGCTTTCGCTTGGGCCTCGCAGCGCACCGAGAGTACAAGCAGCCCGCCGACGTGCGTTTCAAGGCGGCGGAGCGCCAGCGGCGATTCCGCCAGAAGAAGCGCGGGATGCTGCTCGCGGAGAAGGCCAAGAAGGGCGAGCTCCAGCGGCTGCCCGGCCTGCGCCGTAGTGATATCGATATCGACAAACTCGCGGCTTGGAGCGCCAAGCGGCTGCGGGTTCCGTCGGGCAGGCTCCAGGCGCAGCCATTCGAGCTCCAGCCCTGGCAGGTGGACTTCCTGCGGGGCGCGCTGGCTCCGGGCGTGATGGAAGCCGCGCTGTCCGTCGCTCGCAAGAACGGCAAGAGCGGGCTCATCGCGGCGCTGCTTCTGGGCTGCCTGGACGGCCCGCTGCGGGTGCGCGGCTGGCGGGGCATCGTGTGCTCGATGACCGGCAGGCTGGCGGCCGAGCTGCTGGGAGCCATGGAGTCGATAGCGCGGGCGAGCGCCCTGCCCGGCATCAAGTTCAAGCGCTCGCCGCAGCCGGGGCAGGTGACGGTGGAAGAGCACGACATCGTGCTCGACTTCCTGGCCGCCGACAAGGCGAGCGGCCACGCTGTCGGGGCCGATATCGCGATCATCGACGAGGCCGGGCTGCTGGGCGAGGACAAGCGGGCGCTGTGGAACGCCATGCTCACGTCTGTCAGCGGCCGGGACGGGCGGCTGATCTGCATCAGCATCCGGGGCGAGGGGCCGATGTTCGCCGAGCTGCTGGCGCGCGGGGCGGAGCCGCACGTGCACGCCGTCGAGTTCGCCGCGCCGCCGGGATGCGCCCTGGACGACCGGGCCGGGTGGCTCGCCGCCAATCCCGGCCTCAAGCACGGCATCAAATCGCCGGAGTACATGGAGCGGGCGGCGAAGCGGGCGCTGGCATCGCCCGGCGACCAGGCGGCCTTCCGGGCCTACGACCTGAACCAGCCGCAGGAGCCGGAGCGGGAGATGATCGTCTCGCTGTCGGACTGGCGGCGCTGCGTCGCCGAGGGGCAGGCCGCCCCGCCCAGGCGCGGGGAGTGCGCCCTGGGAGTGGACATCGGCGGGTCGGCCAGCATGACGGCGGCGGTGGCGTACTGGCCGGAGTCGGGCCGCTACGAGTGCTGGGGCGCGTTCCCGGCGACGCCGGACCTTGCTCAGCGCGGCGAAAACGACGCCGTGGGCGGGCTGTACCTGCGAATGCGGGAGCGCGGCGAGCTGACCGTCTATCCGGGGCGCGTCACCGACGCCGCCTGCTTCATAGACGAATGCGCCTCGCGGCTGGCCGGCCAGAAGGTGCGCATGGCGGCCGACCGCTACCGCAGGGCCGAAGTGCTGGAGGCGATGAGCCGCTCGTTCGTCACCGACTGGCCGGTCGAGTGGCGCGGGCAGGGCCATTCCCACACCGCCGACGGTAGCCGGGATGTCAGGGCCTTCCAGCGAGCCGTCCTGGGCGCGAAATGGATCGGCGCGCGCTCGCTGATGATGGAGCAGGCCATCGCGCAATCGAGCATCGCCCGCGACGGGGCGGGCAACCCGAAGCTGCTGCGGGCCAAGTCCACCGGGCGCATCGACGCGCTGCAAGCGGGCGTGCTGGCGGCCGGGCTGGGCGAGCGCATGGCGGCCGCGCCGAGCGGCGGCAGGCGCTACCGGGGGCTGGCATGAGCCGCAAAGTTGACGCCGGAGCGCAGAGGCCGCCCGGCCTTGAGCGGCTGACCGAAGAGCAGTGGAAGCGCGTTTGCGCCCTGAAATCTCGGTACGAAGCGGAGGGCGGCTCTCAGTCGCTCTTCGGCGAAGCTATTCGAATCGTCTTGGAGGCCGAGCTTGAGCGCACATAGCAGCCGGGGCACGACCTGGGAGCGCATCCGCGAGGCGATCCTTCGGAGGGACGGCTACCGCTGCAAGCGCTGCGGCAAGGCGGCGGGCCGGTCCAATCTCGAAGTCCACCACATCGTGCCGAAGCACCGCGGCGGCCGGGACGTGAGCGAGAACCTGGCGACGGCTTGCAGGCGCTGCCATATCGAGCTGACGCGCATCGAGAAGAACCCGGCGCGGGCCGAGTGGGAGGCGCACCTTGGCGTTTGACCGGCTGTGCCGCGTGGGGTACAGGAAGGCCGGTCCGGTCGTGCTCCAGCACCGGATAGCGGAGCGCGGCGGCGAGGCCGAGGCCGGGACGTGCGAGTTCGCGGCGCTACGTTTCGTCAATTTCGTGGCGAGCTGGGCGGCCTCGCCGGACACGCTGAACGCCTGGGCGGCCGCGCACGGGGTCTGGAACGTCAGCGAGACGGCGGCGGACGGAGCCAGCATCGCGGGGGTGACCGCCGACCTGTCCACCGGGCCGAGGCTGATCGTCGGGCAGGTGCGCAACGTCGACGGAGTGCCGGTCGCCGATATGACTTTCGCCAGCTACCCGAGAGAGTTCCGGCCGCTCGGCGAGCTGCTGGCGAACTACGGCCCGGCGAGGGCGGACGAGCCGCAAGGGATGCTGTGGGGCATCGGCGGGGACGCGCCGGAGGTGGCGAATCCGGGCGCGTCGCTGACCTTCCGCTGGTACGCGAGCCGCGACGTGCCGGACTCGGGAACGGACATCGCCGAGCGGTTCTCGGCGGCCGAGACCGGAACGGAGGTCTCGGCCGAGCAATGGTGCGAGGTAATCGACTCGCGGTCCGTGCTCTCGCTCGGGGTGGTCGGGCTCGGCGGCACGCCGAGGGAGGACCTGGCGACGGTCCGGCTGGGCTACGGAGACCCGGCGCGGCGGGCGGATTTCTTCGAGCTCGACGGCACGCTGTACAGCGTGCAGAGCCGCCGGGTCGTGGGCCTGCGGCAATTCATCGAGCTGGAGGGGGCGCGGGATGCCGCAGCTTAGCCTGGACACGAGCGGGCTGGCGGCGCTGGACCTCGCGGCCGAGGACCTGCGCTCGGCCGTGCGCAAGGGAGCGGCGGAGGGAGCGAAGCGGGCCGCGCCGGTCTATGCCGCCGCGCTGCGACGCGCCGCTCCGCAGCGGACCGGCAGGCTGTCGCGGTCGATAAGGGTGTCGGCGGCCGGGACGACGCTGAGGGTCTCGGCGGCATTCTACGCCGCCGCCGTGGACGAGCGAACAGGATTCGCGGACGACGCCTACCGCCAGTCGCGGCAGGCGATCGACCGGGAGTACATACGGGCGATCAACAGGGAGATCGCGAGAGCTGGCAACCAGGGGGGAACGTGAACGAACGACTCAAGAAGGCCATCAAGGCCGAGATAGAGGCGAGGCAGGCTCTGAACGGCCTCGCCGACGACGCGCCGAGCGAGGACCGCGAGAAGGCGGTCAAGGCTCTCGAGGACGCCGGCAAGGAAGTGCTGGCGGCGCTGGAAGCCGCCGAGCCGGAGCCGGTGCCGCGCCGGGTCGGGAGCCGGGC
This sequence comes from Chloroflexota bacterium, assembly GCA_026707335.1. Taxonomy (GTDB): domain Bacteria; phylum Chloroflexota; class Dehalococcoidia; order Bin125; family Bin125; genus TK10-74A. The sequence goes on from JAPOXB010000174.1 coordinate 3,542, forward strand.
GAGCCTACAGCGCTACATGGGCGCGATCATGGAGCAGCGGGCCTTCGACGGGGCGGAGGCGGAGGTCAACCAGGGCCTCGGCCTGGACGACCGCTCACAGATCCCGTGGGAGGTGCTCGACCCGGCAATCGAGCAGCGGGCGGACGCCGCCCCGCCCGATATCACGAATCTCGAGTACACCACCCGTGCGATCCTGCGGCGCGTGTTCCATCGCACCGACCTGGGATTCCTGGGCGTGGACATGCCGTCCGTGGGCGCGGGCGTGGCGGTGTTCCCGGTGTTCGGATCGGACGGCGCGGCGGCGATGTTCGAGGCCAACGCGGCGGCCGACGCCAAGGCGTACACGGTCTCGGGCGTCACCATCTCGCCGACGCGGGCGACGACTCGCTACCTGCTGAACCTGGAGAACATGGCGCAGATCGGCGGCGAGGTCGAGGGCGTGCTGCGGGACGACATGCGCGAGCAGCTCTCGCAGCTGGTGAACGCGCAGATCATTGGCGGCAGCGGGGCCGCTCCCAACCTGAGCGGCATCCTCAAAGAGCTGACGACCCCCGCCGATCCGGGCGCGGTGCTCACGGCGGCCGACATGAAGGCGGTGCCGGTGAACGCGCTCGACAACCGCTACGTGGGCTCGGAATCCGACGTGCGGGCGCTGATCGGGCTGCGGGCCTACAAGAAGGCGCGGAGCGTGTACTTGCAGGAGAACGACAAGACCACGGACGGCATCGCGGCGCTGACCGGGACGGGAGGCATGGTGCGGGCGAGCTCGACCATCGCGGGCAAGCGGACGCCTGCCGACACCTCGAAACCGGAGACGGCCTATATCGACTACGGCATCGTGACGGGCCAGCCGATGGGCGTGGTGGCCCCGGTGTGGCAGGGCGTGACCGTGATCCGCGATCCCTACACGCAGGCCGCGGCGGGGCAGGTGGCGCTGACCGCCCACATGCTCTACGGCTTCAAGTTCAAGCGGAAGGACGGCTGGTCCCAAGTCGGCCTGAAGGTGTTATAGCCCTTGGCGTCTGTCCTTATCAGCGGCCCGGCCGGGGCGGGCAAGTCCGCCGCGGCGCGGCAGGAGCTCGCCGAGCGCCGCCAGCGCGGCGAGCTCGCCGTGGTGGCGGACTTCCAAGCCGTCTACGTGGCGCTCACGCTGGCCGAGCGGGGCGACGACGGCAGATACCCGCTCCGCGCTCCCGCGCTACTGCCCGCGGCGGAGTACCTCCGCCGGGCCATTATCACGGGAGCGCGGCAGCGGGATATCTCCGTGATCGCCACCAACAGCGACGGCAGCCCGTCGAGGCGGCAGTTCCTGCTGAACGAGCTGGGGCCGGGCGCAGCGGAGCGGGTCATCGATCCGGGCGAGGCGGAGGTCAAGCGGCGGCTGGCGGACCGGCGCACGGGAGCGCTGTCGAGCGCTTGCGAGGCGGCTGTCGGCCGCTGGTACAACAACCTGTAGGGGAGCGTCATGAAGACCGAGAAGAGGTATATCGAAGTCAGGATCGCGGACGATCCGAGCCGCGCCGGTCCGGGCGTGCTCGAAGGCGAGCTGCTGACCTACGGGGAGCGGGCGCGGGACCGCGCCGAGCTGTTCGAAGACGGCTCGCTGCACTGGCCGGAGGGGGGCGTGGTGCTGAACGAGCAGCACAACCGCCAAGCGCCGATCATGCGGTTCACGCCGACCGTCGAGGGCCGGGTCTTGAAAATCAAGGCCGCGCTGCCAGACACGCAGCGCGGGCGGGACGCCGCCACTTCGATCCGCAACGGGACGCTGCGAGGGCTGAGCGTGGAGTTCCGCTCCGAGCGCGAGCGCGAGGAGCGCGGCACGCGGCGGATCGCCAAGGCGCTGCTGGCCGGCGCGGGGCTCGTGGACGACTCGTCCTATGCGACCGCCGTGCAGGTGCGCGGGAGACAGCCGAAGCGGCGGAGGATTTACGTCTAGTGGCTGTCACCATCACGCTTGAAAACGCGCTGGTGGCGGCCCGGATCGCCGCTGCCACGGACTCCATACCGGGGCCGGTCCGGACAGCGGCCAGCGTGCTGTACGACGCATCCAAGAAAGCCGTGGAGAGCTACGCTCCCGCCGCTCCCCCAGAATCGCAGAACGCGGCCGCCGTGCAGATGCTCGCCTACCTGTGGTCGCTGGACAGCGAGGCGAACCCCCGGGGCTACCAGTCGGCGCTGCGCAACTCGGGCGCGGCCGGGCTGCTGGCCGGCTACCGGCGACACAGGGCGGGGGTGATCGGCGGGCCAGACGCCACGGCCGGAACCGCAGGCGGCGACCCGGCCGCCGCGCTGACCCGGCGCGACCTGTGGCCGCAGGCGCTGCAAGCCAACGCCGAAGAGTGGCCGACATCGAAGGTCGGCAACGGCGTCCAGAACGTCGAGCTGGACGCGGTGCGCGGGCAGGTCGTCGTCACGTTCCGCGACGGCACGGAGGTTCGGAACGCCGACCCGACCGCGCTGCTGGCAGTGACGAACGTCGTGGCAGCCAACGGCATATTCACGCTGAGCCGCCGCGCCGGAAACATCGAGTTCGACCTGCGGGCGGTGCTGGCGGGCGCGGCCCTGCACCCCACCCAAGAGAACACGCTGCGATTCCCGCGCCTGGGCGGGACGGACCTGGACGTCGCGCTGCCACCCCCGGCCGACGCGACGGCGCGAGCGGCGGCGGCGGCGGCGCAAGCCAAGGCCGACGCCAACGCCGCGCTGAACCTGCCGCCGTTCCCGGCCGAGGGCAGCCGCGACAACAAGGTCCCGAAGTTCGACGGCGACGCGCTGGGCTGGGAGCCGGACGCGGGAACGGGCGGCGGCAGCGGCACCGACCCGGCCGGAGTCACCTACCTGGAGGGGCGGGTCAAGCGGCTGGACGACCTGACGGTCGATATCGAGGACGACGCGGCCCATCGCGTCTACCAGCCCGCGGCCGTCGCCACCGAGGGCGGCATGGACGAGGTCTCCGACTTCCCGGCCGACGCAGCGGCGGCCGCCGCCGACTTCGGCGCGGCGGACGGCACCAACTCCATCGCGCTCGCCGACCAGGCAACCGCCAAGATCGTATTCCGCATTCCCAAAGACGCCAGCCGGACGGCCTACCAGGTTGACGCGGCGGGCTCCCTGCAAGTCTCCAGCGTGGACCCGGTAGGCGGTTTCGGGGCGAACGTCTCCGGCGCGTGGAAGTATTACCAGCTCACGGTCAAGAACGTGTCCGGCGCGTCAACGGACGTTCGGCTGACAGTGCACGACGACGTGTACAGGTGGCGCGGCAAGACGCTCTGGCAGCAGGTGGAAGGTCAGGAAATAGACCACCAAATCGCGAGCATCCTGAATGCGCTGTCGGACCTGCACGCGGGCAGCCCTGCAACCGGGTGGTCCGCGCTCTCAGCAGCGGCGCAGGGCGGCATCGTCATCGGCGCTGGCGGCCAGGCGTGGACGCTGACGAAGGCTCGAGCCGTGCTGGCCGGGGCTTGGGGGTTCTCCCTTGGCGACGACACGTCCACGGGCAACTACGGGCTTATCCGCATCCCCGCGACGGGCGACCCTCGAAACTACCGGTTGCAGTTCACGGCGGACGCGGACCTGGGCGGAGGCGTGAGCTACGGCGACCTGTCGCACTGGACGCGCTTGGGAGAGTCGAGCGACGGCAATTGGCAGTACTACACGGGGCCGGGTACTTTCGGAGGCGACCGAGTAGTTGCGCTGCAAGCGACCGGCTCGGCGGCGCATCACGGAACTTCCCTGTTCGAGGGCCGAATCATATCGACTCAAGTGCTGGCAGCCCTCGGCCTGGCCGCGCTCGCCGAGGCGAACCGAGGCAAGTTCATCAAGCGCAAGGCCGACGAGACGGGATTCGAGTACGCGGACGCGCCGACGGGCGCGAAGCCCTGGACGAGCCTGCTCAGCGCGGCCGAGGGCGACGGCGCTACCGTGCGGGGCTGGGACTCGAAGAACAGCGCCGGAGCCGACGAGATCGGCTCGCGAAGAGTCGCCAGTTTCACAGTCGGGGCGTGGCGCTGGGTCGGCTCCCTGGTGGACAGCTCGCTGCAAAAGTGCGTGCTGCCGGAGGGCTGGTCGGAACTGTGGGCGACCGGCGTAGGACTCTCGGCGCGGCTGCTGGCGGCCGACATCACTACCGCCGCCTACAACGGCCATCTTGGTACCAACGTGCCGTTCCAATACGTGCGTGGCACCTCAAGAGCGAGGGGCAAGAACCTGATCGCCTACTTCGCCGTGACGTCCTCGCGCGAGCTGCTGATCGGCTTCGATGCGGACGGCGGCGAGTTCGATACGGACGACTACTCCGCCAACATGAACATCAAGGTCCGGGTGAGATGAATTTCCTGCAGCGCATGTTCAACGGCGGCAAGCAGCCGGAGAAGCGCAACTATACCGACGCCATCACGCAGGCCATCATCCAGCAGGCCAACGGCACGGCGGCCGGGATCAGCGGAGCGCAGGAGATCGCGGCGGGGCAGGTCAGCAGGGCCTTCGCGTCGTGCGCGGGCGGGGGGCCGGACTCGGCGCTGTTCAATCCGCTGGTCATGGCGAAGATCGGGCGCGACCTGATCGAGCGCGGCGAGTCCGTCTGGGAGCGGCACGGCGCGATGCTGGCATGGGTGCAGTCCTACGATATCCAGCCCATGACGGACGGCACGTACCGCTACCACGTCGGGACCGGCAACAGACGCCGCAGCCTCTCGCCGGTGCATGTCCGCTACGCCTTCGACGCGATCAGCGGGCGGGGCGTCGGGCCGCTGCAAGCCGCCCCGCAGCTGCGGCAGTGGGCCGCCAACCTCGAAATGCGCATGAGCGAGGAAGGCGGCGCTCCGGTGGGCTACCTGCTTCCGATCCCGACCGGGGGAGACGACGAATCCGTCGAGCAGCTCCGGACGGACCTGGGCGGCCTCAAGGGCCGCACCGCGCTGGTCGAGACGACGGCGGCCGGGTACGGCGAGGGCAGGGCGGCCGCGCCGCACGAAGACTACAGGCCGAGGCGGATCGGCCCGGCCATACCGGAGGGCAACGTGGAAGCCTTCCGGGCGGCGCAGCTGGCGACGCTGGCCGCCTGCGGCGTGCCCACCGAGCTCGTGGAGCGCTCTGACGGCACCGGGCAGCGCGAAGCCTGGCGGCGCTTCCTGCACGGCACGGTGCAGCCGCTGGGCAGGCTGGCGGTGCAGGCCGCTTCCGACGCGGGCCTGAGCATCGAGCTCGACTGGGACGCGCTGATGGCGTCCGACATCGCGGGCCGGGCGCGGGCCTTCGGCTCGCTCGTGCAAGGCGGCATGGCCGAGGCCGAGGCGGCGCGGGTCAGTGGACTAATCGGGGCGGACTAGGCGGGAAATGGTCCGGTCCGATCCAAACTGGCCGGGACCTCGCGCTATCGGTTGTGATATAACGATGGGGATGGCAAAGCCGAAGGTTACACCCGAGCGCAAGCGGCGCAAGCAGCCGTCTTCGGTGCTGCGCTACCACGAGGACGGCTCGTATGACTGGCAGTGCCTGACGTGCGGGCACATCCACACCTTTTACGGGCCGCACCGGGGCAGGCGCAAGACGCACTGCGACACGTGCGTCAAGCACAACGCCTACAGGGCGAGGAATCCGGTTATCCAGCGAGAGAGCAGGAACGACCACAAGCGGAGCCGTCACAGCGACGGCGAGGGGAGGTTGCCATTCTGACGACAGGATGGCGGCGAGCAGGGGCGGTGATCCGACAGGCTCCATTAGTCAACGTCGGGCGGACGCTGGCCTGCTCGCCTTGGGCAGTCTCATCATGACACGAGACCTACGCAGACTGCAAGCGCTACCAGGGGATCGGCGGAGCGCACCGGCAAGCGAACGAGTCAGCCGGGCCGAGCAGGGGGATAGCGGGCAAGCAGTTCCCGCCCGTAGCTTCCCTTCGCCACAGCGATTGACTCGGCGGGCTAGCGCACATGAGCCGGGAACGCCAAGCGGCCAGCTAGCCGGGGTTCCATAACCCCCCCGTTCCAGCGGGCGCAAGCGGCCTCGGGTTGCGGACAGCTTCCGCAGTCCCTAGGGCTCGCTGCGCCCGATAGCAGCAGCGCGGTCCCGCCGCTCGGCGCCTCCCGGTCGCTGAGAGAAGCAACGAAGTTGCTCATCCCCCCCAAGAGCAGACCGCGAAGCCAAAGGCCGGAGGCCGACGCTGAGCGGCGCGTTGCCCTCGTAGCCGGCCTCGGAGGGCGGCCGCGCTACCGGTCGGCGATATACTCCGGGGATGGGAGACATCCAGCCCGCCGAGTGGCAAGACGACCTGCCGGAAGCGATCAGCCTGCTGAACGGAGTCAGGGCTGACCTGAAGGTGACAGACCCCGTGGCGGCGGGCGCGGTCGGCAAGGCGCTCGTGCTCGTCAAGCGGGCGCTCGCGGACCTGCGCACGTGGGGTGCTAAGGTTGAGTGATGCATGTACACCTAACCAAGGAACTAGCCACCGCCGAGCACGTCGTCACAAGGCTGCTCGGGCGGGACGTATCGAAGGCGCTGGCAGAGCTCAAGGCTGCGGGGGAACAGTTCTTCGCGGCCTACGAGCTGCTCGCCAACGATCCGAACGTGCCGAAGGCCGTAAAGGACGCCGAGCAAGGCATCGAGCACCTGAAGGCCGCCATCGAGGCGATCAAGTGAACGGGCCGAGGGCGATCCTGGCGGTTGCCGCGCTCGCCGCCGCGTCCTGCGGCGGCGAGCCAACGGCACCGGACGGCGGCAACCCGTTCAGCAGCCTTATCGACCACCTCAAGCACGAGCTGGAATCGCTGGGCAAGAGCGAGGTCGATGCGATCAAGAGCGCGGGCAGCGCGGCGGTCGCCCAAGTGCAGTCCACCGCCAAGACCGCCGAGGGCGAGATACAGTCCGCGGCGGGCAAGGCCGAGGGCGAGATACAGTCTGCGGCGGGCAAGGCCGAGGCCGATATCAAGTCTGCCGGGGGCAAGGTCGCCACGACCATCGAGCAGGGAGCCGAGGGCGCGGTCACGGAAGTTCTGCGGCTGTTCGAGCGCGAGGCGGCTGGCGAAGTGAAGGCGGCCATCGGGCGCCTGGCGACGGTCCAGGCGCTGGACGATTCGGACGTGCAGTTGCAGATAGGGCCGGTCGTCATGCAGTGGCAGGACTTCGGGCAGCGGGCGCACGGCATCGAGCTCGCGCTGGAAGACGCGATCAGCGCGGACGCTCTCGCCGAGACGGTCAAGAGCTTGGAGCCGACGACTGTCGGGGTGCTGCTCGAAGCGTCCATCGCGGTAGGCGTGGAAACCGAGGACCTCGGCATATCCGTACAAGTGGACGTGCCGCCCGATGCGGTCGAGCAGGCCATTCACGCGATCTTCCAGCAATAGCCGGGGGGGGGCAGGGGACCCCTGCGCGGAGCCGCGCGGCGGCTCGGG
>JAPOXB010000029.1 GCA_026707335.1 Chloroflexota bacterium
GCACTGGATCGAGGGCAGCCTGACTCCCCAGGCGGAGGCGCGCGGGGCGGACTAGCCGGAGCCGCGCCGCCGTCGCGCCCCGGACCGCGGCGCGACGGGCCGCGGCGCCGTGCCGGTGCGGTAGTCGCGCACCGTCAGCTCGTAGACCTGGCTGAGGCGGGGGTCGAAGATGCGCGACGCCAGCCGCGGCTCCAAGTCGTCGGGCTTCATGTTGGTCGTGATCAGCGTGGGCGACTCCTGCAGGTAGCGGTAGGAGAGCAGCTGGTAGAGCTTCTCCTCGGCCCAGGGCGTCGTGGAGTGCGCGCCCAGGTCGTCGAGGATGAGCAGGCCGGCGGCGCGCAGCGCGTCGAGCACGTCGTCGTAGCTCTCGGCGTTGTCGGGGCGGTAGGCGCGGCGCAGGTGGTCCAGCAGGTCGGGCACGACGGCGAAGCAGACGGAGTCGCCCGCCGCGAGCCGCTCCCGCGCCGCCGCCGCCGCGAGGTGCGTCTTGCCGGTCCCGGTGGGGCCCATCAGCACCATCCAGCCGCGGGGCGCGATCGCCCAGCGCTGGGCGACGTTGCGGACGAGTTCCAGGTTCTCGACCTCCTTGGCGCTGAGGCGGCCGTCGAGGCGGAAGCCTTCGAACGTGTGCCGGTCGAGCCGGGCGCGGGAGAGCCCGCCGATCTCCCGGTAGGCGCCGGCGGCGGCGTCGCCCGACGCCGCGGGGCCGCCGAGGTCGTGCCGCTCGACCAGGTCGTCCCGGTCGAGCATGGGCAGGGCGCGGCGCAGGGCGGCGCCCGGCGCCGCCGCGGCCAGCAGCACGGTGGGCAGCCGGGCGGTCATGCGGTGGTTGGCGATCTGGAAGATCTTCTCGCCCGCCCAGTCGGTGGGGTTGGCGGCGTCCAGGTCGTCGAGGACGAGGAAGGGGGCGGTGCGCACCTGCTCGAACAGCTGCGGGTAGGGCGTCTCGGCGTCCTTGCGATAGGCGGCGCGCAGGTGGTCGAGCAGGTCCGGCACGACGACGTACAGAGCGGCCCGCCCGCGGCCGATGCGGTCGTTGGCGATGGCCGCCCCCAGCGAAGTCTTGCCCGCGCCCGCCGGGCCGGTGATCAGCAGCCAGGGCTTGTCGCCGGCCTCCTGGGCCGCCCGCTCGGCCGCCGTCCGGGCGTCGGCGAAGCGGGCCGATCGCTCGGCCGGCAGGCTGTCGAAGCTGACGCCCGCCAGGGGGCCCAGGTTGCTGTAGCGCTGCAGCCGTTCGGCCCGCACCTCGGCCGACTCTTCGCGCGCGCAGCGGCAGGCGATCGCCTTGCCGAAGTCGGGGTGCTCCAGCGGCAGGTCGCGGCGCAGGAAGCCGGCGTCGTTGCAGAGGGCGCAGGCCGGCGCGGGCGGGGGCGCGGGCTCAGCGGCGGATGAGGTGGTCGAACTGCGACGCGGAACGCCAGCCAGCACGTCGCTCAGACGGCGCATCGTCATCCTCCCTCCCCTCGTCGTCCCAGCGCTCCAGGATGCGCTGGATGTAGCGCCAGCTGCGCTTGTTGAGCTCGGCCGCCTCGCGGAAGGCGTCCTCGATCCAGGCCGCCGGGTAGAGGCCCTCCGCCTCGGCGAGGGCGGCGGCGATATGCGGGGTGATGGGCCCGACCTTCTCCTCGTAGAGTGAGTAGACGTTGATCTCTGGCCCCGGTTGCGGCCCGGGCTGCGGCGGGACGGCGGCGCCGGCGGGCACGTGCCCCGTCGCGGCGAGTTGCCCGCGCCGCCAGCGATCGAGGGCGCGCTGGTCGGACTCGCTGTTGAGCGTCAGCACCTCCGCGACGTCCGGGGGCGCGGGCGTGCCCGGGGCGGGGCGCGCGTCGGCGCGCAGCAGCGTGCCGCGCGCGACGGCCGCCTCCAGGCCGCGGCGGAAGCACTCGTCGGTGTCGGCGTGGGGGAAGAAGCGGGCCAGCGCATCGACCAGGGGGCGCTCGGCGCGCAGCGCGGCGACGTCGAGCAGGCGCGGGAAGCGGCGCAGCCGCTGCACCGCCGCCACGGCGTACAGCGTGACCAGCAACTCGGCCGGGTCGTCCATTTGCGGGACGGCCTGGTGCAGCAGCGCCGCCGGGAGCGCGACCTGACGCGCGCCCGCGGGCAGCCCGGCGAACGTCGAGTCGGCGCGGGCGCTCACGACGGGTCGTCGTTCCGCAGGTACGAGGGCGGGGTGTCGGCGCCGGCCCCGTTCCAGTCGGGTTCGACGCCGGGGAGGGCGGCGGCGGGCGCCGGGGCGTCCTCGGTGTAGACGAGCAGGTCCTCGAACTTCGCCAGGTCGCGGCGGAAGCGCACGTTGACCGTGCCGACCGGGCCGTTGCGATGCTTGGCCACGATGATCTGCGCCAGCCCCCGCTGGTAGCCCTCGGGCGACTCCGGGTGCATGTCCTCCCAGTCCTCCTGGCGGACGTACATGTCCTCGCGGTAGATGAAGATCACGATGTCGGCGTCCTGCTCGATGGAGCCCGACTCGCGCAGGTCGCTGAGCAGCGGCACGTGGGGCTGGCGCGCCTCGACGGCGCGGGACATCTGCGAGAGGGCGAGGACCGGGATCTCCAGCTCGCGGGCCAGCTCCTTGAGGGAGCGCGAGATGTAGCTCATCTCGGCCACGCGGTTGACGTCGAGGCCGCTGCCGGCGCCGCCGTGCACGAGCTGCATGTGGTCGACGACGATCAGGTCCAGGCCGACCTCGTGCGCCAGCCGGCGGGCCTTGGCGCGGATCTCGGCGACGGTGCCGCCGGGCGTGTCGTCGATGTAGATCTCGGCGCGCGAGAGCACGCCGATGGCGCGGCTGATGCGGCCCTCCTCGGTCTCCGTGTGCTGGCCGTAGGGCAGCCGCTGCGAGGGCACCTCCGCCTCGGCCGAGACCAGCCGCGTGGCGACCTGCTCGGCCGACATCTCCAGGCTGAACAGGGCCACCTTGCCGCCCTGCCCGATCGCGAGGTTGCGGGACATGGCCAGCGCCAGCGCCGACTTGCCCACCGACGGGCGGGCCGCCAGCACGACGAGGTCGGACTTCTTGAGCCCGACCAGCAGTTGGTCCAACTCCATGAAGCCGGTGCGCGCGGGCTCCTGCAGGCCCTCGGCGTCGTCCTCGTCGGGGGGGCCCAGGAAGCTCTCCAGCAGGTCGCGCAGGGAGACGAAGTCGCGCAGGCGCTCGCCGCCGCGCAGCGAGAGCAGCAGGGCCTCCGAGCGGGCCAGGGTCTCGGGCAGGTTGGGGCCGGCCTCGTAGCCCCAGCGGGCGATCGTGCCGGCCGCCTCGATGAGGAGGCGGTAGACGGCGTCGCGCTCGATGATCCGGGCCGAGTACTCGACGCCGACCGTGGTGGGCAGGTCGGCCACGATCTGGCTGAGGTAGGCGTGGCCGCCCACCTCCTCCAGCTTGTCCTCGCGGGCCAGCTCGTGGGCCAGGGTGATGGGGTTGATGGGCTCGCGGCGCTCGTCGAGGGCCAGCGCGGCGCGGTACATCGCCTGGTGGCGGTTCTCGAAGAAGTGCTCGGGCTGCAGGAAGGCGGCGACGCGCGAGAGCGCTTCGGGGTCCACCAGGATCGAGGCGAGGACCGCCGTCTCGGCTTCGCTGTTGTTGGGCGGGGCCTGATCCAGGACCACCGGGGCTCCCCTCCGCGGGGAGCCCTGCGGCGCCCCGTACTACTCGGTCTCGGCGTCCGCGTCGTCCGACGCGTCGGCCGCTGCCGGCTCCGTCTCGGCCTCGGCCTCGGCCGGGCCGGACGGCGCTTCCTCGGACTCTTCCTCCGGCTGTTCCGCCGCCGGCTCTTCCGGCGCCGACTCTTCCGGCTCCTCCTGCTCCGCCGCGACCGTCACCGTGACGGTGGCGGACACGTTGCGGGTCAGCCGCACGCGCACTTCCTGGGCGCCGACCGTGCGGATGGCCTGCCCGAGCAGCACCTGGCGATGGTCGACGCTGTCGTCCGCCAGTTCGCCCAGCCGCTCGGCGATGGCCGCCGCCGTGATCGACCCGTACAGCCGGCCCTGCTCGCCCACCCGCGCGGTGAACGACAACTCCGCTCCGTCGATCTTCTCGGCGATGACGCTCGCCACGCCGTCGAGCTTCTCCTGGCGGATGGCATCCGCCCGGGCGAGCCGCTCGCCGCGCTCCAGGTTGTCCTTGGTCGCCGGGACGGCGAGCCCACGCGGAAGCAAGAAGTTGCGCGCGTAGCCCCTCTTGACCTCCTTGACCTCGCCGACCAGCGCGGAGCCGGGCACTTCCTCAACGAATACGACCTTCATGGCGACTCTCCGTCGTGCCCGGATCGCGCCGCACTCCATTTGTGGCGCATCCGGGGAATTCAGCCAAACGCGGGTCCGTGGACGAGCGGCCTTATGCGGCCGTCCCTCCACGGAGTCCACATGGGGTCAACACGATAACTCGCGGCGTCGTGAGGCTGTAGCTGTTCTGTCACAGCCGCCGCCGGAGGTCGTGCATCGTGAGTCGCACTCCTGCCTGCGCCGACCCCGCTACCACGCGCACGATAGCACGTCTGTTCTATGACCGCGAACGTGGGGGCTCAGCCGTCGAGGGCGCGGGGCAGCGCCTCGCGATGGGCGGCGGCCGCCTCGCCGAGGGGGACGTCGATGGCGTCGCCCAGGCGCAGCCGCGCGCCCGCCGGGTCGTCGGGTGCGACCGTGCCCAGCGGCGTGACCACGACGCCGGTCTCGGCGGCGAGGGCGGCCAGGGCGGCGGCATGGCCGGGGTCCAGGCTGACGACCGCGCGCGCGCCGGCCTCGCCGAAGAGCGCCGCGTCGTTGCGGCCCTCCCACGCCGCGGCGGCGCAGTCGGCGCCCAGGCCCCCGGCGATCGCGGACTCGGCCAGCGCGACGGCGAGGCCGCCGTCGGAGCAGTCGTGGGCGGAGCGCAGCAGGCGCCGGTCGGCCGCCGCGACGAGCAGGCCCACCAGCGCCGCCTCGGCGTCGAGATCGACGAGGATCGGACCGGCGACCCGGCCGTGCGCCTCCGCGAGGAACTCCCCGCCGCCCAGCGTCGCGGCGGGCTGGGCCAACTCCCCGCCGAGCAGCCAGATGGCGTCGCCCGGCCGCCGGAAACCCATGCGCACGACCTTGCTCACGTCGTCGAGCACGCCGAGCATCCCGACGACCGGCGTCGGCGTGACGGCGACGCCGCTGCTCTCGTTGTAGAGCGAGGCGTTGCCCGAGACGACGGGCGTGCCCAGGGCGCGGCAGGCGTCGCCCAGGGCGCGCACGGCCTCGCGCAACTGGTAGTAGATCTCGGGCCGCTCGGGGTTGCCGAAGTTCAGGCAGTCGGTCACGGCCAGCGGGCGGGCGCCGGTGCAGGCGACGTTGCGCGCCGCCTCGCAAACGCTGCGGGCGGCCCCGGCCCAGGGGTCGAGGCCGACGGCGCGGCCGGCGCCGTCGGTGCAGACCGCGATGGCGCGCTCGCTGCCCTTGATACGGACGACCCCGGCGTCGCTGCCGGGCACGAGGACGGTGTTGGTCAGCACCTGCTGGTCGTACTGCTGCGTGACCCAGCGCTTGTCGGCGATGTTGGGCGCGGCGAGCAGCGCCAGCAGCGCCGCGTTCGCGTCGGCGATGTCGGGCAGGGTGGCGGGGTCGAAGGCGGCGCGGGCGGCGGCCTCCGGGTCGGGGCGGGCGTCGGGGACGTAGCTGGGCGGGTCGGTGAGCAGCCCGATGGGGGCCGCCGCGATCTCGGCCCCGGCCTCGTACACGCGCACGCGGTCGCCGGCGGTGGTCGTGCCGACGACGGTGGTGTCCAGATCCCAGTACGCGAAGTGGGCGCGCACGTCCTCGACGTGCTCGGGTTTGGCGATGACGAGCATGCGCTCCTGCGACTCGGAGAGCATCACGTCGTAGGCGCTCATGCCGGCCTCGCGGCGGGGCACGGCGTCGACGTCGATCTCCAGCCCGCTGGCGCCGCGGGCGGCGCACTCGACGCTGCTGCTGGTCAGGCCGGCCGCGCCGAAGTCCTGCAGGCCCACGATCCAGTCGCGGTGATCCTGCACCAGGTCGACGCAGGCCTCCATCAGCAGCTTCTCCAGGAAGGGGTTGCCGACCTGCACGGCGGGGCGGCGCTCGGCGCTGCGCTCGTCGAGTTCGACGCTGGCGAAGGTCGCGCCGTGCAGGCCGTCGCGGCCGGTGTCGGCGCCGACGAGCAGCAGGACGTGGCCGGGGCCGCCGGTGGTCGCGCCGATCAGCGAGCCGCGGCGGGCGATGCCGACGCACATCGCGTTGACCAGCGGGTTGCCGCTGTAGTGGGGCCCGAAGCGCACCTCCCCGCCGACGTTGGGGATGCCCAGGCAGTTGCCGTAGCCGCCGACGCCGGCCACGACGCCGCGCAGCAGGCGGCGGTTGCGCGGGCCGGCGTCGGGGTCGTCGAGAGGGCCGAAGCGCAGCGAGTCGAGCAGGGCGATGGGGCGCGCGCCCATGGCGAAGATGTCGCGCACGATGCCGCCCACGCCGGTGGCCGCGCCCTCGTACGGCTCGATCGCGCTGGGGTGGTTGTGCGACTCCACCTTCATGACGACCACCCAGCCGTCGCCGATGTCGATCGCGCCGGCGTTCTCGCCGCCGAGCTCGGTCAGGACGTGCGGGGCCTTGGTGGGGAAGTGGCGGAACAGCGGCTTGCTGTGCTTGTAGCCGCAGTGCTCGCTCCACAGCGCGCCCAGCATGCCCAGTTCCACCGGGGTCAGGTCGCGGCCGAAGTGGTCGCGGGCGCGGCGGTATTCGTCGCGGGAGAGGGCGAGCTGGGCCAGCGTCTCGTCGTCGACGGCGACGGGCGCGGCGTCGGCGACGCGGGCGCCGGGACCGTCGCCGGGCATCAGCCCCACCACTGGATCATCGATTGCCAGACGCGCAGGCCGTCCTCGCCGCCCAGCAGGGCCTCACTGGATCGCTCCGGGTGGGGCATCATGCCCAGCACGTTGCCGGCCGCGTTGATGACGCCGGCGATGTTGGCGCGCGAGCCGTTGGGGTTGGCGGCGGGCGTGACCTGCCCGTCCGCGTCGGCGTAGCGGAAGACGATGCGCCGCTCGGCCTCCAGCTCGGCCAGGGTGTCGTCGTCGACGTGGTAGTTCCCCTCGCCGTGGGAGATGGGCAGCATCAGGGCGTCGCCGGCGGCGCTGGCGCAGCTGAAGCCGGTGTCGTCGCGGGTGACGCGCACGTACTGCTCCTGGCAGCGGAATTGCAGGCTGTCGTTGCGCAGCAGCGCGCCCGGCAGCAGCCCCGCCTCGCAGAGGATCTGGAAGCCGTTGCAGGAACCGAAGACGGGGCGCCCGGCCTGGGCGTGACGCTGCAGCGCGCCCATCACCGGCGAGAAGCGGGCGATGGCGCCGCAGCGCAGGTAGTCCCCGTAGGAGAAGCCGCCCGGTACGACGACGGCGTCGTAGCCGTCCAGGTTCGCCTCGCGGTGCCAGATGCGGTCGGCCTGCTGGCCCAGCCGGTCCCGCAGGACGTGCTGGCAGTCGCCGTCGGACCAGGTGCCGGGGAAGACGAGAACGGCGAAACGCACCGAGCCCCCTCTGGGGCGCAGCGTATCAGCGGCCCCGGCAGGGGCCAGCCGGTGGACTCAGGGTCGGGCGGCGGGACGCGGCAGCTCGGGCAGCGCGCTGCCGTCGACAGGCGCGTCGCCGCTGGGCGCCGGCGCGCCGCTGGGCACCGCCGCGACGCCGCGCTGGCGCTCCGCCTCGCTGGGCGCCGGGTACTCGATGCGGGGGTGGTAGACGCCGTTCAGCGTGACCTTGAACGACTCCCCGATGGCCTGGATCTGGCGCAGCGTGAGGTCGCAGTCGTCGAACTGGTGCTCGTTGAGGCGCTCCTGGATCACGGCGTCGACGAGCCGCGCGATGGTCTCCTCGTCGCGCGCCTTGCTCGAGCGCACGACGGCCTCCGTGGAGTCGGACATCATCACGATGGCGGTCTCTTTGCGGCGAGGCCGCGGGCCGCCGTAGGTGAAGAGGCCGGGGTCGACGGTGGGGTTGTCCTGGGCCGCCTTGCGGTAGAAGTACGTCACCAGGCGGGTGCCGTGGTGCTCGGGGATGAAGGCACGCACGGGCTCCGGCAGCCGGTAGCGCCGGGCCAGCTCCATCCCGCGGCGCACGTGATCCTGGATGACGGTGGCGCTCTGCAGCGGGTCCAGCTTGTCGTGCGGGTTGCCGCCGTCGGCCTGGTTCTCGATGTACATGTGCGGCTGCGCCAGCTTGCCGATGTCGTGGTAGTAGGCGCCGACGCGGACCAGCAGGGCGTCGGCGCCGACCTGCGCGGCCGCGCGCTCGGCCATCGTCGCGACGAGCAGCGAGTGGTGGAACGTGCCCGGCGCCTCCTCCTGCAGACGCCGCAGCAGGGGCTGCGTGAACTGCGCCAGTTCGAGCAGCTGCAGCCGCGTGGCGATGCCGAAGACCTGGCCCAGCAGCGAGAACGCGCCGATGACCAGCACCGACGTCGTGATCGCGACGATGACGGAGGAGAGGGCGAGCAGGCCCACGTCGACGGTGGCGCGCTCGGGGTCGAGCAGCCAGAAGGCGAGGCCGGTGAGGAACGCCGTCGCGCCGACGACCGCGCCCGTGAAGCCGTACTGGGTGACGTGCATCACCCGCTGCGTCGCGAGCACGCCGGCCACGCCAGTGAGCAGGAACGCGACCGTGGGCCGCATGGCCTGGGCGCCGCCGAACCCCTCGCCGGGAGCGAAGTCGGGGTGGATCACGGCGGCGACGCCGGCCAGCACGGCCACCACGACGGCCACGACGATGGCCAGGCTGCGCTCGAGCAGCGCCGCCACGAGCACCGCGGCGACGGCGACCGGGAGCGCCAGGTCGAAGTAGTCGTCCACGTGGCCGGGCAGAATCTCGGGCAGCAGCCAGCGGGCGAGCGCCACGAAGAGCACGACCAGCAACACGATCATGCCCAGGCGGCGGTTGCTGGCCGCGGACTCGGGCGCGGCCAGCAGCAGGTACGCGCCCAGCGTGACCGACCCGGCCAGGGCCAGGATCAGCAGCGCGGCGAGCTCATCGATGGGGATGCCGCCGCTCTCCAGCGGCAGCAGCGCCAGCGCGCCGGCGGCGACGGGCCCCACGGCCTCGCCGGCCGGCACGATCACGTCGCCCTCGCCGAAGAAGACGGTGACCTCGTCCACGCGCAGGCGCGCGGAGGCCCGCGCCGCGTCGGTCGCGGCCTGATCGACGGTGATGTTGGCCGACACGCGCGGCGACACCAGGGCCGTGACCAGGCTGACCTGGTCCTTGTTGAGACCGGTCCCGACGCGCTCCTCGACGCTCTCCCGGACCGTGGCGACGTCGGCGTCGTTGATGTTGCCCGTGAGGATGTCGGTCAGCAGGCCCAGCGATTCCTCCCGAACGACGCGCCAATCGCGCGGGCTCAACTCCAGCAGCAGGAAGTCGGCCGGGCCGACGCGGAGGTCGGGGATCGCATCCAGGGCGCGGCCCTGCTCGGTGGAGCTGAGGTCCGTCTGGGCGCGCACCTCGTCGACGGCGTCGAGCGTGGCGGCGAGGGTGGCGACTTCGCGGGCGCGGACGCCGGCGTCGAAGATGAGCACCGGCGCGACCTCGGCGGCCGCCGCGTCGCGGGCGAGCGCGGTTGCCTCGTCGTCGACAACGCGGAGGTCGACCTCGGCGAGCACGTCGGCCTCGGCCACCTCGCCGAGCATCGGCAGGCGTTCCGAGGCGCGCGTGGGGATCAGCGCCAGGGTGAGCAGCAGCGCGAGGCCCAAGACGAAGACGGCGAGTCGGACCGGGGAATAGAACGCCGAGGGGGACATGCGGCCATCATACGGGCCATCATGCGCGCCAGTGCGGGGGCGCACCCGGGGCCGCGGACGATCAGCGGCCGAGCAGCTCGCCCACGACCTCGTTGACGAGGCGGCCGTCGGCCCGGCCGCGCAACTGGCCCATCAGCGGCCCCATGACCTTGCCCTTGTCGCCCGGCCCGCTGGCGCCGGTGCGGGCGATGACCGCCTCGGCCGCGGCCGTGATCGCGTCGCGGTCCATCTGGGCCGGCAGGTAGGTCTCCAGCACACCGATCTCGTCGCGCTCGCGGGCGGCCAGATCCTCGCGTCCGCCGGCCTCGAACTGCTCGATCGAGTCCTGCCGCTGGCGCACCTGCCGCTGGATGATGGTGAGCACCGCCGCGTCGTCGACTTCGGCGCGCTGCTCGATGTCGGCGTTCTTGATGGCCGCCTGCAGCAGGCGGATCGTGTCGCGGCGAAGGGCGTCCTTCGCGCGCATCGCGCCCTTCAGATCCTCCTGGAGTTGTTCACGCAGTCCGGCCATACCATCCCCGTCCCGCCCGCGTCCGGCACGCGAAAGGCCGCCGCTGAGCGGCGGCCCCTTCGATTGCGCCGGCTGGCCGTCAGTCCGCCGACGGCAGCACCTTCGGCTGCATCAACTCCATCGCGCGGTCGTCGACCTTCAGGTCGCACTCGCCCGGCTTGATGCAGAGCACCTCGATGCCGGTCTTCTCGTCCTTGTAGCGCTTGCCAAGTTGCACGGCCATGGCGTCGTCTCCAGGTTGCCGCGGGGCGCCGGCCCCGGGCCTACTTCTTCTCCACCAGCACCGAGTCGCCGCAGCGAAGCTCGGCGTCGCCGCCGCGCGTCACGATGAACTCGGCGCCGCAATCGGGGCAGGTGTAGCGCTTACCGGTCTGGGCAGGGGGCATAGGGTCTTCCTCCAGAGAAGACGTTCCATAGCGGAATGGCGGGAAGTGTACCCAGCCAGTCTCAACCCGTCAAAGCCCGGCGGCCCCGAC
>JAPOXB010000105.1 GCA_026707335.1 Chloroflexota bacterium
CTCCGGCGGCGGCTGCATCGGACGACGAGCCGGCCGCCGAGACGCCCACGGCGGCGGCGCCACCCCCCGCCGCAGCGCCCGCCGCCCCGGCCGCGCCCAAGAAGGCCGCGGCCGACATGAGCCCCGCCGAGTTGGAGGAGCGCAAGCAGGCCCAGTCGGACCGCGTCAAGCGCGCCCGCGAGCTGGCCGCCGCCCGCCGCCGCGAGTTGCGAGGAGAGGGCTGATGGCCGAGCAGGTGGTGATGACCGAACCGGTGGCCGTGGAGCGCGAGTTCCAGACCGTCGACATGAACATCAACATGGGCCCGCAGCACCCCTCGACGCACGGCGTCTTCCGCATGGTCCTGACCGTCGACGGCGAGGTCGTCAAGGACGTCATCCCCTACATCGGCTACCTGCACCGCGGGGCGGAGAAGCTGAGCGAGTCGCTCGACTACCGGGGCTCGCTGGGCTTCCAGGACCGCACCGACTACCTGGCCGCGTTCTGCAACGAGTGGGTGCACGTCAACGCGACCGAGCGGCTGGCCGGCATCGAGGCGCCCGAGCGGGCGGAGTACGTGCGGTTGATCCTCTCCGAGCTCAACCGGGTGCTGTCGCACCTGATGTTCGCGGGCGCCTTCGGCACCGACGTGGGCTTCTTCGGCACCGCCTTCACCTGGGCCTTCAAGGAGCGCGAGTTGATCCAGGACTACTTCGAAGCCGTGACCGGCGACCGCATGATGTACAACTACTTCCGCGTCGGCGGGCTGGCCTGGGAGCCGCACGAGACCTTCGTCGAGGACGGCCACTGGCTGGTCGAACGGCTGCGGGCCGGCGTCGAGGACCTCGACGCGCTGATGACCCGCAACGAGATCATGATCGCCCGCTGCCGCGACGTGGGCCTGCTGAGCGCCGAGGACGCCGTCAACCACGGCGTCACCGGGCCCATGCTGCGCGCCTCCGGCGTCGCCTTCGACCTGCGCGTCGACGAGCCCTACTCCATCTACGACCGCTTCGAGTGGGACATCCCCGTCGGCGACCGCGGCGACGTGTACGACCGCTTCCTGGTGCGCATGGAGGAGATGCGGCAGTCGCTGCGGATCGTCGAGCAGGCGCTCGACCAGATGCCGACCAGCGGGCCCGTCGTGGCCGAGGGGCTGCCGACGCGGCTGCGGCCGGCGCCGGCGGAGATCTACCAGCGCCAGGAAGGCCCGCGCGGGGAGTACGGCATCTACATGGTCTCCGACGGCAGCGACAAGCCGTGGCGCATGAAGGTGCGCTCGCCCTGCTTCCACAACCTCAGCGCGCTGAAGCAGATGACGATCGGCTCGTACATCGCCGACGCCGTCATCATCCTGGGCTCCGTCGACATCGTTCTGGGTGAGGTGGACCGCTAGATGCCCGACGCCATCGTCCTGAGCGAGTTCGCGGGGATCGGCATGCCCGACTGGGTCGACGCCCTGATCCGGCTGGTCTTCATCGTCGCCCTGATGACGCTCAACACGCTGGCCCTGATCTACCTCGAGCGCAAGGTGCTGGCCCGCTTCCAGGCGCGCGTCGGCCCCACGCGCACCGGCCCGGTCGGCATCCTGCAATCGGCCGCCGACGCCCTCAAGCTGCTGACGAAGGAGGACGTGCGCCCCCACTCCGCCGACCGCTGGGTGTTCGAGCTGGCGGTGTTCTTCGTCTTCGTGCCGGTCTTCCTGATGTTCATCCCCATCCCCTTCACGGAGACCTGGTTCATCCGCGACCTCGAACTGGGTTTCCTCTACGTCTTCGCCGTGCTGGGGCTCAACATCGTGGGCGTGATCATGGCCGGCTGGGGATCGGACAATAAGTACGCCCTGCTGGGCGGCATCCGCGCCGCCGCGCAGGCCATCTCGTACGAGCTGCCCATGCTGCTGGCGGCGGCCGGCGTGGTGATGATCGCCGCCGGCCACCTGCTCGACGCCGGCTTGGTGGGCGGCGCGCTGAACCTCAACACCATCGTCGACCAGCAGCGCACCACGCCGTACATCCTGCTGCAGCCGCTGGGCTTCGTGATCTTCATGATCGGCGCGCTGGCGGAGATGCATCGCCCGCCCTTCGACATGCCGGTCGCCGAGTCGGAGGTCGTGGGGGGCTACTTCGTCGAGTACAGCGGCATCCGCTGGAGCATGTTCTTCCTGGCCGAGTACACCGGCCTCTTCCTGATGGTGATGCTCGGCTCCACCGTCTTCCTGGGCGGCTGGAACTTCCCCTTCGGCGCGGACGCCGGGCTGGGCTGGCAGATCGTGCTGACGCTGGCCAAGGCGAGCGCGATGATCTTCGTGCTCTTCTGGCTGCGGGCGATGTTCCCGCGCCTGCGCATCGACCAGCTCATGGCCTTCTCCTGGAAAGTGCTGCTGCCCTTCGCCCTGCTACAGGTGCTGGCCAACGGCATCATCCTCGCCTACGGCGGTCCCGACTGGGTGGTGGGGCTCGTCTCGCTGGCGCTGCTTGTCTCACTGGTGGCCCTGATTTACGTTCTGGTGCGAGCCAAAGCGGGCGGCGACTCGATTCACTTGGAACCGGCGCGACCGCGCCTCGTAACGAGCACGGAGGTCGCTTCGGGCGACTGACGCGCCGGGAATCGGCGCCGCGCGCGGGGCGGAAGTCCCGCCGCACCGAACAGCGCGGGGCTCCGCTGGGGCCCCATCCGGCCGGCCGGCTGGAGAGTGAGCGGAATGAGCGCGACCGAGATCATCTTCTACGCCATCGCGGCGGTGATGCTGCTGAGCGCCCTGGGCGTGACGCTGGCCGGCAACATCGTCTACGCGGCGCTGCTCTTCATCGCGACGCTGGGCGGCGTGGCGGCCGTCTATCTGCTCCTGACGGTGGAGTTCCTGGCCCTCGTGCAGCTGCTGATCTACGGCGGCGCGGTGGTCATCCTGATCCTCTTCGCGCTGATGCTGACCCGCGCCCGCGAGCGCCCGCAGGCGCTGTTCGGCAAGAGCCGCCCGTTCGGCGTGCTGGCCGCGATGGGCCTGCTGGCCGGGCTGATCGCGGCGGCCGTCACCACCGACTGGGTCTCCCCCGCCGACCGCGACGGCATCGAACCGGTGCCCTTCGAGGCGATCGGCGACGTCATCTTCACGGTCTGGGTCGTGCCCTTCATCGTCGTGGGGATCCTGCTCTCCATCGCCCTCGACGGCGCGATCCTGCTGGCCACGCCGGAAGACGAGGAGGACTAGTGCCGCCCATCGAGCACGTGCTGGTGATCAACGCGATCCTCTTCGCCATCGGCGTGATGGGGGTGCTCACGCGCCGCAACGCGATCCTGATCCTGATGTCGGTCGAGATCATGCTCAGCGCCGTGACCCTGAACCTGGTCGCCTTCGCGGTCTACGGCAAGGTCGAGTTCGGCAACTTCACCGGCATCATCTTCGCCTTCTTCCTGATCGTCGTGGCGGCGGCCGAGGTGGCGCTGGCGCTGGGCATCGTCGTGCGCACGTTCCGCAACCGCGCCACGGCCAACGTCGACGAAGTGAACCTGCTCAAGTGGTAGGCGCCGTGCCAACCCTCGCGCCGACGCCGCCCGCCGCGCCCGCGGCCCCAGCAACGAGGGGGCGGCGCTAGATGTTCTGGATGGAGCACGTCTGGATCCTGCCCGCGCTGCCCGTCTGCGCGTTCTTCGTGCTGTTCCTGGTGGGGCGCTTCCTGCCGCGCGGCGGCGACTGGCTATCGATCGGCGCGGTCGGGACGGTCTTCGGGCTGTTCTTCGTCGTGCTGATCGAGCACCTCGACTCCATCGCCGACGGGCTGGGCGGGCTCGCCAACAGCGGCTTCACGTGGCTGCAGGTGGGCGAGTTCACGCTGCGCATCGGCTGGACGGTGGACTCCATCGCCGTCGTGATGATCGGCGTGATCGCGACCGTCGGGCTGATGGTCGTGCTCTACTCCACGCAGTACATGCGCCATCACGGCAAGCCCGAGCCGCGCTACTGGTGGTACTTCGCCGTCATCAGCCTCTTCATCGGGTCGATGCTGGCGCTGGTCCTGGCCGACAACCTGCTGTTGCTCTACGTGGCCTGGGAGGGCGTGGGCGTCTGCTCGTTCCTGTTGATCGGCTTCTACCACGAGCGGCGCTCGGCCGTGGAGGCCGCCAAGAAGGCGTTCGTGACGACGCGCCTGGGCGACGTGGGGATGCTGATCGGCATCATCCTGCTCTGGCGCGCGACGGGCAGTTTCCAGATCACCGAGATCATCCAGGCCGCCCAGGCGGGCCGCCTCGACGACCTGCCGCAGGTCATGGGCGACGGCTACCTGACAATGTCGGTGCTGTTCCTCTTCCTGGGCGCGATGGGCAAGAGCGCGCAGTTCCCCTTCCATGTCTGGCTGCCCGACGCGATGGAGGGCCCCACACCCGTCTCGGCGCTGATCCACGCCGCCACCATGGTCGTGGCCGGCGTCTACCTGGTGGCGCGGCTGCTGCCGCTGTTCGACGTGACGCCCGGCGCGCTGGAGGTGGTGCTGGCGATCGGCCTGGCCACGGCCCTGCTGACCGGCGTGATCGCCCTCGCCCAGACCGACATCAAGCGCGTGCTGGCCTATTCCACCGTGAGCCAGCTGGGGTTCATGTTCGTGGCGCTGGGCTGCGGCGCCGTCGGCGTCGCGATGCTGCATCTGATGACGCACGCCTTCTTCAAGGCGACGCTGTTCCTGGGCGCCGGCTCGATCATCCACATGAGCGACGAGCAGGACGCCCGCCGGCTGGGCGGCCTCTGGTGGCGCATGCCGGTCACCGCCGTCACATTCATCCTCTCCGCGCTGGCGCTGGCGGGCATCGCGCCGCTGTCGGGCTTCTTCTCGAAGGACGAGATCTTCGTCGTCGTCGAGGCGACGCAGAACGAGGCGATCCTGGTGCTGCTGGGCGTCGCCGCCTTCCTCTCCGCCGTCTACATGGCGCGGCTGGTGTTCATCACCTTCTTCGGCGCGCCCAAGGACCTCGAAGTCATCCGGCGCACACGCGAGGCGCCGGCGCTGATGCTGATCCCGCTGGTCTTCCTGACGGTGCTGACCGCCTTCGCCGGCTGGTTCGCCATGGACCAAGTGGGCGACTGGTTCGGCTTCCCGGGCGGCATCAATCAGTGGATCTACTTCCCCGAGCCGGAGGCGTTCCACTTCAACAGCGCGCTCGCCGTCGGCACCGGACTGGTCTCGCTGCTGGGCATCTCCACCGCCTGGTGGCTGTTCTACGGGCGCAACGCCCGGCGCGCGCAGGCGCTGCGCGAGCGGCAGCCCCGCCTCGCGGCGATGGTGGAGAACAAGTTCTACTTCGACGAGAGCTACCAGTGGGCGATCGACCACGCCGTGCTGCCCTTCGGGCGCATCGTGGCCCGGTTCGACCGGCTGGTCGTCAACGACACGGGCATCAACGGCCCCGCCAACTTGACGCGCTGGAGCGGCGAATGGGTGCGCCGGCACGTGACCGGCCGCCTGCCGGACTACGCGCTGCTGATGGTGATCGGCGTCGCAGTCTTGGGAGCGTTGGGCTTCCTGCTGCGCAGCAACTAGGCGCCCCGCCCGGCGACGGCGCCGGGCGGGCAGGGACCACCGGCGCCGCGGGCGCCGGAGGATGAGGAACACCGGTGAACGACGTCGGCGAACTGCTCCTCGTTCTGCTGCTCATCCCGGGCGCCGCCTGTCTGCTCACCCTGCTCACGCCCAGCCGCCACGACCAGGTCGTGCGCGTCATCGCCCTGGCGACCGGCATCGCCGTCTTCGTCATCTCGATCATCGTCTTCGCCGCCTTCGACTACTCGGAGGGCGGCTTCCAGTTCGCGCTGCGCTACGTCTGGATCGAGAACGTCGGCATCTTCCAGGAGAACGGCATCTCGCTGTTCCTGGCGATCGACGGCATCGCCGCGCCGCTGGTGCTGCTGAACGGCATCGTCGCCTGCGCCGGCGTGCTGGTGTCGTGGAAGATCGACTACCGCAACAAGGACTTCTTCATCCTCTTCTGGGCGCTGGTGGCGGGCGTCTTCGGCGTCTACATCAGCCAGGACCTCTTCTTCTGGTTCTTCTTCTACGAGCTCGCCGTGCTGCCCATGTACCTGCTGATCGTGGTCTGGGGCAGCACCAACAAGGAATACGGCGCGATGAAGCTCACCATGGTGCTGGTGGGCGGATCGGTGCTGATCTTCATCGGCATCTTCGCCGTCTTCGCCGAGGCGGGGGCCGGCACCTTCGACATGGCGGTGCTGCGCGAGGTCGAGTTCGATAAATCGTTCGCCAAGACGTTCTTCCCCTTCTTCATGATCGGCTGCGGCGTCCTGGCCGGCCTCTGGCCGTTCCATACCTGGTCGCCCGACGGCCACGTCGCCGCGCCCACGGCCGTTTCCATGCTGCACGCCGGCGTGCTGATGAAGCTGGGCGCCTTCGGCATCGTGCGCCTGGGCATCGAGACTCTGCCCGCCGGCACCGACTTGTGGATGCCGGTGCTGCTCGTGCTGGGCGGGATCGCGGCGATCTACGGGGCCTTCTCGGCCCTCCACCAGACCGACCTCAAGTTCGTCGTCGGCTACTCCTCGGTCAGCCACATGGGCTTCGTGCTCCTGGGCCTGGGCACGATGAACACGATCGGCGTCAACGGCGCCGTGCTGCAGATGTTCAGCCACGGCGTCATGACGGCCCTCTTCTTCGCCATGGTCGGCGCGATCTACGACCAGGCCCACACCCGCGACATCACCCAGTTCGGGGGCATCATCAAACGCATGCCGCTGTTCGTGATCTTCTTCGGCATCGCCGGGCTGGCCTCGCTCGGCCTGCCGGGGCTGAGTGGGTTCGTCGCCGAGTTCCACATCTTCGTGGGCGCCGTGGCCGAGTTCCCCTTCTGGGCGGCGATCGGCGTGCTCTCCGCCGCGCTGACCGCGGTGTACGTCCTGCGACTGCTGGGCCGCGCGACGCTGGGGCCGGTCAACCCGCGCTGGGACGGCCTGCGCGACATCAGCCGCTGGGAGATGGCCGCGGGGCTGATGCTGATCGCCCCCATCGTCGCGATGGGCGTCTGGCCCGACCCCTTCGTGGACCGCATCGCCAGCGCGGTGCTGGAACTCCCCAGCGTGGATGAAGTGGGCGGGAGCCTGGCCAACCTGCCCGTGGTTCGGGGCGGCTGATGGACGTTATCGACCTCGAATACGCCCTGATCATCCCGGAGTTGGTGCTGGCGAGCTTCGCCACGCTCATCGTGGCTGGGGCGCTGATCTTCCGCCGCGTCCCCCAGGAGGTCTGGGGCTACCTGTCGGCCGCCGGGCTGGTCGTGCTGCTGGTGCTGACGGCGGTCTTCTACATCAACGTCAACGACGACTTCGCCAACGTGCTGGCGGTCGACAACTACACGGTCCTCTTCCGCGTCTTCTTCCTGGGCATCGCCGCCTTCGCGATCCTGGCCGGCGTGCAGTTCGCCGGCGACCGGCTGCGCCATCACGGCGAGTTCTACGGCCTGATCATGTTCGCGACGCTGGGCATGATGCTGCTCGCCGCCTCGCGCGAATTGATCACCGCCTACCTGTCGCTGGAGTTGATGTCGTTCAGCCTCTACATCCTGGTCGGCTTCAACAAGCTCAACCCGTTCTCCAACGAGGGCTCGCTCAAGTACCTGCTGCTGGGCGCCTTCTCCTCGGCGCTGTTCCTCTACGGGCTGAGCATCCTCTACGGGGTCACCGGCACGACGACCTACAGCGCCATCGAGCCCGACGGCATTGAGGCGGGGCGCAACATCGCCCAGCAGCTGGGCAACTTCAGCGCCGCGACCATCGACAGCGCCCTGCCCATCCCGGGCGACGTTCGCCCGGCGATCATCGTGGCGCTGGTGCTGATCGTCGCGGGGCTGGGCTTCAAGGTGTCGGCCGTGCCCTTCCACCAGTGGACGCCCGACGCCTACCAGGGCGCGCCGCTGCCCATCACCGCCTTCCTGAGCGCCGCCGGCAAGGCCGCCGCCTTCGCCTTCTTCCTGCGCCTGTTCTCCGAGGCGCTGCTGCCGGCCGCGGCCGAGTGGTCGTGGCTGATCGCCGTCATCGCCGCGCTGACGATGATCACCGGCAACCTGGTCGCGCTGCGCCAGACGAACATGAAGCGCCTGATGGCCTACTCGTCGATCGGGCAGGTGGGCTACCTGCTGATCGGCATCGTCGCGCTCGACGCCGGCTCACTGGCCGAGTCGCAGGACGCCGCCACGGCCCTGGTGCTGCACCTGCTGGGCTACGTGGCGACCAACGTGCTCGTCTTCACGGCCCTGATCGCGTTCTACAACCGCACCGGCAAGGACGACATCGTAGACCTGCGCGGGCTCGCCGAGCGGCAGCCCATGCTGGCGTTGCTGCTCTCGATCGCGCTGTTCTCCCTGGCCGGGATGCCGCTCTTCGCCGGCTTCGCGACCAAGTTCGTCATCTTCCAGGTGGCGGCCAGCAACGGGCACCTCTGGCTGGCGGTGATCGGCGTCACCGTCTCCTTCGTGTCGCTCTACTACTACCTGATGGTCATCAAGCAGATGTACCTCTACAAGCCGGAGGGCGACGACACGGGCCGCTTCTCGGTGCCGGCGCCCATGATGGGCGCGCTGGCCGTGCTCACCGGCGCGGTCTTCCTGGTCGGGCTCTACCCGGCGCCGCTCTTCAAGGCGATCGACGCCTCGACGGCGATGCTGTTCCCCGGGCTGTAGCCGCGCCCCCGCCCGCCGACGGCGGGCCTTCCAATGCGAACTAGAGGATGGGCAGGTAGCGCTCGCGCTCGAAGTCGGTGACGTGCGCCTGGTAGGCGTCCCACTCGATGCGCTTGTTGGCCAGAATGCTCTCGAACACGTGCTGCCCCAGCGTCTCCCGCATGAGGTCGCTGGCGGCGAAGAGGTCGATCGCCTCCCCCAGGGAGGCGGGCAGGACCTCGATCTTGCGGGCCCGCCGGGTGGGCGCGTCGAGCAGGAAGACGTCCTCCTCGGTGGGGGCGGGGAGTTCGTACCCCTCCTCGATCCCCTTCAGGCCGGCCGCCAGCATGACCGCGAAGGCCAGGTAGGGGTTGCAGGCCGAGTCGGCCGCGCGGTACTCGATGCGCGTCGCCTTGGCGTGGCCGGGCTGGTACTCCGGCACGCGGATCAGGTCGCTGCGGTTGCGCGTCGCCCAGGTCAGGTAGACCGGCGCTTCGTAGCCCGCCCGCAGGCGCTTATAGCTGTTGACCCACTGGTTCGTGACCAGCGTGAACTCCCGCGCATGCCGCAGCAGCCCGGCGATGTAGTGCCCCGCCAGCGGCGACAGGCGGGCCGGCGCCTCCTCGGCGAAGAACATGTTCTCGTCGCCCCGGAAGAGCGACTGATAGAGGTGCATGCCGCTGCCGTTCTCGGTCGTCAGGGGCTTGGGCATGAACGACGCGTGCACGCCGTGCTTGATGGCGATCTCCTTGACCACCAGCCGGTAGGTCATGGTCGCGTCGGCCATCGTCAGCGCGTCGGTGTAGCGCAGGTCGATCTCGTGCTGCGACGGCGCCACCTCGTGGTGGCTGTACTCCACCGCGATGCCCATCTCCTCGAGCATCAGCACCGTCTCGCGGCGCAGGTCGCTGGCCGTGTCGAGCGGCGTCAGGTCGAAGTAGCCGCCGGCGTCGAGCGGCTCCGGGTCGTCGGGCGCCTTGAAGTAGAACCACTCCAGCTCCGGCCCCACGTAGAACGTGAAGCCGGCCTCGGCCGCGCGCTCGAGCTGGCGGCGCAGCACGTAGCGCGGGTCGCCCTCGAAGGGGGAGCCGTCGGGCATGTAGACGTCGCAGAACATGCGCGCGACGCGCTGCTGCTGCGGCCGCCAGGGCAGCACGACGAAGGTCGACGGGTCGGGCCGCGCGATCATGTCCGACTCGTCGACGCGGGCGAAGCCCTCGATCGACGAGCCGTCGAAGCTCATGCCCTGCTCGAGCGCGGCCTCCAACTCACCGATCGTGATCGCGAACGACTTCAGCGACCCCAGGATGTCGGTGAACCAGAGGCGGATGAACTTGACGTCCGCCTCTCGGGCGGAGGCGATGACGTATTCCGTGGTCTCGGCGACCATCTCCGCCTCCAGACGCCGGGACGGCGACCGCGGCGGGCCCGCGCCCGCCTGCCGGGCTCAGGACGCCGCGCTGCAGACCGTGTCGATGATCAGCCGCGTGACGACGTAGGGGTCCATGTTCGCGTTCGGCCGGCGGTCCTCGATGTAGCCCTTGCCGTCCTTCTCGACCTGCCAGGGGATCCGCACCGAGGCGCCGCGGTCGGACACCGCGTAGTTGAACTGGTCGTAGCGGGCGGTCTCGTGCTCACCGGTCAGGCGCTCCTGCACCCCGTGTCCGTAGTTCTCGATGTGCAGGGGGGCGTTCGCCGCGAGCGCCTCGGCCGCCGCGATGCAGGCGTCGTAGTTCTCGCGCATCGCCACGGTCGAGAAGTTGGTGTGTGCCCCGGCCCCATTCCAGTCGCCCCGCACGGGCTTGGGGTCGAGCGTCGCCGTGACGTCGAATTCCTCCGCCACGCGGTAGAGCAGGTAGCGGGCCACCCAGAGCTCGTCGGCGACCTGCGGCGCGGCCACCGCGCCGATCTGGAATTCCCACTGGCCGGGCATCACCTCGGCGTTGGTGCCGGCGATGTGCAGCCCCGCCTCGATGCAGGCGTCCGTGTGCGCCTCCACGATGGGCCGGCCGAAGACCTCGTCCGCGCCGACGCCGCAGTAGTAGCCGAACTGGGGGGCCGGGAAGCCGCTGTCGGGCC
>JAPOXB010000031.1 GCA_026707335.1 Chloroflexota bacterium
AGGCTGGGGTGGCCGTTCCGGCCCGCGTGGCGCGGCACGATGATCGCGCCGGGGTCCGCTCGGCCGCGCCAGGCCTCGATCAGCGCTCCCACCGTGGCGCTTCGGAGCGGCGTATCGACGCTGGCGACGACGACCGCCGCGGCGTCGTCCGGCAGCGCGTCGGCGCCCGCCCGGAGCGACGAAGCGCGCCCCGAGGCGTACTCCCGGTTGTGGACGACCCGGCAGCCGCCGTCGCGGCGGATCCCGGCGGCGATGCGATCCGCGTCATGGCCCAGCACGACGACGATCGGCTCGCATCCGGCGGCCGACAGTTCGTCGATCTGGTGTTGCAGCAGCGGCTTGCCGTCCCAGTCGAGCAGCGCCTTGGCGCGGCCCATGCGCCGCGATTCGCCCGCGGCGAGCACGATCGCGGCGACTGCGGCGGTCATCGCAGCGCCGGGATCACGTCCCGGCCGATTCGCGCGATCGACTCCAGGATCGCCTCCTGGCCCACGGGCAGGAAGCGGATGAGGGTGTGGTCGAAGCCCATGCCCTCCAACTCGCGCAGCCGGGCGATGGCGGTCTCCGGCCCGCCCACGATCAGTACCTCGGGGTCGAAGCCGCGGTAGCCGCGCTCGATGATGGGCGCGGCGGTGGCTCGCGCTTCGGCGTCGCTGGCGCCGATGTAGACGTCGCGGCGGATGGGGAAGGTCTCGACTTCGGCCAGGCGATCCTCGCCGTCCGCCGCCTCGCGGTACCAGGCGAGCTGGTCGCGGAGTTGGGCGCTGGTCGCGCCCGGCGCCGCCAGCCAGCCGTCGCCGACGCGCCCGGCGCGACGCACGGCCACCCGCGCGCTGGCCCCGATCCAGAAGCGCGGCGACCGCGGCGGCCGCGGGCTGACCGTGACGTCCGACAACTGCCAGTAGCGGCCCTCGTGCGTGACGCGCTCCTCGGTCAGCAGGCGGCGCAGCAGGGGGACCGCCTCCTCCATGCGGTCGCGGCGCTCCGACAACGGCACGCCGAAGGGCGCGAACTGCTCCTCCCCGTCGCCGACGGCAAGGATGCAGTCGAGCGGGCCCGCCGCGATGGCGGCCAGCGTGCCCAGCTGCTCCGCGAGCAGGACCGGGTGCCAGAGCGGCAGCAGGAAGAGCGGGATGACCCGCATCTCGCCCAATTCCGGCAGGCAGCGCGCCAGCATGGGGACGTTCTGCAGGTAGGGCCGCGGCGTCGCGTGGTGGTCGCCGAGGGAGAACGAGGCGAAGCCGGCGGCGCGCGCTGCGGCGGCCCGCTCGACGACCCAGCGCGCCGACGTGGCGGCGTCCCCGCGGGGGTGGGCGGAGGTCACCGAGAGCCCGATCTGCATCGTGTCCCCTTTCGGGTTCGGCAGCGGGGCCGCGCGGAGCCGAGGATACGCCTCAGCCGCCCTCGGCGGGCGCGGCCCCGAACAGCGCGCCGAGGGTGTCGCGGCAGAGCCGCTCGACGGCGTCCAGGCGTGCGGCGTCGAGTTCCGCGCCAGCGCCCGCCGGCTGCACCTCGCCGCGCGCCGTCTGCGCCGCGAGGCCGATCAGCAGCGGCGTTGGCCGGCGGCCCTGGAGCGCCCCGGCGAGCTGATGCGCGATGAGTGGCGTGGGCGCGACCCCCCACCAGACGGCGCGGAGGTCGGTCACGCGGGCGAGGTCGCCGGGGCCGGTCAGGCTGCCCACGGCGGCGAGGCCCAACGCGAGGTTCGGCTCCTCGTGGTAGCACGAGATCCCGTGATGTGCCGGAACCACGACGGCGCCGACGGTCTCCCCCGGGCGCGGCACGATGCGGCCGTCAACGGTCAGGCAGTCCTCCAGCGAGACCGTCGCCGCGCCGATTCGCAGCCGGGCGTCGAGCGCGATCAACGTGGCCGCGAGGCGCGGCTCGGGGCCGGCCAGCGCGTCCGCGAGCGGCAGCGCCCCCGCGCCGCCCGCGCACGACGCCGCCAGCGCCTGCTGCAGGGCGGCGGGAAGACCGGGGCTGCCGGACAGCGCGTGCAGGGTCACGTCGGGGGGGATCTCCAGCGGGGCGGGCGGCGGCATGGTCAGCCGGCGTAGTCGGCGAGGGCCTTCTTGAGCGCGCCCGCCGCCAGCACCGAGCAGTGGACCTTGCTCTTGGGCAGCCCGCCCACGGCCGCGACGAAGTCTTGCCGCGTCAGTCCGCGCGCGGCCTCGACCGGCCGGCCGGTCAGCATCTCCGTGGCGACGGAACTGGTCGCGATGGCCGCGCCGCAGCCGCGGGTCAGGAAGGACGCCCGCACGATCACGCCGTCCTCGATGCGCAGCATCAGGCGCATGTGGTCGCCGCACACGGGGTTGCGCTCCTCGCCGATGGCGTTCGCGTCCATCAGCGTCCCGGCGTTGCGGGGGTTGCGGAAGTGATCGATCACGATGGCGTTGTAGGCGCCGTCGTCGAGGGTCGGACCGGCCGGGCTGGGATCGTCCGCGCTCATGCTGATGAGTCTACGCCGACCCGGGCGCGCGCGATGGGCCGCCACGCTAGCCGAAGTCGAGGCCGATCGCCTCGAAGACGGCCGGAAACTGGTTCGGGTTGGCCGGGTGGTAGTACGGGATCGCCAGGTCGATCGTCAGCGACGGACCGCTCACGAAGACCGCGCGCAGGCTGCGCCGGCCGGAATCGTCGACCACGCCGAACGCGCGCGCGGCGTCCAGCCCGGCGTCGCTGAGGAGCGGGAACGGGAACGACTGCGCGGCCTGGAAGCGTCCTTGGGAAGTGCGATCGTCGGCACTGATCGCGACGAGGCGTGCTCCCGCCTCGGCGATCAGGTCGAAGTCATCGCGGAAGGCGCCGAGTTGGGCCGTGCAGACGGGCGTCGCGTCCTCCTGGTAGAAGGCGATGATGAGCGGCCCCTGCGCGGCGGCGTCGTGCAGGCGGACGGGGCCGTGGGGCCCGTCGAGGGTGAGGTCGGGCAGCGGCGCCCCGGCTTCGATCGGCGTCATGACGACCCGGCGGCGGCGCGGACGGGCGATTCCAGGCCCACGACCGGCGGCGCCATCCCCTTCGCGAAGCCGAGGACTTGGATGCGGCCCAGGCCGCCCGCGTCGCCGAGCAGTTGCGCGGCCCGCCGGCGTTCCAGGTGCGCGTCGAGGTCGGCGCCGCCGCCGGCCTCCGCGACGGGCGAGAGCGCCGTCGCTCCCATCGCCGCCAGCCATTCCGCCTGCGAGCGCGCGGGATAGGCGTGGAGGCCGCCCCGGCGCGCCGCCTCCGCGACCGCGTCGATGTCCACGTGGCAGGTCAGATCCTGCTCGCCGACGCGGATGTACGGGTCGTCGCCGGGGACATGCCGGTGGAAGCTCATCAGCGTGCCCTGGGTGCGCCAGGGGGCGTAGAGCCGCTCGCGCCGGTCGCCGTAGTCGAAGAACAGCAGGAGGCCCTCGGCCACGGCCGCGGCGATCGCCCCGACCAGCGGCGCGACGCCCGGGCAGACCTCCACGACCTGTCCCTCGCGCGGCGCGATCGCGACCAGCGGCTCCAGCAGCGACGCGTCGTCCAGCGGCCTCGCGACATCGTGGAACCGATCGTCCGTCAGGCCGACGCAGAGCTCTTCCC
Organism: Chloroflexota bacterium; assembly: GCA_026707335.1. Lineage (GTDB taxonomy): Bacteria > Chloroflexota > Dehalococcoidia > Bin125 > Bin125 > TK10-74A. The sequence continues at coordinate 3,571 of JAPOXB010000031.1, forward strand.
AGGCGTCGCCCGACCAGCGCAGGCGATGCACCGGCTGCGCGTCGAGCAGCTCGTTCGCGACGACGAGCCCGCGCAGTGGCGCGGCCTCTTCGATGCCGGCGGACCAAGTCAGCCGCGCGGCGAAGCCGCCCAGCCGCTCTCGCTGACGCGCGCGCGCCGCGCCGTCCGGTTCGACGAGCACGCCGCGCAGCGCCGCGGCGAAATCGGGGCGCCGCGCCCCGGCCCAGCCGAAGGCCGCGTCGATCAGGGCGCCCGTGCCCGGGCCGATGTCGCACAGCGTGTACGCGGCGGGGCGGCCGCGGGCGTCCCAGTCGGACGCCGCCAGCGCCGCGATCGCGTAGCCGAACAGCGGATGCAACTCGGGGCTGGTGAGGAAGTCGCCGTCGCGGCCGACGCTGGGACGGCTGCGGCGGTAGTAGCCGTGGCGGGGGTCGTAGAGCGCCGAGTCCATGAACTCGGCGAAGCTGATCGGCCCGTGCGCGCGGATCCGCTCCGCGATCGCGCGCGCCGCGGCCGTGCTCTGGGCGGCGGGCAGTCGGAACGGATCGGCGGGGGGCGGATCGACCGTCACGGCTGGCCTCCCCGGTAGCGGCGACTCGGCAGCGGCCTGCCGGCCGCGGCGTCCCGGCTGGGTGCAGTATATGGACGCGCGCGGGCTAGGATTGGCGAGAGGGGGCTCCGTGGAACCGCGCTGCAAGCTCTGGCTCGAGCACGATGACCGCCTGGCGATGAGCGACTACCGCGCGCGCCTGCTCAGCGCCATCGCCGAGACGGGGTCGCTCTCCGCCGCCGCCCAGCGCCTCGACCTGAGCTACCGGAGGGCCTGGGGCAAGGTGCGGGAGTTGGAGCGCCACTTGGGCCTGCCGCTGGTCGAGAGCGAGGCCGGCGGCGCCGGCGGGGGCGGCTCGCGTCTGACGGCGGAGGGCGCGGAGTTCGTGCGCCGATACACGCAGTTCGCCGACGACGCCCGGCGCGCCGTCGCCGCCCTGTACGACGACGCGTTCAACGCGCCGACGCCCACCGATCCCGCCACGCTGCGATCGGATCGGCCCGGTCCGAGGTGAGTCCGTAAGCGGCGGCCCTGCGGGGCCTACTCGCCGCGCGCGCCGATGATGTTGATCGCCACCCGCCGCCGGCGCGAATCGTCGAGTTCCACCAGGAAGATGCTCTGCCACTCGCCGAGGTGCAGGCCGCCATCGACCAGGGGCACCGTCTCGCTCGTGCTGAGCAGCATGTGCTGGCAGTGGCTGTGGCCGTTCTCCGGCTCGTTCGGGTGCATGTTCACCGTGCGGATCGAGAAGTCGTTGTGGCGGTAGTACCGATCGGGCGGCGCCATCCGGCGGAGCAGGTCCTTGAGATCCTCGAGCAGCAGCGGCTCATGCTCCTGCAGCCGGATCGCGGCCGTCGTGTGCATCGAGAAGATCGTGACCTGCCCGAAGCGCAGGCCCGACGCATCGACGACGCGTTGGACGTCCTCCGTGATGTCCCGGAACGATGGGCCGGGTTCGGTGACGTACTCGAGATGGTCTTGCGTGAACTCGAACGGACTAGCCGAACGCTGCCACTGGAATGGCGTCGCAATCACGCCACCCGCCGCGTGGGGTGCAGTCATGATGGTCCCCTGTCGAACAACTCCAATAACCGTGAAATAAGTCCGCCGACTGCCTTTGGGGCTACGATGAATGATTCCCGCTAGCAGTCGCGCGATAGGGTAGCACAACGGATGGCGCGCCACAACCGGAGGACTCAGCGGGGGCGATCCCCAGGCATGTCGCGCTCCAGTTGCTCGACGACGTGCGCGACCTGCAGGGCGTCGGGCGCCCGCGGCTGCTGCTCCTGGTAGGTGCGCAGATCGCGCAGGGCGACGTCGCTGAGGCCCAGCTGGGCCGCGATCAGCCCGCGGTCGCGGATCTCGTCGAGCGCCCACGGCGTCAACGCCACGAGATGTTCCGCCGCGCCCAGGGCGGTGGCGAAGTCGCGCCGCCGCGAGCCGGCGAGCTTGAGGTTCTGGAGCACGCGAGCCAGGATCTGCCGCTTGGTCACCGCGCTGAGGAACAACTCCGCCGCGCCGGAGCCCGTTTGCGCCGCCGGCCTCCCCGCCGAGAGGCGCCGGGCCATGTCGTCGCGCAGGGCGTCCAGGTCGATCTCTCGCCCGCCGTGGAACGGATCGAGGTAGCGCGGGACGCCCTCCGCTTCCGCATCGGCGGTGACGCGGACGAGAAAGTGCTGCGGCGCGCCCACGCCCTCGATGGTGAGGCCCAGGCGCCGCCCGACCTCGATCAGCAGGATCGAGAGGGTGATGGGCAGCCCGAGGCGGCGCTCGATCACGCGGTGCAGGTAGGAGTTCTGCGGGTCGTAGTAGTCGTCGGCGTTGCCGCGGAAGCCCAGGTCGTCGAAGAGGAAGGCGGCCAGCCGGTCGGCCCGGAGGCCGGGCGCGGCTCCGCGCAGCCGGGGTTCCGCCTCGTGCGCGAGGGCGTCGAGTTGCGCGGCCGCCCCGGCGACGTCGAGGCCGGCCTCGCCGATGCGGCCGACGCGCAGCGCGCAGTCCGCCAGATCGACGTCGGCGTCCGCGCCGCCGGCGCGGGCGGCGAAGTCGGCGGCGAGTGCGCGCAGGCGGGCGGCCTCTTCTGTCTCCACGACTGCCTCCACGATCGCCGGGAGGCTAGCAGCCGCCTAGGCTGGGGAAGAGGCGCTGGGCCGGAGAGGAGCCATGGGCCGGCTGGTTGCGTATCACTGTACGGAGGAGATCCGTCGATGACCGCCCCATCCGCCGGCGGGCAGCGCACCCGCCAGCCCCGGCCGAAGGCGCCCGCCCGGCGCGACATGCCGCCGATCGACCGCAAGGCGCGGCTGCGCATTCCGCCCCACCACGTCACGAAGCAACTCCCCGCCGAACGGGTCCACAACTGGGACGAGGTCTACTACGGCTATACGCCGGAGCCGGCCATGTTCGAGGCGCAGCGCTGCATCCAGTGCCCCGCCGAGCCCTGCGTCGCGGCCTGCCCGATCGGCAACGACATCCCCGGCGCCTTGGCGCAACTCGAGCTGGGCCGCATCGCGCCGGCCGCCGCGATCTTCCGCGCCACCAGCGAGATGCCCGAGCTGTGCGGCCGCCTCTGCCCGCAGGAGCAACTCTGCGAGGGTCACTGCGTCGTCGGCAAGAACGCGAAGCCCGTCGCGATCGGCAAGCTGGAGGCCTTCGTGGCCGATTGGGACCGCCGGCAGCGCGGGGGCTTCCCCGTCCCGGCGCCCAGCCACGCCAGCGGCGGGCGGGTGGCGGTGGTGGGCAGCGGGCCCGCGGGTCTGGCCGTCGCGGAGCAGATGCGGCGGGCCGGGCACGACGCGACCGTCTTCGAAGTCTGGCCCAGCGCGGGCGGCGTGCTGCGCTACGGCATCCCCAACTTCAAGTCGGCCAAGAGCATCGTCGACGAGAAGATCGAGTCGCTGCGCGAGGCCGGCGTCGAGTTCCGCACCGGCGTGCGCGTGGGGCGCGACGTGAGCTGGGACGCGCTGCGCGCCTTCGACGCCGTCTTCCTGGCGCACGGCGCCGGGGCCGGCCGCCGACTGCGGCTGCCCGGCGAGGAACTGATGCACGTGTCCAGCGCGACCGACTTCCTGGTGCGCGCCAACCTGCCCCCGGAGGACCTGCCCGCCGGACAGCGCGAGAAGCCGTACGTCGGCAGGCACGTGGTCGTCGTCGGTGGTGGGGACACGTCGATGGACTGCGTGCGATCCGCCGTCCGGCTGGGGGCGGAGCACGTGACGCTGCTCTACCGCCGCAGCGAGAACGAGATGGCCGGCCGCGTCGAGGAGCGCCGGCACGCCCGCGAGGAGGGCGTCCACTTCGAGTACCTGACGACGCCCGTGCGGCTGCTGGGGCGCGACGGGGCGGTGCGCGCCGTCGAGTGCGTGCGCATGGAGTTGGGCGAGCCCGACGAGAGCGGCCGCCGCCGCCCCTCGCCGATCGAGGGCTCCAACTTCGTCATCGACGCCGACGCGGTGGTGGTCGCGGTGGGCTACAGCGTGGATCCCGAGCTGCTCGGCCCCGAATCGGGCGTGGTGGTCGACGACTGGGGGCAGATCGTCGTCGACCCGGCGGGGCGGACGTCGCAGCCGGGCGTGTTCGCCGGCGGCGACAACGTCAACGGCGCCGACCTGGTCGTCACGGCGCTGGCCTCGGCCCACCAGGCCGTCCCGGCGATGCTGGACTACGTAGCCGAGCGCATCGCCGAGCGGACGCCGGCTGCGGGCTGAGCCGGGCGGGCCGCGGGTCGTTAGGCCGCGTCGTCCTCGGCCACGGGGATGGGGCGCAGGACGAAGTCCACCAGCCATTGGCCGTTGACGTTGGTCGCATCGACCTGGAGGCTCTGCACGGCTTCCACGCCCGGGATCGTGAGCGCGACGGTCACCCGCGCGCGCTCCCCCTCGACGACGGCCGTGGCCTCGCCGAGGGCGCCGGCGGTCACGGTGTCCTGGAGGCGCGAGAGGTCGCGCGGCACGTCGTCGGCGCTCTTCCAGCCGGTCTGGCCGATCTGCTCGGGTCCGGCGAGGGCGAAGATGGTGATCGCGTCGCCCGTCTGAATCGCGTCGAGGTAGGTCAGGGCCAGGGCGGAGAGTTGGGTTGCCGTATCGCCGCTGGCCGCGAGGGGCGCCGGCGGCGGCGAGACGATGCTGAGCACGTAGTCGCCGATGCGATGCCGCTCGCCGCCCGGACGTCCCACGACCGCGGGCCGGACATCGACGCGGTACTGGCCGCTCTCCGGCAACGTCACCGTCAACTCCGCGTCCAGCGCGTGGCCGGAATCGTCGTCGAGCGCGAGGAAGGTGCCGTCCGGGCCGAACAACTCCAGGAACGTGTCGGCGCCGATCTCGCCGTCGGCGCGGATGCGCACGACCTGGCCGGCCTCGCCCGTGAACTCGAACGTGTCGAAGTCGTTGGCCGAGTGGAGCCGGCCCTGCACGTCTTCCCCGATCGCGACGATCCGCGATTCGTCCACGTCCTCCGCCTCCAGCAACTCCACGCTCACGATGAACTCGCCGGCGTAGGCGGTCCCGTACGGGGCGACGCGGATCACCTGCAGCCCGCTCGAGGGCAGCGTGGCGATGATCAGCGAGTCGCGGTTGGCGATGCTCTCGTCGTCGTTGCTGGCGATCTCGGCGCGGTTGGGCTCCAGCAGCGTCGCCACCGGGTCCATGTCGCCGAGCCCGTCCACGCGCACGCGGACGAGGTCGCCCTCGGCGCCCTCGAAGCGGAACTGCGCCGGCTCGTCGGGCGTGATCACGCTGGAGCGGATCTCGCCGCCGTAGACGAGGTGGTTGGGCGGCAGGTCGGGCTCCGGCTCCGGCGCGGGCTCCGCCTCGGTCTCGGCGGCGGCATCCGTGGTGTCCGCGTCCGCGGCGGGCTGCTGGGCCGGCGTCTCTTCCTGCGCCGGCGCTTCCTCCTGGGTGGGCGCCTCTTCCTGCGCGGGCGTTTCCGCCGCTGCCTGCTCGTCGGCCGACGGCTGCTGGTCCGGTTCGCGAGCCGGCTGCCGGACGGGCGTCTGCGCCTGCTCCTCGGCGGCCGGTTCGTCAGCGGCCGGGTCTTGGGCGGCCGGCGCGGCTTGGGCGTCGGCCTGCGATTGGGCCTGCGACTGGTCCTGCGCCGCCGCGGCGGGCTCGGCCTGCTGAGGCTGTTCCCCGGCGGCCTGCGCCTCGGCGGGCTGCTCTTCGGTGGGCTGTTCCTGGCCCGACTGCTCGGCCACGGTTTGCTCCGCGGCCTGGGCATCGGGTTCTTCGTCGTCGCCGCCCCAGAGGCAGCCGGCCGATGCGACGGCCGCGATCAGAATCCCGCAGGTGAGAAGGAGAAGAGGTTTGCGCATGGTTGCCCGACGTTCCGCCACGATCATTCGGTGGATTCCGCCGACCACCGCGATCGTAACACCTGACGGCGCAGGGGGACGTTGGGTTCCCCCCGCTCTCCACGGGAATGAGCCGGCGGCGGCGAATTGTCGCCAACGGGCCGGCGACTATACTGACGCCGTCGCCCCCGATCGGGGCGCGCACGGGCGCGGGATCGTCGCGCAGCGCAGGGAACACACGTGACCTACGAGATCGTCGAGAACTGCATCGGCTGCACGGCCTGCGTGAACCGCTGCCCGACGAACGCCATCTACGGCGAGCGCAACGTGATCCACTACATCGACCCGGTGCTCTGCATCGAGTGCGGCGCCTGCGGCGCGGTCTGCCCGGTCGAGGCGATCCTCGACGAGGTGGGCGACCTCTGCCGCAAGTTCCCCAAGAAGGAGTGGCCCAAGGCGGTGGTCGACTCGGATCTCTGCATCGGCTCCGGCTGCGAGATCTGCATCAACGTCTGCCCGTTCGAGGCCCTGGTGCTCGATCACACCCCCGGCGCGACGGACTTTTTTGGTCAGGCCGTCGTGATCGAGAAGAACTGCACCGGCTGCCGGCTGTGCGAGGACTCCTGCGGCTGGGACGCCGTGCACATCTTCCCCGAGCGCGAGTTCCTCAAGAAGCAGTACTACCCGGACGACAAGCCCACGCCGGGTCAAGAGAAGTTCGGCAAGAAGAAGGCGGCCGCCGCCGCCATCTAGGCGGCCCCGCGCACCTCGGCGCCTCCGGACCGCCCGCCCGCTCGCTTCAGGCCCCAGCGCGTTTTTTTCTCCGCAGCGCCCGGACCTCACCCCCCTTCGGCGCCGCTCAGGACAGGCCTGTCCCCCTCTCCATCTGGACGATGGAGAGGGGGAACG